>JAUXOF010000047.1 GCA_030682405.1 Thermodesulfovibrionales bacterium
AAATTTCTTGTCGAATTCACGCGCCTTCATAAAGCTCAACCTCCTCTCTTCTGGCCCTTCGCACCGAAATAATCCGAATCCGGTCATGCCCTGCACCATAGAATTATCCGCCATAAGCTTAAATAATAAAACAGACCGGTGGGATAGTCAAATACCGGCAGTGCTTCAGTAGTGGGTCATTTTGCAAAGACAAAGACATTGAAAAAGAGTTGACAAGTTAAACGAACTGTGGTCTTCTATAATGTAGGGACGATATAAGGGCTAATAGGTTTATAAGTTATTCTTATTTGACATGAGTAAAGGTTTAAAGCTTATGATATATCGCATGCCATCAAACGGGGAACTACGGTGCTAACTATTTCGTATATATTGCTCAGTATTATTTTGTTGTTTATTGCCCTGCCTTTCTTAAAAGAGTGGCATCGTGTGCATTCACTGAACGCAGAATGGATAAAAAATGATAGAGACCTGGCTACAAAAATGATTCTTGAGGACATTGACCGCGCAAAAGAAAGAATGCTCATATATGGCGGTAACGGGTCAATATATAATGACTCCGAAATTTTATCGGCGTTAAAAAGCAAAAAAATCAATGTTGAGTTCATTCTTGAGAATAAGCATGAGATTTTAAAGAACAGCCCCCTTTTTACTGTAGCAAAAGAACACCCGAACGTGCATTTATACTATGCACAAGAAAAAACATTTAAGCACCATTTTAGAGTGATCGATTACAGTTGTGTTTATATTGAACAATGCCATGAACCTGAAGCTGACGATCGCATGTTTAAAAGGTTCTTTAATGTCAGATTTTTACCGGGTCAGTATTCTAAGGAATTCCTTAGCCTAAAAGAACAAGCGAAACTGGTATAACACCAGTGCCCTATATTTTTGATTGTCCTCTCGGTAATTCAGCACCTCCTTATATCATAATTGCGTCAAGTATTGCGCAAGTAATTGCTATTATCGGAATAATAAAGCAATACCGTGATTCCAATGTAGACATTGATAAAGTGTCTTTTGGGTATAATTTTCTAAAATCGGCACACTATATTAAAGCTCTTATGACATCAACCTTAGTAGTACTCGTTCTGAGTGTTGCCAACATTATTTTCTGCCTTGCGTCCGATATCCAAAGTTACGTTGAATTATATATCAAAATATTTTTTGGGTTTAGCTCCTTATCTTTTTTCTTCGGTTTGTTTGAATACTATACAAAATTCAAAGAAGAGTTAAAAGCCCAACGCGAAGCGTGAGTCTAAAGAATCTTTAATCACCAAAATTTCCTCAATCTCCCAAACATGAGGTCTGTAATTCCCGCCGCCATAGCCGGGCTTTATAAATTAAGATTTTATGTTACAATAAAAAAAGGATGGAGCGCCGGGGGATTGAACCCCGAACGACCGAGTTTTAGAGCCAAGTCTGGGTACCAACCCGCGCCCCATGAATCGCCACGGCCTTAGGTCTGGCTTCCCTCGCAAGGTGACAGACCTAAGGCCTTCTCATTACTGCCCCCACTGGCGGCGATTCGACGACCAGCAGGGGCTACCGTTCTTCTCATTCAATCACCCCCTTTTCATTATCCGAATGTTTTTTAAAAGGTGCCCAATATCTTCAGCCGTTCTTTCATTCCCTGATTGAATAATATCTCATTCTCCCCTTCTGCCTCCCCTTCTGCGTATATGTTACACGGTCTTTTAAGCGGCTTACCCCAACCATGACATCCTGCAATTTGTCTTTGCTGGCCGATGTATAACCGCCAGCCATAAGCTTATGGTAAATGTCGCGGGATGTGATTCCCTCGCCTTTGGCGGCCTCTATTATGGCAAGAAGGCTCTCCCTCAACCCCTTGCCCGCAAACTCATCGGTTTCCCGTTCTGGTGTTGTTTCTGGCATCGGCAAGTTTTCCTGAAACAAACCCTCGCGCTCCATAATCCTCATGGCTTTCTGGAGCGAAGTTAGAGCTTCTTTGAGTTCAGCCAGTTCTCGCTCCTTAGCCTCGACCGCTATTTTGTATTTCGCTATCAAGTCGGACATCATCTTATAATCGTGCAATTGCATCACCCCCCTTCATATGTAATAGTAAATCATGGACGTTACGTTTGTCAACTTCCCCAGTTACTGGTAACGCCATCATATGCAATAAGTTACCAGACGTGAGCGATTAATGCAAGTAAAAAATTACGCCGAGAGCACCATTGTAAGGAGTAATAAACACCTTGCGCGGAGTAGGTAACACCGCTCTCCTTTTAGTTAGGGGATTATGGGGAAGTGGGTTTGTGAGTTTCAAAAAATGGGGTCAGGTCTTGCAATATAAGATTTGATATATAAAACCACCTAAAAGCAAGCAGCCCCCACTGTCCTCATTTGACTGAACTGCTTCATGCTTCCGCATCTCCTTGACATCGCATCTGGATATGTTAGGCTTTCATTCAGGGCTTAAAAAAAAGGAGGATGAACGCTATGCAGTATGCGGCAACGGACTACTCAAGATTAATCGGCATGGAGGGGCTAAGCGAAACCCTCCTTAAAAACCACTTCACGCTCTATCAGGGTTATGTCACAAACACCAACAAGGCGCTTGACGCCCTCTCTGCGATGCTCAAGGACGGAAAGACCGGAACGCCGGAGTACGCGGAGCTTAAGCGGAGGCTCGGATGGGAGTTTAACGGCATGAGGCTCCACGAATATTATTTCGACAACTTAGGCGGAAATGGAGCGCTGGATAAGGCCGGAAAGTTAGGAAAAGGACTCGCCGAGTCCTTCGGAGGCGCGGAGGCGTGGGAAAAGGACTTCAAGGCAACAGGCTCGATGAGGGGCATAGGCTGGGCCGCTCTTTATCAGGATACCATAGGCGGCAGGCTCCTTAACTTCTGGATAAACGAGCACGACGTCTCGCACCCGGCAGGCTGTAACCTGATACTCATAATGGACGTTTTCGAGCACGCCTTCATGCCGGACTACGGGCTTAAAAGGGCCGACTACATAGAGGCGTTCTTTAAAAACATAAACTGGTTGCAGGCAGAGGCTCGGCTGAAATAACCTAACGGCCTTCTGAAAGCCTTTCTATGAGAAAGACGGGGAGGCCCGCCTTTCTCATTTTCCCTTGAGTCTTTTCTATGTCATAGCCGACCCGCATAAGTTCTATGCGCCCGTCCTTTATAATCGCATAGCAGGCCCTTGGGTCGCCGTCTCTGGGCTGGCCCACGCTGCCGGCGTTTATTATATACCTGCGGCCTTTGGAAATTTTCGCTCTGTCCCCGAGGAGACGCATCTCTCCTGAGGCAAGCCTCTCTAAGATGAAAGGCCGGTGGCTGTGGCCTACAAAACATATCCCCTCTCTAAAATGGCCGAAGTTGGCCTCTGCATCGTGCATCGTAAGGAGGTAGTTCCATTCCGACGGCCTTATGGGGGTTGAGTGCACAAGAAGGATGTTGTCAAGGCTTTTCGTCAGGGGAAACGCCCTGAGGGTCTCCATGTTCTCATAAAGCATGGCATCTTTTGTCCAGTGGATGGCCGCCCTTGCGTACTCGTTGAAATATTCTATATTCGTAAGCCCCAAAACGCCCCAGTCGTGGTTTCCGGCAATGAGTATGCGGCAGGTATCCCTAAGGAGGCTTACGCATTCGTTGGGCTCAGGGCCGTATCCGACCGCATCGCCTAAAAACAGGATTTCCGCCTCCGGGGCCTGTTTCCTTATATCCCGGAGCGCTGCCTCAAGGGCCTCGATGTTTGCGTGCACATCGGAGATTACGGCGTACCGCATAGTACCACCTTACAGCCTAAGCAATAGACCCTTTTTTCCGGGCCGGGGCCACAGTATTTTGCCCGGGCGCGGCGGACTCTTTTGCTATCTTATCCAGTATTCCGTTTATGAATGAAGCGGATTCCGAGGAGGAGTATTTCTTGGCTATCTCAATGGCCTCGTTTATCACAACCGCCTGAGGGATGTCCTTGCGGAAAAGGAGTTCGTAGGCGGCGGCCCTGAGGATGTTCCTGTCTACAATGGCCATCCGCTCAAGCACCCAGTGCTCGGCTGCACCCTTGATTGCGGCGTCTATTTCATTGAGGTTCTTCCGGGTTCCGATTACGATATCCGCGAAGAACTCCAGTGCCGCCTCGTCGTCATCCTCGCAGAGGAGCTTCAGGGCCTCTTTACCGAGATGCTCGCCTGTAAACTCCATGCGGAAAAGCGCCTGAAGCGCATATTCCCTTGCCCTGCGCCGTTTCATTTTAAAAGTTCGTCCACCTTAAGCCTACGGTCAATTTTACGCTATTTCGGAAAATGTAACAAGCCCCGCTTGGTTGACTCCACGCCTCTTTGGGCATAGAGTTTCACTATGAAAAGCTTTTTTGTGGTGTTGCTTCTCCTTATTCCTTCCGCGGCCCGGGCCGGAGAGCCGGTCTCAAACACGGTTATCGGCGGCGAAACCGTCTATGCCGTCAAAAAAGGCGATACCCTCGAACTCATCGGCTCAAGGCTCGGGGCAGACTGGCGATACATTGCCCGCACAAACGGCATTGACCATAGAAAGCACATCCACCCGGGGGATAAGCTTAGGGTGAACACTCTGAGGATAGTCCCCCTTACGCCGGACGCCCTCGTTCATGAGGGCATCATACTGATTAACATCCCGGACAGGATGCTCTATTTCTTCAAGGGAGGGAAACTCCATAAGGCATTCCCAGTAGGGCTCGGCCTGCTTTCTAAAAAAGGGACGACGCGGTGGAGAACCCCGCTTGGAAAATTCCGCGTGACGGCAAAGGAAAAAGACCCGGTCTGGCATGTGCCGGAATCCATCCGGGAGGAGATGTTTGAGGAGGGCCGGCCTGTCAAGACGGTTGTTTTGCCCGGCCCGGAAAACCCCCTCGGAAGGTTCTCAGTCAAGACATCCATACCGAAAATAATCATACACCAGACCATCGCGCCGTCTTCGGTGTATCAGTACAGAAGCCACGGCTGCATCAGGGTCAGGCCGGAGGACATGGAGGATTTCTTCCTGGGGGTTGAGATAAACACCCCGGGAGAGTTAATATACAGAAACGTCAAGATAGCAGTCCTGCCGGCAGGTCCCGCCGGAAAAAAAGTGTTTTTCGAAATCAATAGGGATGTCTACGGCATGGCAACTGACGCGAGGGCCGTTGCGGCCAGGCTCTTTGAGGAGGCCGGGGTCTCCGGCAGTGTGGATTGGGAGAAGGTTGACAGGATGCTTGAGGAAAAATCAGGGATAGCGGAGGACATCACGCAGTGATTTCACGAAGGGATTTCATGAGCCTTCCTATTCCACCTCTTCAATCCTCAGTCTCCCCATAACCGACATAAGCCGCACCTGCCTGCCTATGTCTCCGGTAAGAAGCCTTATATGGCCTGCATCCGCAGGGAACTGCCCAAGTGTGGGGTCAATCGGAATCCAGCCGTTGACATATATTTCCGGCCATGCGTGGTAGTAAAAATATCCTCCCTTATATGCGAGGCCGACGGCAACACGGGTCGGGATGCCTGCGGCCCTTGCGAGGGCGGTGTATAAGGCCGTGTGTTCGTTACAGTCCCCGCGCCTTGCCTTAAGCACTTCCGTGGCAGAGGGGATGGTCACGGTCGGAGTCTTTTTGATGTTTTCATAGACCCATGAGTATATCAGCCTTGCCTTTGAAAGAGCATCCCTGCCGCCTTTTACAATCTCCCCGGCCATAGATACGATTTCCGGGTCTTTTGACTGCACAAAAAGCGTGTCCGTAAGATACTCCTCTTTGTCCTCGAGCCGGGCTGTTTCCTTCCCTGCTCCCCCTTTTATCTCCATGCGCCGTATCTCAAGCACATCGCCGCTCAGTTTCTGCGCCCCGCCGTCAAGCTCAAACCCGGCAAGGCTCATGCCCTTGAGCCTGACCTTGAGGTATCCGGGATTGTCAGCCGCCTTTTTTTGTGCCTCAAGGGGTATGGCCCCCTCCAGAGCAAAATCCACAGAAGGTCTTGCTATCTTTACGGCATCCTCTTTGGCCTCCCTTATTAAGGTGATGCCTGCGGACTCCTCTTTAAGAGGCTCGCCTTTTTCCGAAACCCACATGACGACCGGCGCGCCTTTGAAAGAGCCTTCGAGCCTGTAGGCGTCAACTTTTTCGCCCATTATGAAGAGCGGCTCCCTGCCCTTAACCTCAAGCTCCATCACATCCTGCGTGAGAGTGGCAGGGTCTATGACCGGAAGCCTTATGGCCCCTTTCTTAGTGACGGGTATCAGGGGGAGGCTCATATAAGGCTCCCCCTTTAGGGGAATCCTCTGCGCGGACTTCACGCCTCCGGCATCGAGCGTCACATTGAGGGCGCTGCCTTCCACCGTGCCGCTTACCGTCATGGCAGCGTCGGACTCCACATAGAATATAAAGGACTTCACCCTGAAGGCGTTGTCAAGGTATGCATCCGTAATCATCCTGATTTCCTTCTCCACGCCTAAGAGCCTCAGCCTCATAAAGACGAGTTCAAAGGACTTATACCCCGGAGCTTCCCCGTTATCAAGCTTCGTGAGCCTGCTTACTGAATAGCCTGTCCTCTGCCCTGCCTGATAAACAGCCATCCACCTTTCTCCCAAAAGCCCTTCAACGGAAACGCTTTCGGCCATGCCACCGCCTGCGGCAAATCCGCCGCCGTAGTGCCTGTCAAAGAGCATGTACATTGTTATAAGCCAGAGGACGGTTATGCCTGCATAGAGGGATAGAGAGACGGGTTTATAAAATAGCCGCATGGCTATGCCCGCAGGCTGGCGGCTCATGGGGGGCGCTGTCCATTCACTTATCTCTATGGCAGGGCGGCGAATCCAGCATCTCTCTTACCATGTGCCTGAGGTCGTCTATCTTGAAGGGCTTTTGCAGGAAGCACTCCTCAGGGAACCCGTAATTGGACCCGCTTACCGTAAGTATCTTTGTCTCAGGGGTTATGGCCCTGACCTTCTCAAGCAGGACATCGGGACTGATGCTGCCCAGATGGAGGTCCATTATCAGGAGGTCAAAGGCGGCAGTGGACAGGGCGTCCAGAAAGTCCGCAACGCTGCCCGTCGTCCTGACGGCATAGCCTAACTTTGAGAGCGCTCTCTCGATGGTGGCCAATATGAGAGGCTCATCGTCAATGACAAGAATTCTCTCATTCATCCTGCTTATAATCTAACACGAACGGCAGCCTGCGGTAAATCTCCGGAAAAACGGTTATCATAAAAGCACGGGAAACCGTTAAAATATCCCAAGGAGGTATTTATCATGTGCGAGCTTAACGCCTATGTAAGCGAAGAGGGCGGGGACAGGCTTTTCCTTGAGAATGTGGACACGGTGAGGCTTGAAGGCGGGAAGGTCTTCTTGAGAAACCTCTTCGGAGAGGAAAAGGTCTTTGAGGGACTGCTTAAGGAGATTTCCCTTAAAAAGGGCAGGGTCATCTTAGGGCCATGCCGGTGACCCCTCAAGTCTGGAGGCTCATAGACACAGGGCCTCAGGATGCGTTCTGGAACATGGCCATTGATGAGGCGCTCTCAACCGCCATAAGGAGAGACGGCCTGCCTCCTGCCCTGAGGTTCTACGGCTGGAAGTCCCCCTCTCTTACAATCGGGTGTTTTCAGAGGACTGCGGGCATAGACCTCGATTACTGCATGAAAAAGGGCATACCCGTTGTAAGGAGGCCGACCGGAGGCAGGGCCATACTTCACGGAAGGGAGCTTACTTACAGTTTTTCTTCAAGGCCGGAGGGCCATTTCTCAGGCGGCCTCTACGAAACCTATAGAAAGATAAGCCGCGCCCTTGTCATGGCATTAAGAAGCCTCGGCATAAGTGCCGGGATGGAAGAGGGCAGGACAGGGGCATATTCAAGAAGCCCTCTTTGTTTTCAGGCAAGGTCCTACGGGGAGCTTTCCTTGGGCGGCAGGAAGATTGCAGGCTCTGCCCAGAGGAGATGGCGAGACGGTTTTCTGCAACAGGGCTCAATACCATATTTCATTGACATGGCGGAGGCGGACATGATATTCGGCAGGGCAGCGGCTTCTGATGAGGGCCTGTCCGTTTTCCCTGAACTTGACGACCGCGGCTTTAAAGAAGCTGTAAGCGCGGCCTTTGAGGAGGTCTTCAGGGTTGAGCTTCGCCCGTCCGGGGCTGAACCTCTTGAGGAGGCGCTTGCGCAGGAGCTTCTTCTGGCGAAGTATCTGAGGCCGGAATGGAATCTCCGCAGGTAGGGCCTGAAACAATGGGGGCCGTATGGAAGTAATAGATAATCGCTATTGCGAGCATCACGATGTTCAGGTAGCCCTGAAGCAGGTAGAGCAATATCTGGTACGGCACAAATAGCACCGCGCCGCCGAACGGCGCAATGTCCAGCCCAATCCCGATAAGAAGGCCGACTCCGTATATTACTATGTATCCGGCGAGCACTACTAAAAAAAGCCCCATGGAAGAGGGCATGTCCCTTAGATACCTCATGGTCTTCTTTGCGGTCTCTACAGGCCCGCTCCCTTCTACGGCCATCACAGCCGTGCCGAAAAACGTAGCGACTATGGCGCCGAAGGTGGAGGCGATTCCCATGAGTATAATCACAAGGGCCGCAAACACGCCCATCGTAACCCCGAATATCGCCCCCTTTAGCTTCATTGCGGCGGTGAAGGCGGCTGCCGCTCCTCCGAATATGCCGAGGACGAAGACCGCTCCGACGAATGCGGCTCCCACGACGGACGTATAACCGATAAGAGGGAGGAACAGCCTCCTGCCCTCCTGCATGAATCTCCTGAGGGTGAACCTGCCGAGAGGCTCCCTGAGGGAGTCTGTTATCACGCCTGCCGAGGCGCCGAGCACATACACCCAGAGGCAGAACACGACAAGCGCATAAAGGAGCACGGCAAACAGGATGAGCAGCCCGATGCCGAGGTATCTCCTGATGAGGTCAAGCGGGTCGTCTGCGCCAAGGAGGAATTCCCTCAGCCTTGAAATCTCGGAGATGTCAAAGCCCATTGTGACAACCACTGCCACAAGCGGTATCCCGACGAGGATGGTAAAGCCTATGCATCCTACGATTGAAAGAACTATCTGGGCCGCAATAAGCTGCCACCGGCTGTGGATGAGCCGGATGCCCTCTCTTATGGAACCTGTGTAAGTCATCATGACGCCGGCACATATTTTAACAGGTTTCAATGTAAATCTCACGGCAAAATTCGATGTGCCCATTCGCAGGGGTTCGTAACCCATTCGCAGGGTAACCCTTTGACCTTAAACCGATAAAAAAATTATAATTGCAGGATGGAGAGGGACAACGGAACATTTGAAGGAGCGGTCAAACAGGCAATCACAAAGGTTTCGGGCAGGCACAGGGAGATTGTGGAGGATGCCGTTGCCGTTGAAAAGAGGCTGAGGGTGTCGGTCAACGGCAAGGAGGCCTTGACCATGTACTGCACGCCTCTTATGATACGGGAGCTTATAGTCGGGTTTTTCATGACCGAGGGGATAATCAGGGGCAGGTGGTGCACTGAGGACATATCCATAAGCAGCCGCAACGGGGAGATTGCGGCTGACATAACCGCCGAGGGCGAGGCTGACCTTAGCGGAGGGGCGGTAACCTCAGGCTGCGCAGGAGGGCTCTCGTTTGCCGAAAGGAAAAAGGCCGCGCCTGTTGACGACCCGTTCCGTATTGATGCAACGAGGCTGAGGGAGCTGTACATGAGGTTTCAGGCGGTGTCCGGCCTGCACAAACTGACCGGCTGCGTGCACAGCGCGGCCATGGCCGACGCCTCTGACATCATCTGCTTTGCAGAGGACATAGGCAGGCATAATGCAGTGGATAAGGTCATCGGTTACTGCCTGCTTGAGGGCATGGACTTCAGGGGCAGGATGCTGCTTACAAGCGGGAGGGTCTCCTCGGAGGTGGCGTCCAAATGCGCAAGGTGGGGCATCCCTCTGATAGCCAGCAGGGCTGCTCCGACGGACATGGCGATTGACATCGCCGGGGGCAATAAAATCACAGTGGTCGGTTTTTTAAGGGGAGGCAGGTTTAATATCTACACCGGTCCGGAAAGGGTGCTATAGCTCCATTATCTTTTTCTTCACTATGAGAAGCTCAAAGGCCAATGATGCGAGCGAGCAGATGGTGTTGACGTATGCTATGTTTGCATCGAGCACGCTGTTGACGCCGTTGTCCGCATAAAGCAGGGCCATGACCCTGTCGCGGAGGATAATCGGCACAAGGAGACTGTCCTGAGGGGTTCCGCCGAGCAGGTCTATCAGGTCTTTATTGCCCGGTATCTGAAGCACCGGCCCCCTGTAGTAGTTCTTGCCTGTAAGGACATCGTGAAAAAGGGACGGGGCCGCGGCATGGGTCTTAAAGCCCCCTGCCTCTATCCCCTTGGACCTCCAGCCGGTAATCTCCGCCGCCCCTTTGACCATGCAAAGCAAGACCCTCTTTGCGCCCCTGTGCGCCTCGGCTATCAAGATTCCGGCCACCTCGTCCCTGTTGCCTACGGCGGCAAACGCCTCCTTGGCCTTAAGCAGGGTTTCCGGGGCGGTGGACTTTTTCTTCGCAGGCTCTTCGTTCTCCTCTTCAGTGTCAAGCAGGCTGATGAACCTTACGTCCCTTTTTATGCCGTAATATTTCTCAAGCGCATAAAGAAGCCTGATTTCGGATGAAATATAAGGGATTATGTCGTAGCCGCTCATGAACCTCAGTTCATCGAGGGATTGTATGTTTTTAATATCTAACATCGCCACATGGAGCCTGTGCTTTTCCTTTTTAAACGGGACGGCCTTGTATTTTTCAGCAAGCTCCCTGCTTATGCACGCGATTGTCTCCTCGTCTACGGAGGAAAGCTCGGAGGGCTTTACATGGGAGACCTTGAAGAATGTGCTGAGGAATGCGGTCAGCTCCCCTTCCTTCAGTATACCGAGCTCTACGATATTCGTCCCTATCCTGCCCCCGAAGATTACCTGTCTTTCGAGGGCGCGGCCCAGGTGCTCTTTTGTTATGAAGCCTTCCTTTACCAGCGCCTCGCCTAATTTCATCGTATCCCGTATTTCTGCAGCCTGTGCCTGAAGGAACGGAAGGACAGGCCCAGCAGCTTTGCGGCCTCCGCCTTTTTGCCTGCCGTCAGCCTCAGGGCCTCTGTGATATAGCCCCTCTCCATCCCCTCGATTACGGCCTTGAGGTCTATGCCCCCGCTTACATCAGTCATCGGCGTCTTGTCCTCGGAGTATGTTTTCGTTATCCCCGGGGGCAAATCCGCCTCTGTTATTATATCCTTGTCCGTCAGCAGAAGTGTCCTTTCTATTGCGTTCTCAAGCTGCCTCACATTGCCCTTCCACGGCTGGTTCATAAGCAGGTTTATCGCCTCCGGGGAGATATGCCTCTTTCCAACCGAGGATTTTTTTAGAAAGTGCTCAATATAAAGGGGTATGTCCTCTTTCCTCTCCCTCAGAGGGGGGATGTGGATGGGGATCACATTGAGCCTGTAGAAGAGGTCTTCCCTGAAACTGCCCGCTGCGACCGCCTCTGCCGGGTCCTTGTTTGTTGCGGACAGTATCCTGACGTTGACCTTGATGTCGTTTGTGCCCCCCAGCCTTCTGAAGCTGCCGGTGTCTATTGCGCGCAGGAGCTTGGACTGAAGGTTGATGGGCATCTCCGCAACCTCGTCCAGAAACAGCGTGCCCTCGTTTGCGACTTCGAAAAGCCCCTGCTTGTTCTGGGATGCGCTTGTGAATGCGCCCTTCATATAGCCGAAGAGTTCGGATTCAAGAAGGCCCTCGGGCAGTGAGGCGCAGTTTATCGCCACAAAGTTTTTATCCGCCCTGTCGCTCAGGTTGTGAAGCGCGGTTGCCACGAGGTCCTTGCCGGTTCCGCTTTCTCCGGTTATGAGCACGTTCGCTGCGCTCTGGGCCACCCTCGGTATGAGGTGCAGGAGTTCCTTCATTGCAGGGCTTTCGCCGATGATATTAGCCGGTTCGTATCTGGCCCTGACGGTCTGCCTTAGGAGGGAGACCTCGGCCTTGAGCCTTCTTTTGTCGAGGGCGTTTTTGACGATGAGCCGTATCTCGTCTATCTTGAAGGGCTTGTATATGTAGTCGTAGGCTCCAAGCTTCATTGCCTCCACCGCGGACTCGGTGGTTCCGAAGGCCGTTATCATTATTACGAGCGTATCCGGGGACAGCTCGATGGATTTCCTGAGTATCTCGAAGCCGTCGGCCCCGGGCATTTTTATATCCGTGATTATCAGGTCGAATATGTCCTTCTGCAGCCAGCCGATGCCGTCGAGGCCGTCATGTGCGGAGATGACCTCGTAGCCTTCTCCCTCAAGAAGGATTCGGAGCACATCCCTCATGCTCCGTTCGTCCTCGATTATCAGCATTTTGGCTTTGTGGATTGCGCCCTCCTGCGTATTCGGCATGCCTATGTCGCCTCCTTAATCCCGTCCTTATAGAGGAGTATCTTGAATTTCATTCCCCCGCCGGACCTCCTCTGGAAGGTTATCTTCCCCCCGTGGTCCTCGATAATCCTGTATGCGATGCTCAGGCCCAGTCCGGTACCCTTGTTCTTTGTCGTGAAAAAAGGGTAAAAGACCTTCTTTGCATTCTCAGGGCTTATTCCCGTGCCCGTGTCTTCGAAGGATACCTCAACCGTCTCCCTGCCGTTTGTCGTGCCTATCGTGAGGCTGCCCCCGTCCGGCATCGCCTCTATGGCATTGATGCCCAGGTTCCAGAAAACCTGCTGCAGCCTCTGGGGGTCTGCCTTTATTTCGAGCCGGCCGCTGAATTTCCTCTCGAAGGACACGCCCTGCGCCTCCATCTGCTCAAACATCCCGACGGCCTCATCGAGCATCTGATTAAGGTCAAATACCACGGGTTCGGGAGCCCCGGGCCGCGAATAACTGAGAAAATCGGTAATGATTATATTGAGCCTGTTCATCTCCGCAAGCGCTATCTCCATGAGCTTTTCCTTATGCCCGGCAGGAAGCGTGTCTTCCCTCAGCATTTCTATGGAGCCCTTCAGAGAGGCAAGGGGATTTCTTATCTCGTGCGCTATATTGGCCGAAAGCTCGCCTATGTCCGCAAGCCTTTCCTTCTGTTTTATCTCCTCCTGCATCTTTTTCAATTCCGTCAGGTCGTTGAATATGCCTATGAAGCCGGTGCTCATGCCGCTTGCATCGTGCATCTTAGAGACGGTAAGCCCTATGACCTTGTTTTTCCCCTGAGACACGACAGCGCCCTCTATCCGCTGCGCTTCCTCCAGCCTGTCTATGAAGGGCAGTATGCCGCTGATGTTCCTGCCGAGGGCCGCGGCCCTCTCGATTCCGGTTATCGTCTCGGCCGCCCTGTTGAAGAGCAGCACCTTGCCGCCCGGCTCGGCTGTGAAGAGGCCGCTCGGCATGCCTTCAATGACGTCTTTGTTGAACAGTGCGAGGTCTCTGAGGTCAGTGGCCTTCTTCTCAAGCCTGTTAGTGACCCTTTCGAGCCTTGAGGAAAGGTAGCCTGTGAGATAGGCGGTAAGGTAAAGCGCAAATATATGGGAAAATATGTTGTAAAGGAAGTCCCTCTCTGTGAGCATCGGGTTGAAGGGGATGGGCAGCAGGCCGTAGTACTGAAAGTCGACGAGCGAGCCGTAAAAGACGCTGCTTAATGTCGCCATTATATATCCCGCCCTTTTGTTGAGAATGATTGCGGCGGCTATCACTATCAGAAGCAGAATAGATGAGAACCAGCTTTCGATGCCGCCCGTCAGGAATATGAGCGCTATGGCCGAGAGCACGTCTATGGAGAGCTGCGCATAGGCGAAGACCGGCGTTCCGATTCTCAGGAGCATCAGGGAGTAGGCTATTGTAAGGGCGTAAAGGAATATTATCAGGTAGAGCACCTGATGGGGATAGGGGAAGATGCTGTAGCCTATATCAAAGACGAAGAACGTGCCCAGAAGAACGGTAACGAAAAGCGCCCTGAACGCGGTCAGGGTCTTGAGCCGGTTAATCAGGGCGTCTTTTGCCATTGGGAGAAACCGTAGAGGCCGCCGGGTATGCCGGAGAATGCCTCACTTTATAAGCGTAATCATCTTGAATATGGGTAGATACATTGCAACCACGACGAAGCCGACCGTTATCCCTAAAAAGACCATGAGCAAGGGCTCCATCATGGACGTCAGGTTTGACACCGTGTTGTCCACCTCGTCGTCGTAGAAGTCGGCGATTTTATTAAGCATGGTATCCAGCGCGCCGGTCGCTTCTCCCACCGCTATCATATGGGTGACCATCGGGGGAAAGACCTTTGCCTTTGAGAGCGGTTCGGCAATGGTTTTGCCCTCGCTGATGGCGGAGCGAACTTCCATCACCGCAATTTCGATAACCTTGTTGCCGGCCGTCTTTGCGGTTATCTCAAGCCCGTCCAGTATGGGGACTCCGCTTGAGGTCATCGTCCCCATGGTCCTTGTGAACTTCGAGACCGCGACCTTGATAAGCAGCAAGCCGAAGATAGGCAGCTTAAGGAGTATCTTGTCGAATATCAGCTGACCTTTTTTTGTCTGCCTGAACCGGGAGATGCCCACAAACAACGCGACGAGGGTGATGAGGCTGATAAGCCCCCCTATGCCTTTGAGGAAGTTGCTTATATTGATGATAATCCTTGTCGGAAGGGGCAGGGTGCCTCCTAATGTAGCGAACATCGTTGTGAATATCGGCACGACGAATATCATGATGACCGCCACGACCAGTATTGCGACCGAAGAGACGACTATGGGGTAGACCAGCGCGCCCTTGACCTTCTTTTTGAGCTTCATCGACTTCTCTATATATCCGGCCAGCCTCTGCAGTATCGTATCCAGTATGCCGCCCGCCTCTCCGGCGGCAACCATGTTGCAGTAAAGCTCGTCGAATACTTTCGGGTGCTTCCTCAGTGCGTCCGCATAGGTGGCGCCGCCCTCGACATCCGTTTTTACCTTTACAAGGACATTTGCCAGACCCTTGTTTTCCACCTGAGAGGAGAGGATATCGAGGGCCTGCACAAGAGGAAGGCCTGCATCTATCATGGTTGAGAACTGTCTGGTGAAAACGACGATATCCTTGGGCGTTACCTTCGGCTGGCCCATGGAAAGGGCAAAAAGCGATTTGCTCTTTTTTTCGGTTATTGCAGTCGGGGAGATGTTCTTCTGCCTCAACTGGGACATGACCTCTTCTTTTGAGGCGGCCGTTATCTCCCCAGACTCTACCGCCCCTCTTGGGTTTTTGCCTGACCACTGGAATACTACAGTTTGAGCCATGTCTTATCTCCTTTGGGGCTGAGCCGCTACCCTCTGAAGCATTGCCACCATTTCGTCCTGCACCGGGGAGCGAAGGAGCGCCTCCTCGTATGTTATTATGCCCTTTGTGAAAAGCTCCATGAGGGACTGATTCATCGTCTGCATGCCGAATTTGGTCTGGCCGGTCTGCATCATCGAATAAAGCTGGTGCACCTTGTCCTCCCTGATGAGGTTTCTTATGGCCGCATTCGGCACCATCACCTCAACGGCAAGAACCCTGCCCTGCCCGGATTTTTTCGGGATGAGCTGCTGGGCGACAATCCCCTCCAGCACAAAAGAAAGCTGAACCCTCACCTGCTCCTGCTGGTGGGGCGGGAACACGTCTATTATGCGGTTTATGGTCTGCACTGCCGAGTTCGTATGCAGGGTCGCCAGCGTCAGGTGCCCTGTTTCCGAGACCGTGAGCGCCGCCTCTATGGTCTCAAGGTCCCTCATCTCGCCGATGAGGACGACGTCAGGGTCCTGCCTGAGGACGTATCTCAGCGCCGCCTTGAACGATACGGTGTCAGCATTGACCTCGCGCTGGTTTATGAGGGATTTTTTGTGGCCGTGGAGGTACTCTATGGGGTCCTCTATGGTTATTATGTGGTCCGGCCTTTCGGAATTTATCTTGTCTATCATGGCCGCAAGCGTGGTTGACTTGCCGCAGCCCGTGGGCCCGGTCACGAGTATAAGCCCCCTCGGTTTCTTGGCAAGCTCGTTCACTATATCGGGCAGGCCGAGTTCCTTGTACGTCCTGACCTCAAAGGGTATCATCCTGAAGGCCCCGGCTACGGCGCCCCTCTGCATGAATATGTTCGCCCTGAACCTTGAGAGGCCCTTGAGGCCGAAAGACAGGTCAAGCTCGTTGTTTTCCTCGAACTTGTGCTTCTGGGCGTCCGTAAGCACGCTGTAGCAGAGCGCCTTAGTATCGGCAGGGCCCATGGACTCTCCGTGTATGGGCACGAGCCTGCCGTCTATCCTCAGGCGCGGGGGGGTGCCTGTGGTTATATGGAGGTCGGATGCGCCCTTTTCCATCATCAGCTTCAGCAGGTCATAAAGAGTAGCCATGATTCTCCCTTAGGTGCATACAATACATTATATAGGAATTTTGCCGGTTAGTCGCCAAAGGTAACCCTGAGCACCTCTTCTATGGAGGTAACGCCGTCTTTGACCTTTGTGAGGCCGCTCATCCTGAGGGTCTTTGTGCCGAGCCTTACGCTCGCCTTCTTAAGCTCATCCGTGGATGCGCCTTCAAGTATCAGCTGCTTTAGGTCGTCCCTTACGGGCATGACCTCATAGAGCGCTACCCTGCCCTTGTATCCGGAGCCGTTGCACGCAGGGCAGCCTTTGCCCTTATGGCATACTACCTCCTTTGCCTCATCCTCTGAAAAGCCGACTTTCACGAGCGCGGGCACCGGGACCTTTTCCACCTCCTTGCACTGGACGCATATCTTTCTTGCAAGCCTCTGGGCCAGTATCAGTATGACGGAAGAGGACACGAGGAACGGCTCTATGCCCATGTTCAGTAGCCTGTTTATGGTGCTCGGGGCGTCGTTTGTGTGCAGGGTGCTTAAAACGAGGTGACCGGTAAGCGCGGCCTTGACCGATATCTCCGCGGTCTCAAAGTCCCTTATCTCGCCCACCATGATTATGTCCGGGTCCTGCCTCAGGAACGACCTCAGGGCGGCTGCAAAGGTCAGGCCTATGTCTTCCTTGACCTGAACCTGGTTTATCCCCAAAAAGTTGTACTCCACCGGGTCTTCGGCGGTCATGATGTTTGTGCCGGGCTTGTTGAGGTAGTTGACAGCCGAATAAAGGGTTGTGGTCTTGCCGCTTCCCGTGGGCCCTGTAACCAGCAGCATGCCGTAGGGCTTATCGAGGGCCTCTAAGAAGTCCTGAAGCGCGGTTTCCTCAAACCCGAGCTTTGTAAGGTCCACCTGCAGGTTTCCCTTGTCAAGGAGCCTCAGGACGGTCTTTTCCCCGAAAAGGCATGGGAGTACCGAAACGCGGAAGTCTATCTCTTTTTTTCTGCCGAGCTTGAGCTTTATCCTGCCGTCCTGCGGCAGCCTTCTTTCTGCGATGTCCAGACGGGACATTATCTTTATCCTCGACGTGAGGGCGGCCTTGATCTTCACCGGCAGGTTCATAACCGTGTAAAGGACCCCGTCCACCCTGTACCTGACCCTGAGGGCGGTCTCGTAAGGCTCTATGTGGATGTCGCTTGCGCCCGCCTTTATCGCGTTGACGAATATCCCGTTGACGAGCTTCACTATGGGTGCTTCAATCTCTTTTACGGTCTCAGTGTCTTCCTTTTCCTCTACGGCCTCCACGCCGTCAAGCGCGCTTCCCACGACCTTGTCGAAGTCGTCCACATCCACGGTCGGGCCTTCATCCATCATGCCTATCCCGCCGGTTTCCTCCTCCATGCCGTCAAGGGTGTAGTCCTTTGACTGAAGCAGTTTTGACGAGTCAGAAGAAGCGGCCGCGGCCTGCGTCGTGGTCATGACCCCGCCTTTGCCGCCGTAGTGCTCCATGATTGTGCTCATTAGCCCGGATTCGCTCGTGACCGCGACCTCCACGTTGTATCCGGTCATGAACTTCACGTCGTCTATGGCAAAGACGTTGGAGGGGTCGGACATGGCGATGGTCAGGGTTGCGCCGACCCTCGCCACCGGCATTATCATGTATTTTTTGGCCATCTCCTGCGGTATGAGCTTAAGCACCGCGGGGTCTATCTTGTAGCTTCCAAGGTTTACCGCGGGCACGCCGAACTGCTTGCTGAGGAACGTCACGAGTTTCTCTTCGCTGACGTAGCCGAGCTTTACGAGGTTTGTGCCGAGCCTCCCGCCCTCTTTTTTCTGGATGGCAAGGGCCTGCTTGAGCTGTTCTTCCGTGATGATAGTGGAATTAATTAGTATCTGACCAAGTTTCGCAGGCATATTTTTAAAATAAAGAAAATCCAAATTAAAGTCAACTGCTTAGGATACTCTGACACGGCTTTGTTGACATAAAAATGCCGTAGCTTTATCATAGTGAAATTATCCGCAGACAAGGAGAAAGCATGTCCACTCAACACAGGATTCCGGGTTCCTCATGGAGGGCGACGAGTGCCGAGGACAATAATAGACAAGGTGCTTAACCCCGTATGACAGGCATATTTTGGACGCTGCGGGAATAATAAGACAGCTTGCCGTCTCGGCTCCGGCCATTCTGGTTGCCATAACCTTCCATGAGGTCGCGCACGGCTACATCGCCTACAGGCTCGGAGACCCCACGGCAAAGTCGATGGGCAGGCTCACCCTTAACCCCATAGCGCACATAGACCCGATAGGCACGGTCATAATGCCCGCGCTCCTTCTGATATTCACGCAGGGCCAGTTCGTCTTCGGGTACGCAAAACCAGTGCCCATAAACCCCTATAACTTCAAAAACCCAAGAAAGGACATGGCGCTCTCTGCCGCAGGCGGGCCTGCCGCAAACCTTGCCCTTGCCCTTGCGAGCGTCCTTATCATGAAGTTCGTCATAGCCCCGCTTTCCATTTTCGTCCCGGCATCCGTGTCTTCCTCGGTCCTTGCCCCTCTTATGCTGATGTTCCGCTCAAGCGTCATCATAAACGTGGTGCTTGCGGCCTTCAACCTCATACCCGTGCCCCCTCTTGACGGAGGCAGGGTGCTTGTTGGTTTTCTTCCCAGGAATCAGGCGCATGCCTTAAGCAGGGTTGAGCCTTACGGCATGATGATAGTCATCATCCTTATCGCAACCGGCATGGCGGAGTTTTTCATAAACCCTCTGATAAACCTGTTTCTTGCCGTTCTGAGCCTGTTTTAAACCGGAATTTCTTTTTAGGCAAGAGGGATTCAACTATAGCCCTATTGGGGATTTTGGCATATTCAAATACATCCCCTCCCTGTCCTCATTTGACCGAACCGGTTCGGGTTGACCAGTTCCTTAAGGCCATAATATATTAACTGCATGAGGACACGGAGGAACTACCTCCCCTCGCCCCTCCTTGTCAAGGAGGGGATTTAATCCTCCCCTTAATAAGGAACTACCTCCCCTCGCCCCTCCTTGTCAAGGAGGGGATTTAATCCTCCCCTTAATAAGGAACTACCTCCCCCATGCCCCTCCTTGTCAAGGAGGGGATTTAATCCTCCCCTTAATAAGGGGAGGTTGGAGGGGTAAGGTAGATAAAGAGGGATTTCGGTCAAGCCGGAGAATGACGAAAGAGAAAATCTCAGGGTTAAAAAAGGGAATGCAAACGGTTTTTAAAGGACTGGAAATTTTCCGGTTAAATTCCCAAGGCATGCTGTGTTATAATTCTGCACTCCCCCTGGTTTGTGATTATGGAAAAAGAGCTTCTCATAATAGACGGCGACGAGACCGTTGCACTCGGCATTAAAGGAATAAAAATGTCCGAGGGCTGGAAGGTAAGCGCAAAAAAAAGGCTTTCCTCCGGGCTGAAGGCGGTAAGCGGCGGCTCGCAGATAGTGCTCCTCGCAAGCGCGCTTCCTGACGGAGACGGGATAGACGGCCTGAGGCAGATAAAGGCGTATTATCCCGATGCCATGGTGATAGTGATGGTTCCGGAGGCAGGGGGCAAGGATGCTGTGGATGCGATGAGGGCCGGGGCATATTCGGTTATCGGGAGGCCGGCATCTCAGGATATGCTTGAGGTGAGCCTTCAGAGGGCGGCGGAGTGCATTGTGTTTAAGGACGAGATCAGGAGGCTGAAGACGGAAAACATCCGGCCTCCGGCTGTTATCTGCAAAAGCCCGGAGATGCTGAAGGTTCTGAAACAGGTGGAGAAGTTTTCATCCAACGACGAGCCAGTGTTCATCTCAGGCGAAGAAGGCACGGGCAGGGAGCTTCTTGCGCGGCTAATCCATTTCCAGAGTTCAAAGAGGGCCGGGGCCTTCATATCCGCAGATGCAGAAACGATATCAGAGGAAGGCGACCGCATATCTCAGGCAAAAAAAGGCACGCTTTTTATAAAAGGCATCGAAGGGCTTGCGCCGGCCCGTCAGGAAAAACTCCTCAGGCTTGTTGCTGAAAGCGAGTTCAGCCGGCCTCCGGGCAGCGAGGCGGGTGAGATTGATGTGCGCCTGATATTTTCGCTGAACAACAACAGCGGGTTTGACTGGGTGAACCTCAAGGTCCCGCCCCTGAGAAAAAGGAGAGAGGACATACCGCTTCTTGCAAGACATTTTCTGAAAGAGACAGGGGAGGTTTTTAAGGCAGGCCCCCGGAGGCTTTCAAAGGAGGCAGAGAAGGCGCTATCGGATTATGAATGGCCGGGCAACGTCACGGAGCTTAAAAGCGCGGTCAGGAAGGCGTACATAATATCAAAAGACGGGGTGATTCGCAGGCAGGACCTGCTCTCAGAGGGGATAGGCTCTATAAGGGAGTTTCTTGAAAGCAAGCTGAGCCGGTATCTTAGGGACGCCGCAGGCAGGGGCAACTCCAACCTCTACAATACGGTCATATCCGAGGCCGAGAAGGCCCTGATAGAGATAGCGCTTAAGGAAACAGGGGGAAACCGGCTTAAGGCCGCAAGCATCCTCGGCATAAGCAGAAACACCCTCGGCGCAAAGGTTAAGGCCTACGGGATTAAGACGAAGGAGACTGAAGGCAGCTAAACCCGTGCGTCCTTAAGCCCGTCTTTGCACAGGCATCCCCTCTCGGCAGGTATCAGGACGAAGGTCTCCCTTAGGAGGCTGTTTATCCTCAGGTTGGCCTCTTTCATCTTCTCGATGACATCTACCGCAGAAAGCTTTTTCCCGGCAATGCCTGCCGCATGGTTTGTCACAAGGCAGATGCCGGAGAAGCATATCTCAAGCTCCCGTGCAAGGCAGGCCTCGGGCATTCCGGTCATGCCCACGACATCGGCGCCCATAGCGGAGAAAAACTTTATCTCTGCCCTGCTCTCAAGCCGGGGGCCGTTTGTGCAGATATAGGCACCGGTTTGCACAGGCGCTATGCCGGTCTTTTTGCCTGCGGAAAGGACGCCCTGCCTGAGTTCAGGACAGTAAGGCTCTGTGAAGTCTATGTGCACGACCTCGTCGGCCTCGTAGAAGGTCGAGGCCCTTGCCCCCATAGTCATGTCTATTATCTGGTCAAGGAGGACTATGTCGCCGGGCTTAAGCGAGGGGTTGATGCCGCCTGTTGCGCTTACGGATATGAGCCTTTCCACGCCGAGGGATTTAAACCCCCAAAGGTTTGCCCTATAGTTTATCTTGTGGGGCGGGATGCTGTGGGGCTGACCGTGCCTCGGAAGGAATGCTATGGGGATGCCTTCTATCTCCCCAATCCTGTAAGGCGCCGAAGGTCTGCCATACGGGGTTTCGACCTCCCTGTCCTCCGTGATGCGGAGGCCGGAGATGTCGTAAAGCCCGCTTCCTCCTATGACGCCGATTTTAGACATAACCCGTTAAATGCTATAATATTTCATTATATCCGGTCAACATCCATGCTAAAACAGGAACTTTTATCCGAGGTCATAAGGAAAGCCCTTTCAAACGGCGGCGAATATGCCGATGTATTCGTGGAATGGAGGCGTTCAACATTCATCCTGCTTGAGGACATGAAGATAGAGAAGGTGGTCTCAGGCATCGAGCAGGGGGCCGGCATAAGGCTGATTTTTGGCGGGAAGACCGCCTATGCCTTTACTAACGACCTGAGCGAAAAGGCACTCCTTGACATCGCCGGGATGCTAAGCTCATCCGCTGCTCAGGGCAGGTTCGCCGGGGCGTTAGACTTGAGGACAAAGGCCCCGAATGTGAACTTTGTAATAAAGCAGCCGCCTGATGATGTCCCTATCTCAAGGAAAATCGGGATGGTAAAGGCCGCAAACGATACTGCAATGGCATTTGACAGCAGGATAAAACAGGCGAGCGTCCTTTACAGGGACTCCGCCCAGAATGTCCAGATGGCCACATCCGAAGGCGAGGTCGCCTCTGATGAGCGCATACACACGGTCTCAATGGTAAACGTGGTGGCTGTAGAGGACGGCCTCATACAGACCGGATACGAAGCCGCAGGCGGGCTTATGGGGTTTGAGCTTTTTGATGAAAGCCCTTTGGAGGCCGTTGCGCTTAAGGCATCGAGGCGTGCGGCAATGATGCTTGGCGCCCGGAGGGCGCCGGGCGGCCGGATGCCTGTGGTAATATCTTCAGAGGCCGGAGGCACCATGATACACGAGGCCATAGGCCACGGCCTTGAGGCCGACCTTTCCGGGCAGGGCCTTTCGGTGTTTTCCGGAAAGATGGGGCAAGAGGTGGCATCCCGGCTTGTGAGTGTCATTGACGACGCCACTTTACCCAACAAAAGGGGCTCTTTCAGATTTGACGACGAGGCAAACCCTTCCGAGAGGACAGTGCTTGTCAAGGACGGGGTGCTTGTCGGCTACATGTACGACAGGCTTTCCGCCATGCGCGAGGGCGCCAAGTCCACGGGAAACGGCCGGCGGGAATCTTACATGCACAGACCCATGCCGAGGATGTCCAACACCTTAATTGCGCCGGGCAATACCCCTCCTCGTGAGGTGCTTAAGGCAACCGAAAGGGGGCTGTTTGTCCGCAAGATGGGCGGAGGACAGGTTGATACCGTAACCGGAGACTTTGTATTCGATGTCCTTGAGGGCTATCTCATAGAGGGGGGCGCTGCAGCCGAGCCGGTAAGGGGGGCCACCCTTACGGGAAACGGCCCTGCCGTGCTTATGGCAATAGACATGGTCTCGTCCGACCTGGGCTTCTCTATAGGCACCTGCGGCAAGGACTCACAGGGCGTGCCTGTCTCAGACGCCATGCCGACAATCAGAATACCGGAGATGGTCGTCGGCGGAGAGGTATGAGGGCCATAGTCGCAATATTGCGATATATTGTGTCATAACCATACATCACTGAAGATAAATAGCATCACAGGTTGAATAAATACCATTTGTTTATAAGCAGTTAGGCTTTGGCATCTTCTTTGCAACGAAATTACCCGTGCGTTTACAGAGAACACTTAAAGCTGAGTTGACAATCGAGGGCATTGGGCTTCACACAGGCGTCCACAGCATCGTCAGGCTCATACCCGCCCCCTCTAACAGCGGAATCGTCTTTTACAGGGAGGACAGGAACGTCTTCATAAGGGCGGATATCAATGCCGTAAACGATACGGCCTTTGCCACGACCCTCGGCTCCGGAGGCACGAGGGTCAAGACCGTGGAACACCTTCTTGCCGCACTTTCCGGGCTCGGCATAGACAACCTCGTTGTCCGGGTAAACGGCCCTGAGATACCGGTTATGGACGGAAGCTCGGCTGTGTTCGTAGACATGATGCTTAAGGCCGGCATAGCGAAACAGGCCTCGGAAAGGCCGTTTATAAGAATACTTAAGCCCATATCCCTTAAAGAAGGCAATGCCGAGATTTACGCCCTGCCTTTTGAGGGCACGCTCATTACCTACCAGATACAGTACAAGCACCCCCTTTTGGGCGCCCAGAAAAAGAGCCTGAAGCTCGACGAGAAAACCTTCGTCAGGGAGCTTGCTCCGGCAAGAACTTTCGGGTTCCTCAAGGACGTCGAGCTAATGAGGGCAAACGGGCTTGCCAAGGGCGGCTCGCTCGAAAATGCGATAATCCTAACCGATACGGCAGTGCTCAACGAGTCAGGGCTCAGGTTCCAAGACGAGTTCATAAGGCACAAAATGCTTGACCTTATAGGAGACCTCTCCCTTATAGAATTCCCCCTTCTGGGGCACATCGTAGCCGTAAGGACGGGGCACGGCACAAACTGCAAGTTCGCAAAGACCCTGCTTTCGGCTCCGGAGTGCTGGGAGGTGACGCTTGAGGCACGGCCTGAGGAGGCCGTGCATGCGCATGAAAGGGAGATGCTCAAACTCGAGGCCATTCCTTCTTTTCTTACGTCTTGATTCTTAGTCCCCGTGGCGTATTAAAGCCTGATGCCGGTTAAGGGCATAATTACGCTTTCTTTTAATGAAGCCTGAATATAATCAATCTTCCTTTATGGATATGGCGCGCTCCGGGCAGTTTTCCTCTGCAGCCTCGCAGCAACCCACGAATTCACAGGCCTCGGGGTCTATGACCTCGGCCTTCCCGATGGTCTCGTTTAAGTGGAATACGGCAGGGCATACCTCCTGACAGTTGCCGCAGCCTACGCAGAGGTCTTCGTCTATAACCGGTCTCATACTCAGGGATTATAACATCCCCTCATTTTATTGGGCGCAAACCCCATACCTCAGGGGCTACAAACCCCCCTGAGGTATTTTTCATACTCCTCCGCTATTCTGTCCCATGTATAGTCCTGCACATAGCGTCTTCCGTTTTCTCCCATTTTCCTTCTGAGCTTTTCGTCTCCCAAAAGGGTATTTATCTTGTCTCTCAGGTCTTTTGCATCGCCTTTTTTAAAGGAAACCCCGAAGCCTCCTTCAAGCGCAAACGAAAGCTCCGGTATGTCGCTTACGATAACAGGAGTCCCGCAGTAAGCGGCCTCAATCACAACTATGCCCCAGCCCTCAAAACGCGAGGGAAGGACAAAAATCTCCGCCCCCTTCATAGCACCGAGCTTCCCGGCCTCATCCAAAAACCCCATGAATTCCACGTTTTTAAGAGAAGAGGCCATCCCTTTAAGCTTTGCCTCGTCCCTTCCCCGTCCGACGATAACGAGCTTCGTATCCACGCCTTTCATCGCCCCGATCAGGGTGTCAAGCCCCTTGTTTTTTATATGAAGCCTCCCGACATACGCTATATAAGGGGTCTTGGGCTTTTCAGTTTCGGGGATTTCTCCGGGGGGCAACGGCACGGGGGTTATGCCAGCCGGAATGACAACGGCATCCGGCCTTTTGAGCTTTTTCTTCGTGCCCTCCGAAAGGGCGGTGATGCGCTCAAAGGGCTTTGGATAAAACGCCTCTATAAGAAAAAACGGAATGCCGAGGACAAACCACCTTCTGATTATCCCAAAGCCTTCCCTGTGGTTTATGTGAAGCACTACGGGTTTTTTTGTAAGGAACCTTGAGAACAGCGGGTTCCACGGCGCAAAGTCCTCGACCACAAGGTCAAACTCGTTGCCGTGCTTTTTAAGAAACCCCGCTGCCCTGATTGCATAAGAAAAAGTACTGAGGAGGTAGCTGCGTCCGCTCCCCACGAATTTATACTGAAGGCCGTCCTCTTTGTAGTCAACCGCTTCGGGGTACCTGCCGCTTACGACCGTTATCTCATGTCCTCTTCCCGCAAGTCTCCGGCAGAGCTCATAAACCCGCACCGCGCCTCCTCCTCCGACCCACGGGTTATTCATATGGTCGTATATCAGGTGAAGTATCTTCACTGAAGCGGGGCTCTCTTAGCGCCTGCCCCTTTTATGGCGGATGGGGCAGGCATGAATTGAGAAAAGTCATGGACAGCCGCTTGGGTCACAGTCCCTTTGATATGACATCTAAATCATGCTTTACCATTATGCCTATGAGTTCCCCAAACGAGGTCTTCGGAGACCACCTGAGCTCTTTCTTCGCCTTTGAGCAGTCCCCCTTAAGGATGTCAACCTCGGCGGGCCTGAAAAACTTCGGGTTAACGCTGACAAGCGTCTTCCCTGTTGCCTTATCAACGCCTTTTTCCTTGACCCCTTTACCTGACCACTTTATCCTTACCCCTATTTCCGCAAACGACTTCTCCACGAACTCCCTCACGCTGTGGGTCTCTCCTGTAGCGATTACGTAGTCACGGGGGTTTTTCTGCTGGAGCATAAGCCAGATGGCCTCCACATACTCAGGGGCATAGCCCCAGTCGCGCCTTGCATCGAGGTTTCCCAAAGAGATGGACTTCTGAAGCCCGAGCTTTACCCTTGCCACGGACTGGGTTATCTTTTTCGTGACGAACTCAACCCCCCTCAGCGGGGACTCGTGGTTAAAGAGTATGCCTGAGCAGGCGTAAAGGCCGTAGGATTCCCTGTAATTTACAGTCATCCAGTGGGCAAAGAGCTTGGCTATGGCATAAGGGCTTCTCGGATAAAACGGGGTCTTTTCGTTCTGCGGGGTCTCCGCCGCCTTGCCGAACATCTCGGAGGAGGATGCCTGATAGAACCTAATCGCAGGGTTTACGTCCTTTATGGCCTCAAGCACCCTGAGGGGGCCGAGGCCGGTCACATCCGCGGTGAATACCGGCTGCTCAAAGGAAAGCGCAACGAAGCTCTGGGCGCCGAGATTGTATATCTCATCCGGCTCGTACTTCTCCACTGTGCGGTGGATGTTCGTAAACTCAAGCAGCTCTACGGGCACATACTCTATGTCATCCGCCACGCCCAAGAACTTAAGCCTGTTTATGTGGAGGTCCGAGGTCCTTCTGAATGCCCCGTAGACCTTGTACCCCTTCTCAAGAAGGAGCTTGCTCAGGTACGCCCCGTCCTGTCCTGTTATGCCTGTGATAAGCGCTTTTTTTGACATTATGACTCCTTTAAAGTTTATCTGATATAAGTCAGGGACTATATTTCGTAAACATCCCTGCCGTCCTGCCCCAAGACTTTATTTTTTGAGCGTTGATTTATACCACTTAATCGTCTTCCTAAGGCCCTCCTCAAAAGACGTCTTTGCCTTAAACCCGAACTCTTTTTCAGCCCTTTCTGTGTCGAGCATTCTCCTTGGCTGGCCGTCCGGCTTTGAGGCGTCCCATACTATATTTCCTTCAAACCCGGTCAGCCGCGCTATGAGCGCTGCGAGGTCTTTTATTGAAATCTCAAACCCCGCTCCGAGGTTCACGGGGTCGGGCTTGTCGTATCTTTCCGCTGCAAGCACAATCCCCTCTGCGGCATCCTCAACATAGAGGAACTCCCTCGTCGGTATTCCTGTGCCCCATACCGCAATCTCCCTTTGGCCGCTTTCGATTGCATCCACGCATTTTTTAATCAGCGCTGGGATGACATGGGAACTCATGGGGTCAAAATTGTCCCCAGGGCCGTAGAGGTTTACGGGCAGGAGATATATCGCATTGAAGCCGTACTGCTGCCTGTACGCCTGTGCCTGAACAAGAAGCATTTTTTTAGCCAGACCGTAAGGAGCGTTGGTTTCTTCGGGGTAGCCGTTCCAGAGGTCTTCCTCTTTAAACGGCACCGGTGTGAATTTGGGATAGGCGCATATCGTGCCTATTGCCACGAACTTCCCGACGCCGAAGAGCCTTCCTTCTTCTATAAGCTGCACGCCCATCATGAGGTTGTCGTAGAAAAAGCTCCCGGGGTTTTCCCGGTTTGCGCCGATGCCGCCTACGCGGGCCGCAAGGTGTATCACCATATCGGGCTTCGTATCCCTGTATACCCGCTTTACATCCTCCATCCTGACAAGGTTGTAATCCTTGGATCTTGGGGCGAATATGTGCCTGCATCCCTCTGCCTTAAGCCTCTCGGTGACGAAATGTCCGAGGAAGCCCGCCCCTCCGGTTACAAGCGCCCTCTTATTTTCCCAGAACCCCATTTCTTAACCTCTCGGCCTTGCGTTTTTTGCCCATATCCTGTAAATCACGTCCCTGAAACCAAATACGGTAAGCATTATCTTTATGAAGTTTTTAATCAGGGTCAGGAAATAATCCCAGTAGTATCCGTGCTCCCTAAGCGCCCTTGCCGCCTCGGCAAGCGTGGCCCTGTAATAGCTTCCGCTTCCGCCCATGTCCCTCATAATGGCAATCCTGTAGTCGAGGAAATAGGGCCTCGTGTATTTGACAACCCTTATGGCCCATTCGTAATCAAGGGCAAGCGAGTACTCCTTCCTCAAGAGCCCTGCGTTATCGTAGACCTCTCTTTTGGCGAATACCGAGGGGTGCGGCATGTACATCCTTTTCCGTATCTCCCGCGGCTCTGCGTCCTTGCCCCATTTCATTATCACCCTTTCGGTATCCCGCTCGACAAAGTCCACAACCCCGTAGACGACCTTTGCCTCCGGATTTTGGCGGAAGGCCTCGACCACCCTCCTGACGGCGGTGCTGTCGGCGTAGTAGTCGTCGGAGTTTATCATCCCGATTATCTCGCCGGTAGAGAGCCTCACCCCTTTATTATACCCGTCGTACCTGCCGTCATCAGGCTCGGAGACGAATTTTGATATCCTGTCTTTGTATTTTTCTATTATCTTTAATGTGTTGTCCGTGGAGGCGGCGTCCACGACGACATATTCGATATCAGGGTAGTCCTGACTAAGCACGCTCTCTATGGTCTGCTCTATAAAGTCTTCGGAGTTATACGAGATGGTTATTACGGAAACCAACGGATTGTACCGGGATGCCTGTAGGGTCTCTTTCATTGTTTTTAATTAAAAATTAACGACTTATCACAATTTTTAAGTATAAATTATTCCCCCAAATTTTGGCAAGCCGTTTTATCTATTGGGGTCTGCGTCGGATTTGCAGGGTTATCGGACGTAGACGCTACTAAAGTTTTTTCAAAGAGTCAGCATATTCTTCAACATTCAGTTCTATGTCTTGTAAAATTTCCCTTATTAACGGTCGCGCCAAGGTTCTACCTTTATGATGCGGTACCGTGGTGGTTCGTCCGTCTGGATGACGATAAAATACATGGCTTCCTTTTTGACGGACGCTTTTAAATCCCATAAGGAACAAGAGCTTCTCCATTGTTTGAGCGTCGATAAGGGACAACCTGCTCAAACAGCGACCTCGATTTGTTGAATTCCGATAAACTCAGGCAAATTTCGCTTGGACTCTTCGTCCATCTCCTCCAAGCATAATTCAACGACCTCTTTAAGATTTCTCTGAAGTTCGTCTAAGGTTTCAGCCTGAGTATGCGCGCCTGGGATGCCCGGCACAACGGCAACGTACAGTCCGGTTTCAGTATCTTTTTCGATATACCCGATGGTTCTATACATTTTCAATCCTCCCGCAAAATCGTCTTAATGAATTATAACAAAAAATCAGAAGCATAGTTATTAAACATTAGTCGAAGCGGGAGAATACAGTTAAATATGACGCAGGCCCTATCCATTGCCCTTAGCTGCGGCCTCTACGGTTATCTTAAGCCCCTCATCAAGAGAAAACTCCGGCCTCCAGCCTAACTCTTTTTTCGCCTTGGAATTATTCAGGCAGAACCGTATCTGCTCGCCGGGCCTGTCTTTGTGATAAACGGGCATTGCCTTCCTGCCCAACAAATCCGAGGTCTTCTTATAGAGAGTGTTCAGGGTCGTCTCAACTCCGGAGCTGATGTTAAAGACAGGGTCGGGATTGTCGCTGCGGACGGTTAAGGCAAGGAGGTTTGCCCTGACCACATCGGCGATGAACACGTAATCCCTTGTCTTTGTGCCGTCTCCCCAGATATCGGCCTGTTGGCCGGAGGAAAGCTTCCTTATGTAGTCCGCCATTGCGCCGGTTGCCTGTCCGGGGCCGTAGACCGTCGCATATCTGAGGACCACATACGGAAGCCCGTATGTCTTAGAGAAGAACCTGAGATAGTTCTCAGTCGCCTCCTTTGATATCGCATAGGGCGTGTCGTATGAGAAAGGCTCTTTCTCCTTAAGAGGGAGGTTGGGGTTGTTGCCGTATACGAACCCTGAGGAGCTGTAGAGCACCTTCTTTACATTCAGGTCTTTGGCCTTTCCGAGTATCCGCAGTGTGCCGGCAAGGCAGTCCATGTCAAGGAGGGGGTTTTGGACGGATTTCGGCACGAACACGAAATATGCGAAATGGCAGATTATCCCGGGCCTCTCCTTTTCCATGATTATCTCGATTTCCGGGTCGGCAATATTGACCTCGTAAAATGCCGCCTCAGGGTTGATGTTTTCCCTCCGGCCGCTTGAGAGGTTATCCACGACCACGACATTGGCGCCCTCACGAACGAGCGCATCCACGGTGTGCGAGCCTATAAAGCCGGCTCCGCCTGTAACCAGAACCTTTTTGCCTTTTAAACTCATTGAACGGGCCATGCGATAATTCCTTTCCTTTCTATTTGTATATCTCAAAGGAGTTGGTCATCTGAACCCTCCCGCTTTTGAAATAATCCAGTATGCGGTTAATCCCGTAGTCTTCGGAAACATGCCTTTCCCTGAGCAAGGAGGCGGCATCGGCGTAAGCCTTGTCCTCTGCCTCGGAGCCCCTTTGCATCGAAAACCCCTCCATTTCCGGTATTATGCCGGGCTGCACAAGGGTGTGTATGAAGTATACGAATGCAGCGACCTTCGCCATGCCGGCATCAACCGTTTGGGTATTGTCCTTTCTAAAAAGGGTTGAGAGCAGGCGGAAATACTCCTCCTTGGTCTCAGGGTCAAAGGTAAACCCCAGTCCCGAATAGACCGCATCTCCTGCAAGCAGGCACTTGATTCCAAGATATGCGGCCTCAAGCCCTATAGTGCCGCGGGCCGTAACCACCCCGTCTGCGGAGTCAAGCACGGACTTGGTGCTCACGTCATCCGGAAGAAAGACGATATGCCCGGGCAGGCTGTCTCCGTATATCTCCCTTACGATTGTATCCAGCCGCACCTTGCTGTGATAGAAGCTGTGCCTGTTTAGGGGGTGTTCCTTCAGTATCCAGTTTACATCCTTTATGCCGCCCATGCGTTTAATCGTCTCGCGGGACCAGTCGTAATGGTCATTAAACAGGTACCATCTCTGGTCATGCGGCGCATCCGGGAAGACATGGGCCATCATGTAGACAAACGGCTTGTTTATGTCTATTTTCATGAGCCCGGCAAGCCCTTCCCTGGTATAAAACCGTTTTCCGGTCTTAAATGCGATAGTGACGTTTGGGTCTCTCGTTACGTTTCCCGACATCCTCGCCTCAAAGTACTCCTCTATGACCCTGCGCGCCGTATCGGGATTGTTCTTATAAACGTCGTCGAACATCTCCTTTATCACCTTCCTGTAATAAACAGGCTCATCCTCAGGCTTGAACTTTCTGATGGTAAAGTTACCGGGCGTCTTTCCGTCGCAGCCCGCGAAGTACACTGTCAATCCGGCCTCTCTTGCCGCCCGTATCATCGTGCCGTATACGTTGTATACGGCGGCATGCCCGACGATTATATGTTTCACGCTATGTTTTTTTATGAGTTTCTCGTGGATGTCATAGAAGAACACGGCCTCAACAATCTTCCTGTATAGATAGGGGTCTTTCCTTGAGACTGTGCCGTTTCCAGTGTCCCTAAGATATGTATCGTATATCAGGTCTCCTATAACCGCGCCTTTATATTTCAATGCTAAAAGATTTTCAGCTCTTGTTGAGAGGAATATAAAGACGGATTTAACAAGGCTCATCACGAATGCGAGGGGGAATCTTCGAACACTGAGCATCTCTATGCGGTCGGCGCAGTAGGAGCGCATCACATCAAGCGCCCCTTTCCCTGCATATGGCCTTGTGACCCAGACTGTTTTCAGGCCGGTGAGCTTCTTAAGCGCGGCAGATGTAACGCCGATTTCCATCAGCCCGCCGGGATAGGTGTTGAGGCCGTCAACCAGCACGGAATGCCCTTTTCCCTCGCACCTTCCGCCTAAAAACTCCTGCCATACAGCCCTGTTTGCCTCGCAGAAGGAGGCTGTGCCCCCTCCTGATAGGGATGTGTCCCCGGCTGCTTCCGCCCCCTTGCTCGCAGGGGGTCGCACCCCATTCGCAGGGGGTCGCACCCCCCCTACCAACAGGTTCTTCCTCCGTCAACTATGAGGTTTGCCCCTGTCATGTACGAAGAGGCATCCGAGACCAAAAACAGCACTGCACCTTTGTACTCGTCCCTCCGGGCCATCCTCCCCATGGGTATCCTTGAGGATATTCTTTTGAGGAACTCATCGGGCTGGCCTGTGTACACGCCTCCGGGGGAGAGCGCATTGCATCGGATGTTTTTATCGGCCCAGTATGTGGCTATGTATTTTGTAAGCCCAAGAAGGCCGTGTTTTATCACGGAATAGGTTACAGGCTTTACCGGCTGCTTGTCCGGGGGAAGCCCCTCTTTTACATAAAGCCTCTGGTCAGGGGCGATGACACCGAGGTCCGAGGATATGTTCAGTATCACCCCCCCGCCCCTTTTTGCCATCTCAGAGCCTATGACCTGAGAGCACAAAAACGCGCCTGTAAGCCCTACTGAAATTTCCATGTCCCAGTTCTTGATGGGGAAGTTTTCAAACCTGCTCCACGACCGGTCGTCGCCGGCCTTGACCTTAGGGTCTATTGCCGCATTATTGATTAATATATCCACGCGTCCGAATTTCCTCAAAACCGTGCGGAGGAGTTTTTGCACGCTCCCCCTGTCCGTAATATCCGCGCCTATGCCGAGGGCGTCCGCCTTGTATTTCCCGGATACGGCCTTTGCCGCCTTTTTGGCAGCCACTTCTTTTATATCGGCAAGCACAGGGGTTCCGCCCGCCTCTGCCACGGCCTCGGCATGCATCAGGCCCAAGAGTCCCGCCCCTCCGGTGATGACGGCAACTTTTGATTTCAGGCTGAAAGTCCCTTTCATTTCAGAAACCCCTTGTCTGTCCGCCGTCAACAACAAGGCAGGAGCCTGTAATGAATGACGCCCTCTCCGAGGAAAGGAATAGCACGGCATCCGCCACCTCTTCCGGCCTGCCGAGCCTCTTCATAGGGACCTCCGAATTTATATATTGCTTAACGCCTTCGGCGTCTTCGCCGAGCTTTCTCTCCCAGACCCCTCCGGGCGCAAGGATATTTCCGGGCGCCACGACATTAACCCTTATGTTTTCCGGGGCAAGAAGCCTTGATAGGTTTTTGCTTGCTGCTATCAGCCCTGCCTTTGCCGCTGAATACGGAATCGGCGCGGGCAGCGTCTCGATGCCTGCTATAGAGGAAATAAAGACTATGGAGCCTCCGCCCCTTTTAATCATGAGGGGGACGGCATATTTGACTACAAGGCTTGCGCCGATTAAGTTAATGTCCAGCATGTTCATCCAGTCGTCCTTGTCCGGCTCAAGCCCGGACTTGAGCCTTCCGCTCCCGATGTTTGCAACGAGGATGTCAATGCCTCCCCACTTTTGCTCAATCGCCTTCAGGCAGCCGGCTATCCCTTCGGCGTCCGTAAGGTCGCAGACGGCGGACATCAGGGACCCTTGGCCCAGGCGGGATGCGAACTCCCCGTATGCCTTCTTGAGCGCATTATCGTCTCTACCTGTAAGGGCAACCTTAGCCCCTGCCTCAAGAAAACTCCCTGCTATGACCCGGCCTATGCCCCTGCTTGAGCCTGTCACCAGAACAACCTTATCCTTAAGTCCAAGTTCCATACAGAGCGCTCCTATAGTCCGTATTCTTTTATATAGTTTCTGACCATGCCCAGATATTTCTTTGCAACGCCTGCATCATCCGCATCGCGGGCGGTCTGAAGAATAAAAGGCCCTTTATAGGAAATCCCCTTAAGCGCCTTAAAGACCGCGGGGAAATCCGCATTGCCCTCCCCAAGCGGAACTGTGCCGCCGTGAAGAATGCGGTCTTTTATGTGTATGTTTGCGATGAAAGGGCCGAGGGTCTTTATCTCAAACCCGGGCTCATACCCCATGGAGGCGCTGTTGCCAATATCGAAGTTCACGGCCATAAGGGGATGGTTGAACCTTTCTATAAGCTCCCTGAACTCAAGCGGCGGAAGCGAGGTCTCAAGCGAAATAGCCACGCCATGCTTTTCCGCCGCAGGCAGGGCAGAGGAGACGTATTTTATAAGTTCCGCTTTGTCCTCTTCTGTCTTTATGGCCGACTGGTCAACGCATGGTATCTCTATCAGCCTGACCCCTGCCTGAGAGGACATGCTTATCAGGCTGATGAGCACATCCGCACTCTCTTTTTTTGCTTCTTCAGGCACCCTGAAAAAAGGGTGTTCCATGAAATAATCAGCGCATATGGAAGAAACAGGAATGCCTGTTTTATCTATAAGCCCTCTGACCTTCTTTATTCCACCGGATGTATAGATGGGGTTTTCGTCCGACCTGTCCGCCTCGAAGATAAACTCTATGGAGTCAAACCCGCATGCCTTTGCCGTCTCAAACTCCTCTTCCCACCTCTCCCATGGGAAGGCCTGAATCCTGTCTCCTATCCGGGGGACGAGCCGCCCCTGCATGACCCCGACGGGATTCATTATCCGAACATCTCCCTCTCTATGTACTCGCAAAGCATGTGGCCCACAAGTATGTGCCCTTCCTGTATCCTCGGCGTGCTTTTGGAAGGTATGCATATGCCGACGTCCGCGAGCTTCACAAGTTCGGTGTCCTTTCTTTGCCCTGTGAGCACGACGGTTTTCATGCCGATTTTCTTTGCGGCCTCCACTGCCTTCACCACGTTTTTAGATGTCCCGCTTGTGGAGATTCCGATAAGGACGTCGCCCTTTTTGCCCTCGGCCTCTACCTGCCTTGCGAATACCAAGTCAAAGCCGTAGTCATTGCCTATGGCAGTCAAGGAGGAGGTGTTACATGAAAGGGACTCCGCCGCGAGGGCCTTTCTTTCCATTAGAAATCTGCTTACGAGTTCCGTGGCCAGATGCTGGGCGTCCGAAGCGCTTCCGCCGTTTCCGCAGAAAAGGAGTTTTCCGCCCTTCCTGTAACAGTCAAGGAGAAGCTCGCCTGCCTTTTTTATGTCTTCCATTGTTTCGGTCTTTAGCGCCTTTATTGCCTCTATGTGCCCGTCTATGCAGCCGGTCCAGAAGGCGTCTTTAGGGTCTTTGTCCTGCGCCTTTATATGCATAAGGACTTCTTTAATCACCCCTTCTCCGCGCCTTGCGCTGAGGACGATGTTTGCGCAGGCCTTCGCCTCAGGGCCTGAGTCAGAGGGCGCAAAGCTCCACCTGAGATGCTCAAGGAGTGCCGCATCTTTTTTGGAGTCGCCCACGAATGCTATTTTAGATTCATCCAGAGAGTTCTTCTTTACGAGGGACTTAAAGCCCTTGAGCTTGTCCTTTGAGCCGGAGATGAAAAAGTCAGGGGAAAACCTCTGCCTTATGAACTCCGTAAAGGGCGTCTCCTCGGCGGTTATAAAGCCGGTCTTTATGCCCATGCGCTTAAGCTCAAAATATGCGTCAATGTCGTCAAAGGCTATCACCTTTGACTCTTCCCCGGACTTGTCTATGGTAACCTTGCCGTCCGTCAGTACGCCGTCTACATCAAATAAAATTATCTCAATCATGGTGCGCTCCTCTTTATCGTTTTCAGGGCTTAGAGCCCCCATTTTAGCGAATCGTCCAGCCGCCGTCAACAATAATGCTCTGTCCGGTAATGTAGTCCGAGGAGTCCGCGGATAGGAAGACGAGAGCGCCCTTTAAATCCTCCGGCCTTCCGAACCTTCCCAGCACGGTTTTGTCCCTGAGCCTCTTAAGAAAGCCCTCGTCTTTGGGGCTGTTGTAAGAGCTTCCCTCCAGATTGGGGAATGCGCCCGGCAGGATGGAGTTGCAGCGTATCCCGTGTTCTCCGTAAAAAGATGCAATGTACCTTGTAAGGGCCGCGATTCCCGCCTTTGATACGCTGTAGGCCGGAGGGTTGAACATCTCGGTCCCTTTGTAAATCCCGGGGTCCGGCGAGACAAGGGCGTACATAGAGCTTATGTTTATTATCGAGCCGCTCTTTTGCCCCTTCATCTTCTCGCCTATGACCTGTATCGCAAGCGCGCTCCAGTAGACCCCTGACTCAAGGCTCTTCATCCACTGGGACTTGGACATCTTTTCCGCTTTGCCTGAGGGGTCGTTGAAACCGGTATCTTTGCTGAAGTCAAACGCATTGTTTACGAGTATATCAATGGACTTGTTCTTGCGTGCCGCATCTATAAGTGCCTTCCTGTAATCGTTCTCACTGTAGAAATCCGCCTTGTATTGCGTTACCTTCGCCTTTTTGTGAGTTGCCTTTAACGATTTGGCGAGTTTTTCAAGTTTCCCTGCGCTTCTTCCAAAAAGTATAACGTCTGCCCCTGCGGAAAGGAGGCACTCTGAAAACGCAGCGCCGAAATATCCGGTTGCGCCGGTTACCACGGCTGTCTTGCCTTTGAGGGAAAAAAGAGACCCTATTGAGCTGAATCTTGGTCTATCCGGCATGGGAGACGCCCGCCCTTTGCCGCTTAAGTATCCATTCGCACACCTCTATATCCTCCGGGGAATCTATCTGGAAGGAGCTTAGAAAGTCCATCTCATAGACTTCAATCTTGCCGCCCAGCCGGTTGTTGAGTTCCACAAGGACATTCGGCTTGAATACGTAAATCGAGCCGTTTTCCATGAACTGCTCGGGAAAATCCTGCTCCCTCCACCGGTTTTTGTAGTCGTAGTTTACGGACTCCACCTTATCGCCTTTCCTGCGCCAGATGAACTTGTTCCACCTGCATACCGAGAAAAGGGAATCTGCACCGGATTCGATGAAGAGCCTGACGGCGTTATCTATGTCGTCAGGCTCTCTTACAGGTGAGGTGCACTGAAGAAATACGATAATGTCGGGCTGATACCCCTCTTGTTTCTGAAGGAGGCCAAGGACGTGCTGTATTGCGGACTCGGACGTAGCCGTGGCAACGGCAAGCTCAGGCGGGCGCATTATGACCTCTGCGCCGTATTGCCTCGATATTTCCGCTATCTCCCCGTCGTCCGTTGAGACGAGCACGCGGCTTACCGAGCGGGAGCTTTTTGCGTGCTCTATGGAATGGGCTATGAGGGGCTTGCCTGACAGCGGCAGGAGGTTCTTCCTCGGTATGCGCTGGGAGCCTCCCCGCGCCGGGATAACGGCAATGACATTGGCCTGATGCGCCATCAGTAAATTCGTCTTAGCTTTGAAATAATCGGCTTTTCGCTGTCATAAATCTTTATAACGCCGTTTCCGAGCGCTGCCTCTATGGTTCGAATGTCCCTTACGAGCCTCTTTAGGCCCTGAGGCTCTACAGAGGCGGCATGGTCGCTGCCCCACATGCTCCTGTCAAGGGTGATGTGCCGCTCAATAACGCATGCGCCGAGAACCGCTGCCGCAACAGAAGTGGAAAGTCCCACCTCGTGCCCTGAATAACCGATGGGGATGCCGAAGCGCTCACTGAGGGTCTGAATGCCCCTGAGGTTAAGCTCCTCCGGCTTGGACGGATATGTGCTTGTGCAGTGAAGTATTATCAGGTCTCGTTTGCCTAACACCCCGACCGCATGCTCGATGAGCTTTAAGTCGCTCATGCCTGTGGAGAGTATTATAGGTTTTCCGTACTTCCTGTGGTGCTTAAGAAGGTTGTCGTCCGTAAGGGATGCGGAGGCTATCTTGTAAAACGGCAGGTTGAACTTCTCCATGAAGTCCGCCGCACCCTCGTCCCAGCACGATGCAGTCCATGCGATGCCCTTTTGCCTGCAGTATTTGTCTATCTCTGAATATTGCTTCTGACCGAACTCAAGGCCGCGCTTTAAGTCCCCGTTTGTCAGGCCGAAGGGGTTTTCTCTGGGTTTTGCCAGTTCCTCGGCAGAGTAGACGACCTCTACGGTCCTCTTCTGGAATTTGACCGCATCGCATCCGCAGTCTATGGCAACATCAATAAGCTGCTTTGCTATGTCTACGGAACCGTTGTGGTTTATGCCTATTTCGGCAATGATGTATGCAGGCTGCCCTTCCCCTACGGTTTTATCGCCTAATTTTACGGTCTTGAACTTCATAATCTCCCTCCTTAAAGCCTTCTTCAGAAAGCATTTTATAATAACAGAATAATAACAGATATGATAACAAAAATGCCCGGATTTTTGGTTGTCCGATTTTTTGGCGAACGCCGTCTCAAGCCCTGTTTTTTTTTGTAACCGGACACCGCCACCGGAGCCGGGAGTTGTGCTAAAATAACTTATAAATGATAGTAAAAAACACGGAAGGTGAAAATGCTTAACGATAAAGTTATTTTGATGACCGGCGGCACGGGCTCATTCGGCAAAAAGTGCACCGAGGTCATCCTGAAAAGGTATAAACCGAGGAAGCTCATAATATTCAGCCGCGACGAGCTTAAGCAGTACGAGATGTCTCAGGTCTTCTCGGACAAGGAGTACCCGTCCATAAGGTACTTTATCGGCGACGTGCGCGACAAGGAGCGCCTCCACAGGGCGTTCCGCAACGTGGATTGCGTCATCCACGCCGCCGCCTTGAAGCAGGTGCCTGCCGCGGAATACAACCCCTTCGAGGCGGTAAAGACAAACATCCTCGGCGCAGAGAACATCATAAACGTGGCCCTCGACAGGGGGGTGAAGAAGATTATAGCCCTCAGCACCGATAAGGCGGCAAACCCTATAAACCTTTACGGCGCTACTAAGCTCTGCTCTGATAAACTGTTTATCGCGGGAAACTCTTACGTGGGCAGGGATGAAACCGCCTTCAGCGTGGTCCGCTACGGCAACGTCGTCGGAAGCAGGGGAAGCGTTATCCCGTTTTTTCTTAAAGAAAAGGGCAAAGGCGTGCTCCCCATTACCGACCCCCGCATGACGAGGTTCTGGATAACGCTCGAACAGGGCGTAAACTTCGTTCTTAGCTGTCTTGAGCGCATGGTGGGCGGGGAGCTCTTTGTGCCTAAGCTGCCCAGCATGAACATCATGGACCTCGCAAAGGCAATAGCCCCGGAATGCAAAACAAAGGTTATCGGCATCAGGCCCGGTGAGAAGCTCCACGAGGTCATGATACCCTCGGACGACGCAAGGAGAACCCTTGAGTTCAAAAACTACTATCTCATACAGCCTGATTTCAGGTTTTTTACCAGGCGGTTCAAGGCGAAGGGCGGGAAGCCCGTTGCGGAAGACTTTGAATACAATTCCGGAACGAACCCGTGGATACTGACGACAGACAAGCTTAAAGAGATGATGAAGACTTTATGAGCCTCATCCCCTACGGCAGGCAGTGGATAGACGAGGAGGACATAAGGGCTGTCGTAGATGTCCTGACGTCGGATTACCTTACCCAGGGCCCCAAAATAGTTGAATTAGAAACAGCCCTCGCACAATACTGCGGGTCCACGCATGCCGTGGTTTTCTCCTCAGGCACGGCCGCGCTTCATGCCGCGTATTTCGCCGCCGGCATCGGAGAAGGCGACGAGATAATCACAAGCCCGGTAACATTTGCGGCAACGGCAAACGCGGCGATTTATTTAGGCGCAAGTCCCGCATTTGTAGATGTAGAGCCGGACACAGGCAATATCAACCCGAAACTGGTGGAAGGGGCGATAACAAAGAGGACAAAGGCTATCGTGCCCGTGCACTTTGCCGGGCACCCCGCTGACCTCGACCCCATACACGACATCGCCGAAAGGCACGGCCTCCTTGTCATAGAGGACGCCTGCCATGCCCTCGGAGCAAGCTACAGGGGGAAAAAGGCAGGCTCCATCTCTGACATGACCGCCTTCAGCTTCCACCCTGTAAAACCCATCACCACGGGAGAGGGCGGAGCCGTCTTAACGAATAGTCCCGTGTTTTACGAAAGACTGCTGATGTTCAGAACCCACGGGATAACAAAGGACGCCTCAAGATTTGAGAACACCCCTCATGGGGATTGGTATTATGAAATGCACTCTTTGGGGTATAATTACAGAATGACGGACATACAGGCAGCCCTCGGCCTGTCGCAACTCAGGAAGTTAGATGCGTTCACGGCAAGGAGAAGGGAAATTGCGAAAAGGTATTCGGATGCCTTCAGCGAGAGCGCCTGTTTCGACATCCCGGTAGAGAGGGAGTATGCGCGCTCGTGCTGGCACCTCTATCCGATAAGGCTCAAGAACCCCTGTGCGGAGAGGAAAAGGGAACTCTTCGGCAAGCTCAGGCAGCGGGGCATGGGCGTGCAGGTCCACTACATGCCGGTCTACCTCCATCCATATTACCGCAGGCTCGGCTATGGGGAGGGCCTCTGTCCGGAGGCCGAGGGTTTCTACCGCAGAGAACTAAGCATCCCCATCTATCCTCTCATGGCTGATGAGGATGTCTCCCGCGTTGTCTCCGTCATGGCGGAACTTGCGGAGGAGATGAAATGAAGGTGTTGCTTCTTAACCCCCCTATCAGGGAATGGGCCAAGCCCAATGTCTTTCCGCTGGGCCTTGCATACCTTGCCTCTGTGCTCAAGGAGGGGGGCCACAAGGTTGAAGTCCTCGATATAAACGCCTTCAGATGGACGCGCGAGACTGTCGAGAGAAAAATCAAAGAGGCCGAGTTCGACCTGCTCGGCATCGGCGCCATTGTTACGGTTTACGGATACGTCAAGTGGCTCGTTGGGATTTCCAAAAAGCATCACCCGGATAGAAAGGTTGTCGTGGGCGGGAGCGTGGGCACTTCAATTCCGCATATCGTCCTTGAGAAGACGGAGACAGATATTGTCTGCATAGGCGAAGGAGAAAGGACCATTGTCGACATGGTAAAGGCATTGGAGAGAGGTGAAGACCTCTCCGGAGTCAACGGCATATGGTTCAGGGGGCAAGACGGCAGGATAATAAAGACCGGGGCGAGAGCCCCGATAGCGGACCTCGATGCAATCCCCCTGCCTGCATGGGATATCTTCCCCATGGACATATACCTCAAAAACCCGGTCGGCGCGCCCAACAGGAACAAGTGGATAGACGGCGGCTCTTCGGAAAACGCAGCCCCGTCCATGAACCTCAGCGCCACGAGGGGGTGCCCGTACAAGTGCATCTACTGCTACCACGACTTCATGGGCCAGAAGTACAGGCACAGGTCCCCGGGGAACATCATCCGCGAGATGAGGGCCCTCTACGACGTGTACGGGGTCAGGTATTTCCATTTCATAGACGACGAGTTCTGCCTCAAAAAGAGTTTCGTCTTTGACTTCTCGAAGGCCGTGAGGGAGGAGTTCGGAGGAGACGTGACATGGGGGTGCTCGGGCAGGGTCAACCTGATGACCGAGGAGATGATTGCCGCGATGGCAGAGGCCGGATGCGTCCTCATAGGCTACGGCATTGAGTCCGGAAGCCAGAGGATGCTCGACGTGATGAAAAAGGGGGTCACTGTGGAGCAGGCCAAAAATGCCGTCCGCATGACGATGAAGCGCCTGGGCTGGGCGGACTGCTCATTCATGATAGGCACTCCGGGAGAGAACATAGAGACCGTCCGGGAGACTATAGATTTCTGCAAGGAGATGGACCTTACCCCTGAGGTAATTTTCTTTGCCACGCCTTATCCCGGCACCGAGCTTTACGATATGGCCCTCGCTCTGGGGAAGATAAAGGACGAGGAGCAATACGTGCTCGGCCTCGGCGAGCAGGGCGAAAAGGTAAGGGTCAACTTCACCGAGCTCTCTGACGAAGAGCTTATGCGCACTCAGGAGGACATGATACGGGAGCTTGGCGCATGGAACAAGCTCAGGCACCCGGAGAGCAGATAGAATGAACATACTATGCGTAATACCGGCGAGGGGGGGCAGCAAGAGGACCCCTGGCAAAAACATAAAGCCCCTCATGGGGAAGCCACTGATATCGTACACCATAGAGAAGGCCCTTGAAAGCAGGCTCGTAACGAGGGTCGTCGTCTCCACCGACAGCCCTGACATCGCCCGTGTGGCCCGGGACTTTGGGGCCGAGGTGGTCGAGAGGCCAGCGAATATCTCCGAGGACACCTCTGCAATAGACGACTCCCTCCGCCACGCGGTCAGGCATCTTGAGGCCGGAGAAGGCTTCAGGCCGGACGTGGTCGTGCTCCTTCAGGCGAACGTGCCGGTCAGGAAAGAAGGCGAGATAGACGAGGTCATAAGGGCGCTGCTTGAAAACCCCGAGGCGGAATCCGTAGCCACCGTCTACGAGGTAGACCAGCGGATAGAGTGGATGAAAAGGGTTGACGCAAGCGGAAAGGTCACTCCCTTCATGGGGCAGACCGCCTCCTACAGGAAGCAGGACCTGCCGGAGCTTTACCTCATTGACGGGGCGATAGAGGCCGTCAGGACCGATACCCTCATGAGGACAGAGGGCAATAGGATGGCCCACGCATATTTCGGCGAGCGCCTCTACGCCTTCATCCACGAAAAGAAATACGCTATAGAGGTGGACGTAGCGGAAGACCTTGAGATGGCGGAGTATTTCCTCGGCAGGGAGCATGTCCCCCTGCGGAGAGGCAAGAAGACCTCTGCCTGATAAACATGGGCATCCGGCAGAAGGGGTTATGAGCGCAGAGAAGGTTCTAATCAGGGTGGACGCCTCAGCCGCCATAGGCATGGGACACGTGATGAGGTGCATAGCCTTTGCTCAGGGCATAAGCGGGATGGGCTTTGAGCCGGTCTTTGCGACCCGCACGGAAAACAACAGTCTACTTGAGAAGATAAAAAAAGAGGGGTTCAGGGCTTACCCCCTGAAAAACGGGGGGGGAGATAGGGGGAACCCCGACGAGCTTAAGGGGATAATCGGCAAAGAGAAGCCTTTGTGGGTCGTGCTTGACGGGTATCATTTCGGGACTGATTATCAGAAGGCGATTAAGGATATGGGGCATCGTCTTCTGGTTATAGACGACATGGCGCACCTTACTCGCTATCACGCGGACATAATCCTCAACCAGAACTATGGGGCAGAAAGGCTTATTTATAAGGCGTTGCCTGAGACGCGGTTTCTCTTCGGCCCGAAATACGCCCTCTTAAGAAAAGAGTTCCTGCATTATGGTGATTTTAAAAGAGAAATCCCCCAAAAGGCCGAAAAGCTCCTTGTTACGATGGGAGGGGCCGACGCTGACAACTGCACAGGGAAAGTTCTCCGGTCATTAAAACTCATAGACCTCCCGCTTCATGTGAAAGTCGTTGTAGGGGCAAGCAACCCCCACTACGAATCCCTAAAGTCCGCCGCCCCGGACAGCCGTCACAGGATTGAGTTTGTAAGAAACGTAGAGGATATGTCCCCTCTAATGGCATGGGCGGACATTGCAGTCTCGGCAGGCGGGACCACCACTTGGGAGCTTGCCTTCATGGGGCTTCCGACAGCACTCTGCATAATTGCAGACAATCAAGAGCCTGCGGTAAGAGCGCTTGAGAAGGACGGTTTTTTCGCCTCAGCCGGGCGGATCGGGGACAAAACCGAAAAAGAGCTTTCATCGATAATTCAGGGGATAATAGACAATAGCGCGGCGACCCTTAGCGAAAAAGGCAAAAGGCTTGTCGACGGATACGGGGCATTGAGAGCCGGGATAGAACTCATCGGGGGCGGGGAAGTCGCCCTAAGGAGGGACTTCGATTTCGGGCCGGTAAGGTTCGTGAACTTTATAAACCTCACACCCGAAGAAAAAGAGGCGGTACTCGGCTGGCGGAACTCAGATGAGATAAGAAAATGGATGTTTACAAGCCATATAATCTCAAAAAAAGAGCATCTGCGTTTTATAGAGGGTCTCAGGGAAGATGGCAGGAATTTTTACTGGATGGCAAAGGTGGGGGGCAAGGCATCAGGGGTCGGCAGCTTTCAGAAGGTTGATGCCGAGACAAGAAGCGGGCATCTCGGCATATATTCCGTGGAAAGGGGCGCAGGCAGGACAATTATGCAGCGCCTTTTATGCCTCTGGTTTGATATTCTGAAGATGCGTGTATTAAAATCCGAACTCATAGAGGGCAATGAACGGGCTCACAATTTTTATGAGGATTTCCAGTTTAAAGCCGAGGGCGTTGCACGCTCAATCGAAGAAAACGGCGTAACCAAAAAAGTTATAACAATGACAAAAACTAAAGAGAGCATTTCCAATGCGAATTAGCGGAAGAAGAATCGGCCCCGGGTATCCGGTATTCGTCATAGCCGAGATGTCCGGCAACCACAATCAGGACTTTGACGAGGCGGTTAGAATCATACAAGCGGCAAAGGGAGCCGGGGCTGATGCGATAAAGCTTCAGACATACACCGCAGACACCCTCACGATAGATTCTGACAGCGAATATTTCAGGATTAAGGGCACTCTATGGGAGGGACAAACCCTCTACAGCCTCTATAAAAAAGCATACACGCCGTGGGAGTGGCACCCGAAACTAAAAGAGGCGGCACAGGAAGCGGGGATAATACTTTTCTCCACCCCGTTTGACAAAACCGCAGTAGATTATCTCGAAAAGATGGAAGTCCCGGCCTATAAGATAGCCTCTTTCGAGCTTGTGGACATCCCGCTAATAGAATACGCCGCCTCAAAGGGCAAGCCCATGATAATGTCAACCGGCATGGCCACCCTCGATGAGATAAAAGAGGCGGTTGATGCGGCAAGGGGAGCGGGAGCAAAAGACATTGCCCTTCTTAAATGCACAAGCGCATACCCCGCGCCTCCGGAGGAGATGAACCTGAGGACCATAGCCGACCTATCTGAAAGGTTCGGAGTCGTATCAGGGCTTTCCGACCACTCAATGGGCATAGCCGTGCCTGCTGCCTCTGTTGCCTTGGGCGCATCCATAATAGAGAAGCACCTCACTTTATCCCGCGCAAAGGGCGGCCCTGATTCGGCTTTCTCTCTTGAGCCTTCCGAGTTTGCGGCTATGGTTGAAACCGTCAGGGTTGCAGAGAAGGCCGTCGGCGCGGTGCATTACGGGCTTACAGAGAAAGAGGAGAAAAGCAAGGTATTCAGGAGGTCCCTTTTTGTGGTAAAGGACGTGAAAGCAGGCGATATCTTTACGGAGGATAATGTGCGCTCTATAAGGCCCGGACACGGGCTTAAACCCAAGCACATAAAGGATGTTTTGGGGAAAAAGGCATCTAAAGACATTAAAAAAGGCACCCCCCTTGACCAGTCTATGCTCCGGTGACAAACCCCCCATCGTTTGATTAATCGCCGCGGATTCGGTTATCATATTGTTTATGAATAGCGGCAAGACTAACAATAAAACCGGGAATCCCATGAACATATTATGGGTCTCCGGCGCGGCATTGGAAGGCCTCTGGGGGGCGGAAATATCGAAAAGGCTCGCAGGGAGCGGCTTTAATGTCGTTTTTCTGACCAACATGAAGCAGACATACGCTAAACTGAAGGAGGCGGGCTGCGACTGCCACCTTTTGTCGGACATTGCAATACCTCATAAAAAGGCGTTTACAGGCGCGGAACTCCAAGAGATTGAACGGAAATACGAGTACCCTGGGTTCAATAACCTGAGGAGTGCGGACGAGACCATAAGCGGCCTGCCTATGGACGAGGCGAACTCCATAGTCGCGTCTTATTATCTGGCCGTTGAAGGGCTTTTTGAAAAGTACGGTTTCGGGAATTTGATAATGTTTCCTACCTCTGCCATTCAGGGCCGTGTGCCGTATTCCGTAGCAAAGGGCCGGGGGGCGCGGACCCTCATCCCGTACTGGGGCCCGGTGCACAACGATATGTTTGTGATTCTGGACGTATCCGAGGAATGGATATGGTCCGAGCTTTTTTCGGGTTCCCTCGCCGGGCCGGGCGAGGCTGAGATAAAAAGTGTCATAAGTGAAATCGAAAAGAAGCTCCTGTCGGCAAGGCAGCCAAGCTCACAGAGCAGGATACAACAGGCAATCCGAATATCTCTAAATTGCCTTAGATATTTGCGCAGTTATAAAAGGGATTACGATTTCGCCGTGCGCGCACGGCTCGCTGAGATGAAAAAGGACATAAGGAGCTTCAGTGGGTTCTTTAGGAAATACCTTTTCAGGCATGACGAGTTCATCCCCGAGGGCAAATACGTATTTTTCCCGCTGCACTGCCATTTCGATGCCGCCCTACAGGCTGCCAATCCTATGTTCACCGACCAGTGCGCCCTTGTTAAAAACACAGCCAAGAGTCTTCCGGTAGGCTACACCCTCTACGTGAAAGAGCATCCTTACGACGAGGGATATCTTAAAATCAGCCAGCTAAAAGAATTAAGGAGGATGGGCAACGTCAAAATCCTTCACCCTGCCGTAAGAAGCATACACATACTAAAAAATGCCTCGGCAGTGGTTACCATATCGAGTTCCGCCGGGTGGGAGGCCTTTCTTTTCAAAAAACCGGTTGTCGCCTTCGGCAGCTCCTTTTACGCGGAGTGCGACCTTATTTACAAGGTGAACGCTATGAAAGGACTCAAAGATATACTTTGGGAGGCGTTAAAAAAGGGCGAGTCCATTTATTCGGAGAGGGACGGCGAATATATGTCTTTCATTGGAAAGATAATCGCTGACTGCAGGCCCGGCAATGCCTGCGGCTATAAGTCTTCATTCGGCTGGGGATTCGACAGCAAAAAGGACGCGGAGCTTATAGCCGCGGGGCTTCTCTCAAAACTTCAGGCCGAAGCCGAATAGACCGCTTATGCCCTCAGGGAGACTCTTTAAGAACATCTCCTACAGCTATGCCGCAGTTTTCGTAAACCTTGTAGGCGGCATAGCCGTATTTCCAATTCTCCTTCGCGCAATCGGCAAGGAAAAATACGGGCTGTTCGTGCTTTTTCTCACATATTCCGCTACCGGCATATACTCTTTCTTGGATTTGGGCCTGAGGAACTCGGCTGTAAAGTACATAGCGGAAGACAACGCGCTCGGCAATACCGAGGGAGTGCTAAAGATAATAAACACCGTTTTTTCATTTCTTCTTCTGGCTACCGCCGCGTCGGTTGTCGTCAACGTCTTCATATACTTTTTCTTTCTCGACGGCTGGCTCGCTTCCCTTTCGCACGAGGTGGTGAAGTATAAATACCTCTTTTATGTGTTCACCTGCTTCAACGTCGTTTTCTTTATCCGTACGGCCCTCGATTCCTTTCTGGACGGCTTTCAGAGGATTGACGACTCAAGCAAGGCCATGATGGCCCAAGGGATACTCTTAATGGCAGGCACTTGTGTAATCGCAGTCTACTTTACGGCAAGGGCCTTTGAACTCTACGTATACTTCGTATTGCTTCTTGAGGCGCTGACGGTCTTATATCTCGCTATCGCATGCAAAAGGGTCTTCCCCCAGTTCAGGTTCTCCGCCTCGATGGCCAGCCGCGAAACATTCAGGAGAATCCGGGGGCTTGGTATGAATTTCTTCGTAAACCGGCTTAACGGAGTTGCATTCTCACAAGCCCCGAAGATAATACTCGGGGCGTATAGCATAAGCACCCTCGCCGAATTCGACATAGTTTTTAAGTTTTCCAATCTCATGAAGCTTTCCATGGGCTCGATTAACAGGGCCATCTTCCCGCTGACCTCCGGCCACCACGCTGAGAGAAATTACGATAAGATAAAAACGACGTTTGTGCTTAGCACCCTTTTCAGCACCGCCTTTGCCTCGGCAATCGCTGTATTCATAATGGTCTTCCCGGACAAACTGCTTTACTTCTGGCTTAAAGACCCCTCCTACCAGAATCTCGCAGGGGTCCTCGCATATTCCGTGATATGGGCCTTCCCCGTGTCGTTCATCAACGCCGGGAGCGTGATGCTCGGCGCGGTGAACGAGATACGGAGGGCTGTGGCCTGGACCGCCGCCGGCACCGTCCTCTCGGTCGCCTCAGCGGTATGGCTCGTGGACGTCTGGGGGCTCTACGGGATGTTCACTGCGCTGTTTATAGCCTCCCTTTTTCCGGTCCCGATATATTTCATACTTATCAAGGAAAAACTGCAAATCCCTTACAAAACCATCGGTAGCAGTGTGCTTCTAAGGTCCTTTATAATAATAGCCTCCCTGACAGCGATATGCCTTACGGGCAGGTATGTTTTTGTTATGGACTCTCTTGGGAAAATGCTCGCAACTGGCATGATAGTCCTCCTCGCTTCCGGCCTCATGTCAATTCTCCTTCTTAGCAAGGGCGAGCGGGCCCTTGTGTCCGGTGTGGCATTCGGAAAAAAATGGTAAAATAATTTGTGATATTCAGGGGCGGCACAGACGTAGTTTTAGCCGTTGACCACAAGTGGAGGGATCTTCCGGGGCTTGCGGCCATTTCGGTGTGGCTTCAGGAGGGCTTTGGGCTAAAGACCGAGCTTGTCCCCAACGGCCTTTGGCACGAAAGCCTGATAAGGCTCAGGCCGAAGGTGTTCGTCGTCCCGATTTTATTCGGCGACTACAGCAGGAAGTTAGTTTCCATCGCCCGCGAGATGGGCACGAAGATAGCCGTCGTTATGACCGAGGGGAGGCCCAACAACCTCCAGGGCCTCGACTACATGGTGGGTAGGCACTCGGGCTCAGGCGACGCGGACCTCTGGCTCACGTGGAGCGACACGGTGAGGGACTACATGATAGAGAAAGAAGTGCTTCCCCCCGAAAAAATTATAACCGTGGGCGCCCACCGCTTCGACATATACAGGGAGCCGTTAAGCAGCCTCATAATGCCCCGCGACCGATTCCTAAAAAAATACGGCCTTGACTGCAACCGCCCCATCGTGAGTTGGGCCACCAATTTCACGCATGCGAAGTTCCACTTCTCAAACATTGAGTTCCTTAAGGAGAACTGGCGGAGCCTTGGCCTTCTGAAATACCCGGCATACAAAGACCCTGCAGAGGTCTCCCGTAAAGACCACGAGGCGCGGGTCATGAGCGCGGAGGCCATTAGAAAGCTCCTTAAGGCAAGGCCTGAGATACAGCTTGCCGTAAAGCCCCATCCCTCCGAGGAGCACGACTACTACGAAGGGTTCGTGAGGGAGTGCAGGGCGGAGTTCGGCCCGCGCGTCGTGTTCATCGGCTCCGAATACATCTGGGACCTCCTCGCCGCCGCGGACGTCCACATAGACAGGCTCTGCACAACAGGGGTCGAGGCTTGGTTTCTGGACACCCCGTCCATAGACCTGCACCTCATGGACTATATGCCGTGGTCCGTTCATCTTGAGGGCTCGGCCTCCGAGGCATTGAGGGGGAACGACCTCGTGGACGATGCGGACTCTCTCATTGAGAAGGTTGACTACTACCTGAAGGGCGGAAGGCCTACGGAGGAGATGATGAGGGCGAGGCAGGAGTATATCCTGAGATGGCTTTACAGGGTTGACGGCAACCGGTGCCTTGAGGCCGCGCGCGCGCTTGCCGGGCTTCTTGACGGCGCGGGCGTGAGTCTCCCGGGCTTCAAGTGGGAGCATGTTGACGCGCTTTTCTCCGGGGTGAAGACCAGACTTTGGCTCAGATTAACCCACCGGGTGGATACGATACGGCAGGTGGACAAGGTGATATCTTCAGGGGACGCCAAGAAGTGGCTTCGGGCCGTGCGCGGGGCGCTTCTGCCCGCGATATCGGAGCTTAAGGCGAAGGGCTCTTTAAAATAACCGCCGGCCCGCGAGATGTGGGAGGTAAAAACATGAGCGTGCAATGCCCGGTGTGCTCCTCAGGGAACTCGATACTCAAGGAAACATACGGAAAATACGGAATCCGCCTCTGCGGGGACTGCGACCTCGTATTCTCAGACCCGATGAGGACGGACATGGGGTTTTACGAGACCTCCGAGGACTACGCCGACAGGGACGGCATCATGTTCGATTCGATGAAGTGGCACGAGCGCTGGGACGTAATGGAGTTTCTGAAGACCCCGCCGGTTAAGGCCGGAAGCCTCCTCGACATAGGCTGCGGAACCGGGTTTTTCGTCAAAAGGGCTGTGGACATGGGGCTTAAAGGATACGGGATAGACTTCAACGAGCGCTCGATAGAGAGCGGGCGCAGGCGCTTCGGGCTGGATACCCTCTATGCGACCGACATCAAGGGCTTCATCTCGGCCAACCCCGGCCTTGGGTTTGATGCTGTGACGCTTTTTCACATACTTGAGCACGTGGAGGACCCAAATCGGCTCATGGACGAGATACAGGGCGTGCTCAAGGACAACGGGGTTCTGGTCATAGCCGTGCCCCTTAGGGACAGGTGGCCGGATTTCGTCAGGAAGGAGATAGACAGCCCCCCTCACCACCTCACAAGGTGGTCCATAAGGGCGCTTGAAAAATTCCTCGGAAGAAACGGCTTCCGGGTGACAAGGCGCAGGGTGCAGGGCTTCCCGATGGATGTCGTGACAGGTCTCATCTATAAGTTCGTCCTCAAGGTCGCCCCCTCGCTGACCCTTAGGGGACAGAAGGTCTCTGAAAGAAGCGGGCAGGGAGAGCTTGGCGAGCGGGAGATTGAGGCCATCATGAAAAAGCGCAGGCTCAAGATAATGGCGGCGGGCGTTTTGGGGTTCCCGTTCTGGCTCGCCCTTAAGCTCATTGGGGCAAAAGGCCCGCTTGTCTATATAGAGGCAAGGCGTGGGGGCATTTAAAATCAGCTCTGCCTGAAGCCGCGGAAGCTTGCGTCTTTCCCCAGATAAAGCTTCTCTGCCTGCTTAACTACGGAAACCGATTTTTTCTCGAAGTAGTTTTTGATAAGAACTGCGTTTGCCTCAAAAAGCGCTTCGTGGAACCGGTCGTCGCTAAGCTCGGTAAAGTTTATGGAAAGCAGGTCTGAGTTTGTGTGCTTGTTCTCGTAGAAGTCCTCGCAGTCCTTAAGCAGCCCCCTGTCCATTGCCTCATAATAAAGGGGTGAGCCCGGATAAGGCGTGACAGGCCTTATGTGGCGCAACTGTGCGCCGTCGTCGTATTTAAGAAGAAACTCCACGCCCTTCCTCAGGGTCTCTGTGTTGTCGCCTATGTTGCCGAAGATGATGTTGAACCCGGGGCTTATGCCCGCCGAAAGCGTGGCCTCTATGCCCTTTATTATCTGCCCCGTCGTAAGGGCCTTTTTCATGTTCTTAAGGACGATATCGTCCATCGCCTCTATGCCGTAGTTTATGAAAACGCACCCGGCCTCCTTCATCACCTTGAGCATTCCGGGTTTTGCGTAATTGAGCCTGCCGTTACAGTCCCATTTAATGTTCAACTTCGCCTTTATAAAATCCTCGCAGAGGCTTTCCGTTCTTTGCACGGAAGACATGAGAAGCTCGTCCGAGAACGCTATGAACGTAATCCCGTAATCGCGCTTCAGCAGCTTTATCTCCTCGATTATCGCCTCGTTGCTCCTCGGCCTGAACCCCTTGTCCATGCGGTAGCAGAAGGTGCACCTGAAGGTGCAGCCCCTCCCCGAAAGCATGGGCATGACGAAATCGGAATTCCTTGTGTGGGGCATACGAAGAAGCCTGTATAAGTCTATAGGGAAGAGATCGAACGCAGGGAAGGGTATGGTGTCTATGTCCTTTATCAGGGGCCTTCTTTCGTTCACTGCGGTCTTTCCGCCGTCGTTGTACGCTATCCCTTTTACAGAGGAAAACGGCCTTTTCCCGGATACTGCATCGAGGAGCTCAAGGACGGTTATCTCCCCTTCGCCTATCACTATAGCGTCTGCCCCGGTCTTCCTCATGAAGAACTCGGGATCGGGAGAAGGGCCGTGTCCCCCTATTATATAAAACGGCCTCTGTTTGGATCCGTTTATCGCGCCTGATATGCCGAGCAGCTTTCTGTACTGGTAGTAGCCTGCGATAACGCTTACGCCCACTATGTCGAAGCGGTTCTTGTCAAGGTATTCCTTCAGATGGTCGTCGGAGTAGTGGTGCTTGTCTTGATTATAGACTGTCACGTCAATGCCGTTTTTCCTTAAAACGGCGGCTATGTAGGCAAGCCCCTGAGGGAACCAGTGGATGTAGGAGTCGTTGTCGTAAACTATAAGGAGGACCCTCATCTTAAGCCCTTTTCTTCCTCGATGAGCCTCTCGAACCTGTAGCGGCACCTCACGTGGCCTTCAAGCGAAGGCAGATGCGCGCCGCCCGCGATGTCGGTTGAATTGCAGTTGGGGCAGGCCTCCTCGTGGCACAGGCAGACCTCCCCGCATTTGCGGCATACCCTGTAGAGATTGCCTTTTGTCGCGGGGGAATTTATGAGAATCTTAATCCGTATCCTTCTTTCTCTTTCTATCCATGCCGGATATTCAGCATCAAGGTTGGGGTCAGGGTCAAGCTTCATCACGAAACCCTGTGTTTGAGCCTCCACTGTCCGTTTACCTTTTCCCACAGGTGGGGGGGCCTGAACTTGTCGCTGTTGACAAGCTCAAGGAAATGCTCCTCGGTCATGTCTACATAGTTCAGTATCTCGGTGAAGTACTTTTTCGGGAACTCCCCGTCAAAGCGGTGCACGAGGGCAACGCCCTCTTCCCTCGTCAGATGCTTGTTTCTAATCTCCTGAGAGGCGTCGTAGGTGGCCCTTCCGAGGCCGAATTTTATATAGGTCGTGTAGTAGTGGAAGCCGTCTATCCTGTCGTCAATGCTGTTGTATTTTGAATAAGTGCCCTCCGACCTTTCCGGGTTGGCCTCAAACCCGGTGTGCTCCACAGCGTAGTAATAAGCCTCCTGAGGGGTCCACCTGAGGTAATACCCAAGGTAGCGTATGTCCACCTCAGCCTTTAGAAGCTCGGCAGGGTCCGCGGGGAAATAGGCCTCAAGGTCGTTCCATGTGAGGTTATGTTTCTCAATTAGGTCTTTAGCCGCAACACCGCCGAGATATATCTTCTGGAGGTCGTTTTTGCCAAGGCTGTAGTACTTCGTCTCCCTCTTGGGGACAAGCCCCTCGGCAATGGGGTTTCCGTACTCGGCCTCGCTTTCGCCGTAGAAGACCAACTTTATGCCGAACTTCAGGGCAAGCGTTGGAGCAAGGTTTTTCTGGCCGATTATGAAGGGCTGAAAAGGATGAAGGAGGTTTTCCGTAGCAAGCTTCGTAAGCAGCCTGTGCACCCTTCCGTTGGGCCAGAAAGAGACGTTGTCGAACCCCCCCACTCCTATCCAGTCCTGAAAGTTCTTCCACCCGATGTCCGTATAAATGTGGGGAGGCCATGTGCAGGTCAAGGGGTGCATCCCATATTTATATTTAAGCACATGGGCGGCAAAGGCAGAGTCCTTGCCGCCGCTTCCGGGCACAAGTACGTCATAGTGGCCGTCGTCCCTTCTGTACCTGTCGAGGAGCTTTATGAGTTCTTTTTCCCGAGCCTGCCAGTCGGTCTTCTCCTTAAGCTCTGCAAGCCTGCATGCGTCGCAGACGCCGTCTTCGCCTATGGCAAGGGTGGGTTTTTTCTGCTCGATTGTGTGCAGGTGCTCGGGCACGGAGCCCGGCCTCTGGTTGGACATGACGCACCTTCTGCAGAATTTGACTTCCGCGGGAAGGCCGTACATTGTGGCAGGTTTCTCAGGGCTCATAATTTTAAAAAGTTCCTATAGATATCAAGCCCAAGGGCGCCGCTTTTTTCCGGGTGGAACTGACATCCGCATATATTATTTTCGTTAATCGCAGAGCAAAAAGTCAACCCGCCGTATGCGGTCTCGGCAAGAATATGGGAGGGGTCATCGGGCGCCACGACATAGGAATGGACGAAGTACATGGAGTCTCCTTCCTTAAGCCCCTCAAGTATCGTAGAGTCCCAGTTCTTGCGGTGTCCGGGCATGTAAATCCCGTTCCATCCGATATGGGGTATCTTGTAATGCGGGCCTTTGTCCGCAGGCGCGGGAAACCGCACCACCTTGCCTGAGATAAGGTCAAGCCCCTTGTGCGTTCCCATCTCCTCGCCTACGGTCATCAGGAGCTGCATCCCAAGGCAGATGCCTAAGACCGGCCTGCCGGAGGAGGCAACGGACTTTATGGGTTCTACGAGCCCCCTGCCTTTCAGATTGGATATGCCTTGTCCGAATGCGCCAACGCCCGGCACTATCAGGTAATCCGAACTTGAAATCACTCCCGGCTCCGAGGAGATTACCGCATCGGCCCCTGCGTATCTTACGGCCCTCTCCACGCTGAATAGGTTTCCGAGGCCGTAGTCCACGATATTGACGGTCTTTTTGCTCATCCCTTATTTTCTCTCAGCATCCTTATGCCTATCCCGAACCCTGAGAGATACTTTTTTAGATAAGGTATGGATACGGGCTTTATGAGCTTTCGCGTATGCCCCCCGCTTCTTAGGAAAGATATGTTGCCCTCCTCTTTATACTCCCCCCTCGTTACCATATAGTCAAGCATCCCGTAGTGAAATATAGAGGCCGCGCATACGGCATCCGCATGCCCTTCCTGAATTACCTCCCTTACGTGGTCCGCATCCCCTGCCCCGCCGCACGCTATCACCGGAATGTCCACCATATCCGAGACAGTCCTCGTAAGCTCGACATCGTAGCCTTTCCCTGTGCCCTCGCGGTCTATGGATGTGATGAGGATTTCCCCTGCGCCGAGGTCGGCAGCTCTTTTGACCCATTCAAAAACGTCCACGCCGGTTTTTTCCCTTCCGTTGTCCGTGAGGCACTCGTATTTTCCCGGCCCCCTGTGCTTGGCCTCTATGGATACCACTATGCACTGCGAGCCGAAAGCCCTTGCCCCCTCGGTTACGAGATTGGGGTTGTTTATCGCTGCGGTGTTTATCGCCACCTTGTCCGCACCCGCCCTCAGGAGACTCCGTATGTCCTCAACAGACCTGATGCCCCCGCCGACGGTAAGAGGGATATAGAGGTTTTCAGCCGCCCGGCTGACTATATCCGCAAGGTTATTCCTCCCGTAAAGGCTGGCCACGGTGTCCATGTACAAAAGCTCGTCCGCGCCATCTTCATAGTACTTGGGCGCGAACAGCTCCGGCCTTCCTAAGACGCGCAGGCCCTCAAGGTGAATACCCTTGACCACGTTCGGGCCTTTGATGTCGAGCCTCGCGATTATCCTAACCGACTTCATCTGATTATTTTACCCTAAGGGGCTGCTAAACAGCAGTCCAGCCCCCGTCAACCATGAAGGCCGTGCCCGTTATGTAGGAGGATGCGTCCGAGGCAAGGAAAAGGGCGGCTGAGGCCACTTCGTCGGGCCTCCCCATCCTCTTTAAAGGCGTTCTTTTGGAATAGTTTTTCACGAAGCCCGGGTTCTGTTTGTCGAATATGCCTCCCGGACAGAGGATATTGAAGCGTATCCCGTCGCCTCCGTAATAAGATGCCATGTATCTGGTAAGACCGGTTATCCCCGCCTTTATGGCGGAGTAGGCAGCGGGTGAGGTCATCTTTGTGCCCTCGTACACGGTAAAGTCGTTTCCCACGATGCCGTAAATAGACCCGATATTTATTATCGAGCCCTTGACCCTGTTTTCCTTCATAAGCTCGGCCATGGCCCTTGAGACGGCGAATGCGGAGTTTAACTGCATATCCACATTCTTCCGCCATGACTGAAGAGGGACATCCCCGCATTTTGCCCCCCAGTCGGCAGTCCTTGGGTATGAAGAATTGACAACAATGTCTATGGGGGAAAAATCCTTCCAGAGCCTTTTAAGCCCTGCCTCAATCCCCTTTAATTTTGAAACGTCAAAGGCTGTAAACCCGACGTCAAGCCCCCGGCCCTTTAGCTCGGAAGCCGTTTCCTTCCCGCGTGAGCTTTTGACATCAAGGATAAGCGTCTTTGCGCCTGCCTGAGCCAGCGCAGAGGTTATCTCCCTGCCTATAAGCCCGGCCCCTCCGAAGACGACTGATGTTTTGCCTTTAAGAGAAAATTTTTTCATGTAGTCAATCATAGTTTCACCTTCCCTTTTTCCACGAGAAACTCTATGAACTCGAAATCTATCTCCCTGTCTATGTCGTGGGAGGATATGTCGTCCATCACATAGATTGCCGTACGGTCGGTCATAATGGATGTCTTGCTCTCATCGAGGATGAAGTCCCTGCCGTAAAAATATATGGATGCGTTTAAGGAATAGACCCTTGGCGCATCCTGCCGCCTTTCCACGCCACCGGGAAGCATCTTAGAGAGGGTCACAAAGCCGTCGGGCTTCTCCTCGACCATGTTGAAATAGGGGTTCCTTTCAGCGTTGACCACGCTGAAAAGGACATCGGGCTTCACGGCGAGGAATTTTTCGAGGCAGCCGTCGAGGTCTTCCATAGTGCGCACAGGGGCGGTGGCGTCGAGGTCAACGAGGATGTCGTATCTTTCGCCGAATATCCTTTCGCACTCCAAAAAGGCGTGCCTGTCCACCGGGAGCTTCGGAGCGGTATCCGTGGCAAGCTCCGCAGGCCTCATGAAGGGCACGAGAGCGCCCGCCTCTTTTGCCGCCGCTGCAATTTCATTTGAGTCCGTGGAGACGACCACCTTCGATGCCCTGCCCCATGCAAGGGCCTGCCCTATCGTACAGGCTATCAGGGGCCTGCCGGCAAGGGGCCTGATGTTTTTGTTCCTGACCCCCTTTGAACCCCCGCGCGCGCCTATGACCACAAGGATATTCATCTTACGGCGCTTTCCCTGAATCCTATTATCTTTCTGAAAAGGTGCGAGGCCTCCTCAAGGTTATTCATCAGAGACGGGTTCTGAATGTTTCCAAAGAAATACCTCATCTGCTCGACAAACATACCATCCCTCTCCGCAGGCAGGCGCAGGGTTTCCCTGCCCCCTCCGTCCGAGCGCTCAAGCGTGCAGGCTATGAGGTCGGCCCTGAAAAACCCCGCCTCCGTATCCACCTCTATATGCCTTTGGCTTTGCCTGCTGAAAAAATTCAGGTGCAGGTTCGTAAAATGCCCTCCCTCGTGCCTTATAAGGGCGTCCGTCCAATCCTCGGCGTCAACCGTCACATCAGAGCGCCTGCCTGCATGCCCGGTGATATTATGAATCCTTCCCAGCAAATATTCAATGTAATCGAACTCGTGCGAAAGCTCAAGCATGACGCCTCCGCCCTGCTCCTTGTAGGCGGAGTAGCCTTCAAGATGGTTCTGCCCCGGCCTCCACTCAGGCAGGTATGAGGTGCACCGCACATTGGCGTGCCGGATGTAAACGCCTTCAAGCCTCTTTTTGAGTTCCTTAATTACAGGATGAAACCTCAGGCAGTAGGCCGCATAGGCCGTAAGCCCCTTCTGTTTTAGGAGTCCGATGAGGTCGTCGAGTCCGCCTGTGTCCGAACCGACAGGCTTCTCTATAAATAAGTGCATGCCGTGTCCCGCGCACCTTGTGGCAACCTCTATGTGCTTAAAAGTCGGGTTTGTTATAAAGGCGCAGTCAGGCTTTATCTCATCGACCTCTTCCCAATGGTGGATTTCCCTGATTCCGAACTCATTGGGAGCGCATGCCTTTTCAGACCTGAAGGCGAAAAGCCCATGCTCAGGGAATTCGCTTAGAAGCAGCCGGGCGTATCTTTTCCCTATGGAGCCGAGTCCAAAAAGGATTATCTTCATGGCAGAACAGTCCCCCTGTTATAGGCAGGGGAAACCGTGTCTTTCCCTGCCGCTCCTACTCGGTTATGAGCCTGTCTATGTTTTTCTTGTACTCTTCCCACTGCCCGATATCCACATATGACTTTTCGCTAACCGGGTAAACGCCTATCTTCTTTTTCTTTTTCAAAAGGGCGCTTATCAGGTCCGTCATGTGGAAGGCCTTGCCCTTGCTGATGTGCTCAAGCGCCTCCTTCTCGAGCACATAAAGGCCGGTGTTTATGAGCATGTCGTACTCCGGCTTTTCGTTAATGGCCTTTAGCCCCCCGCCCTCCTTATACTCGATTATGCCGTAGGGGATTTTATAGTGCTGGATGGAGCCTACAATCGTAAGGCTGTGCCTGCCCTTTTTATGGAATTTTACGAGGTCCGCATAGTCCGCTTCCACTATTATGTCGCAGTTTGAGACTATGAACGTCCCGCCCACGCCGCCGGGCAAAAGCCGGAGGCTTCCGGCAGTGCCGAGGAAGTCTTTTTCCCGGATGTAGCGTATCTTGTATCCCGTCTCCACATTGTCGAAATAAGATTTAATCATCTCTGCCTTATAGTTTACGGTGAGATAGAAATCCGAGACCCCGTACTCATTGAATTTATCCATTATAAGCTCAACGATGGGCTTCTCTCCTATCGGTATCAGGGGCTTGGGCAGAATCTTGGTAAAGGGGTCAAGCCTTGTGCCCCGCCCGCCCGCCATGATTACAACAGGCAGGTCTATCTTTTCCTTCTCCTTCATCCCACCGCCGAATACCTGCGGCCATGTGATAAACCCGGTAAGCCCGCCCCCGCCGTCCGTAACAGGGATGATGTCTATCTGGTGCTTAACGAGCAGTTTCTTTGCAGCCCCGGGGTCGTAACCCTCCTTAAGATAAACCGGGTTTTTGTTGAAGCAGCCTTCTATGGTATCGTTGAGGTTCCCGTTTTTTAGGATGTGTCTTCTTATGTCGCCATCCGTGAGCACTCCTATGAGGCGCATCTCCTTGTCCGCTACAAAGAGTATCCCCTCCCCGCCTTTGTCTATCTGCTTTAATGCGGCCTTTACCGTCTTATCCGGGGTTATGATTAGCTTGTTTAGTTCCATGTCAATTCTTTATATTGTAAAACCTTTTCATGATTAATTTCTCACCCAGCTTCACCCTCCTAAGGATGCCGGCTATTTTTTTTGCCGTGGTCCCGCCTCCATAGGGGTTTTTCATCCGGGCTGCAAGCTCCCTCATACCGCCGGAAAACGCCTTTTTAATCGCCAAGGCAATAGCCTCGGCCTCGGGTTTGCAGTCCATCACCGACTCCGCCCTGACCCTCCCCCTTTGCCTTTCCCCGATATTCACGGTCGGCACCCCGAGCGAAGGGGCCTCTATTATCCCGCTTGAGGAGTTGCCGACCACGGCATCCGCGTGCTTTACCGCGCTCAAATAAAGGAGCCGTCCGAGGCTCGTATAAGCAGCAGCCTTATCAGAATGCCTCTCTGCATACCGGTCCATCATTCCGATAATGACCCTGCCGTATGTATCTGCATTTGGTTTTGTGAATATGACGCCTGTGTCCTTAAGTCCGTCTACTGCCCTGAGGAGTTCCCCGAACTGTTTTCCGGCCGTGTTCCTCTCAAGCGTGACCGGGTGGTAGGTGACGAGGATATTGCGCTTTTTGAACTCAAATCCGAGTCTTTTTTCAAGCTCTTTTTTCGTAAGCAGCCTTGTGTTTTTTATATTGTCAAGCCCGAGCGCTCCCACGTTAAAGACCCTTTTGGGGTTCTCTCCGAGCTGTATGACCCTCCTTCTGTACTCTTCCGTGGAGGTGAAATGTATATGGCTCATCTTTGTTATTGAATGCCTCATGGCCTCGTCGATTGCGCCCTCTGTGGACTCTCCGCCGTGCAGGTGGGCTATGGGTATCTTGGCAATTGTGGCTGCGGTTGCCGCAGAAAAGGTCTCAAACCTGTCACCGAGGAGGACTATAATGTCCGGCCTAAGCCTCCCTATGCTGTCGGCAAGCCCTATTATCCCCAAGCCCGTGGATTTGGCAATCCCGGCCTCAGAGTCGCTCGAAAGGAGCATCTCCACTTTATCGTCTATTCGGAACCCGTCTTTTTCTATCTCCTTGTACGTAAGCCCGAACTCAGGGGAAAGATGCATCCCCGTGGCTATTATCTGGATTTGGAAGTCCTTGACGCCTTTTATCTCTTTAAGCAGTGGATAAAAAAGGCCGTAATCCGCCCTCGTTCCGGTGACTATGCATATTTTCTTTCTTCTCAAATCTCTATCGCCTCGTCTTTCCTGAAATCGCGCTTAGCCTTTTTCCCAATCACCCTATCCCATCTCATAGGGCTTATTCCCGTGCCCGGCCTTTTTGCAGTAAGGTTTTCTTCTGTGAATACATCGCCTTTTTTTATGTCCCTTGCCGCAACTATGCTTTTCCTCGCAATGGGCCTGTTCTTTATCTCAGAAGGGCTGGGCCTCTTTATGCCGTCTCCGAGGGCCTTATCTATGTTCCTTACGGCCTTTACCATCGCCTTAAGCTCGTTGGGCTCAAGGCTTGCCTTGTGGTCCGGGCCTTCCATGTCCCTGTCCAATGTAAAATGCTTCTCAATAACCGTTGCGCCCAAAGCGGCGGCGGCTATCGGAATTTCTATTCCCAGAGTGTGGTCAGAGTACCCGACTTTTACCATAAGCCTTTCCTTTATCGTAAGCATCGCCCTGAGATTGACATCCTCTGCCGGCGTTGGGTATTCCGTGTTTGCGTGAAGAACGGTTATATCCTTCTTCTTGGTTCCCGCCTTTATAAGAATTTCCAAGGCGTCTTTTATCTCTGCCATATTGCACATGCCGGTTGAGATAATGACATTCTTTTTAAGCGCGCCTATCTTCCTCAGATACGGCAGGTTTGTCACCTCCCCTGAGGGTATCTTGAATATCTTAAGCCCGAATGAATTCAGTAAATCAACGCCCTTTTCATCAAACGGGGTTGAGAGGAACATTATCCCCTTTTCCCTGCACCGGCTTATCAGCTGCCTGTGCGCCGCAGGGCTTAGCTCGAGCCTTTTCAGCATCTCATGCTGCGTCTCATTCCTTCCGGTCGTCTTTTTCTGATACTCTGCCTTCGGCGCTGACCTGCTTACAAGATGCTCCGCCTTAAACGTCTGGAACTTCACGGCATCCGCGCCTGCCTCTGCCGCAACGTCTATCATCTTTTCTGCGATTCTTATGTTTCCGTTGTGGTTTACGCCTGCCTCTGCGATGACGAATGTCCTCCTCACCGGGCCGGCACTCCCATAACGGTTTTAGAATCAGGCACATCGCTTATGACGACAGCCCCGGCGGCCACGGTCACGTTCCTGCCTATCTTGACTCCTTGCAAGACCCTCGCCCCAAGCCCGATATGGCTGCACTCTCCCACCTCGACATTGCCGCCGAGCACCGCGCCCGGAGATATATGGCAGTGCGCCCCTATCTTGCAGTCGTGCTCTATCACGGCTGACGTGTTTACTATCACATCTTCACCGATAAACGCAGCCGCCTGAATTACGGCGCCTGCCATCACCTGCGCGCCATTTCTTATATCCGAGCTTTTGGCTGCATAAGCCTCCCTGTGGACAAATGACGGGAATTGAAACCCTTTTCCCGTGTGCTTTTCAAAGATATTCTTTCTCACGTCCGAGGCCTTTACCGTCCCGACACCCAAGGCAAGTGCGAATCCTTTGGCATCAGGCCCCTCAAGGAACTCGTCCCCGCCAAGAACCGGAATGTCCAAAAGACTGCTTCCCGCCTCACGCCGTGGGTCAAGGATGCCTTTAATCCGAAACTCTCCTGTGGAAAGTATGCAGTCTATCAGGACCTTTGCATGCCCTCCCCCTCCTAAGATTATAACCTCATCCATTGCCTTCAACCCTTGAAATACTCCTTTATCTTTCCCGCCACGTAAACGATTTCTTCTTCTTTCAGGCTCACGCTCGCAGGGATATTTATGCATGTCTCGTAAGCCTCAACCGCTTTTTCTATGCGGTAAGCGAGGCAATCCTGATACATCCTAAGGGTATGTATCAGCTTCCATACGGGCCTCACCTCTATGCCCTCCCTTATCAGCCGCTGCATCAGTGGGGCTTTGTGCCCTGCAGGGACTTTAAGAGTATAAAACCACCTGTTGCCCTTTGCCCATTCCTTCTCCCCTAAGAATTCCGCCTCGTCAAGCCCTGACAGCAGTCGGGAGTAAAGTGCGGCATTTTTCCGTTTTATGGAGACGAACTCGTCTAACACCTCCATCTGGGCCACACCCATTGCGGCCTGTATGTTAGTAAGCCTGTAGTTATAGCCGATTTCGTCATGGTCGTATTCAAAGGGGTCGCTCTTTGCCTGAGTGGTAAGATGCCTTACCCTTTTTGCGAGCTTCTCATCGCCGGTGACTATCATGCCGCCGCCGCCGGTTGTGATTATCTTATTGCCGTTGAAGCTGAAGCATCCGAGTTTTCCGAAGGAACCGGTCTGCCTGCCCTTGTATGTTGAGCCGAGGCTTTCAGTAGCATCCTCTATTACATCTATATTGTATTTTCTTGAAACATCCAAAAGCCCGTCCATGTCAGAGGGATGCCCGAACACGTGAACAGGCACAAGGGCCTTAATCCTTCTACCTGTTTTTTTGTTGTATGTAAAGCCGTCGTCTTTTACCTCCCCGAACTCCGACAAAAACTCCGCGGCTTTCTTTGGGTCTATGCAAAGGGTGTCGTCCGAGTCCATGAAAACAGGTTCGGCGTTACAGTACTTAACCGCATTCACAGGCGCAATAAACGTGAGCGCGGGCACGATTACCTCGTCGCCGGGCGCAACCCCGCTTACTATGAGCGCTACATGAAGGCTGGCCGTGCCGTTTACGGCTGCAACCGCAAACCCCGTTCCGACATAATCTTTAAGGGCATTCTCGAACCTGTCCACATAGCTTCCCACGGATGAGACCCATCCGGTGTCAAGGCAGTCTTTTATGTATTTCCATTCGTTGCCCTTTACGTGCGGAACGGACAGGGGGATTTTGCTCATACGTTATAGATTTCCGGCTTGTAGAGTTTCATGTTCTCTTCATCTTTGAACCACTGTACTGTCTTTGAAAGCCCCTCCCTAAGGGAATGGCCGGGCTTCCAGCCTGTAAGCGAGCTTATAAGCGTGTTGTCCCCCATGAGCCTTTCCACCTCGCTGCCAACGGGCCTCAGCCTTGCCTCCTCGGTAACGAATTTGCAGTCGGCCCCGGTAAGGTCTTTTATCAGGCCTGCAAGGTCTCCGACTGATATTTCGGCCATGCTCGATATATTGACCGCTTTGCCCACTGCCCCGTCGCATTCGGCCAGCCTCAGAAACCCATCGGCCACGTCCGAAACGAAGTTCAGGTCGCGCGTGGGGCGCATGGCGCCGAGCCTGATTTCTTTGGAGCCTGACAGTATCTGCGTGATTATCGTCGGTATCACGGCCCTTGCCGACTGCCTCGGGCCGTAGGTGTTAAACGGCCTTGCTATCACAAGCGGAAGGCCAAAAGACAGGTGGTAGCTCATGGCCGTGTTGTCTGCGGATATCTTTGAGGCCGAATACGGGGACTGCGGCTGAAGCGGATGGTCTTCCTTTATCGGCACATGCCTTGCCGTGCCGTAGACCTCGCTCGTTGATGTGCATACGACCCTCTTTGCGCCTAACTGTCTTGATGCCTCAAGCACATTGTAAGTGCCTTCTATGTTCGTCCTTATGTATGCAAGCGGCGAGACATACGAATATGGTATCCCGATGAGTGCGGCAAGATGGAAAACGGCATCAACCCCTTTCATCGCGCCAATGACGCTGTCAAAGTCCCTGATGTCCCCGGAGCAGACCTCTATATCCTTTTTAAGTGGGCTTTGTTCAAGCCAGCCCCAGAAATTCCGTGAGTTATACCTTAAGAATGCCCTTACTCGGCAGCCCTCGGCCACAAGCCTTTCGGCAAGATGCGAGCCGATAAAACCGCCAGCCCCTGTGACCAAAACCGTCTTGCCTTTAAGTTTCATTTACTAAATATCCTTTTTATGCCTGTTTTTCAAAGCTATTGTAACAAAAAAAGCGGTTAATTTTCAGGGAGACACTGTCTCCTTGACGGAAGACACGGTCTTTTTTATCTCCTCTATCCGTTTTCTTAAGATATCCGCAAAATGCTGGTGTTCGTCCACCCCGCCGGGCATCTTTGAGAAATCCAGTTCAGAGGCCCTGAGGGCCCTGCCGAAAGTCAGCCTGATTTTCCCTGCTCTGAACCACCTTGCCCCCCTCGGCAGGATTTCATAAGTGCCCTCTATCTTTACAGGCACGACCGGCACATCGAGCTTCACGGCGAGCATGCCGATGCCCTTTTTAAAAGGCATGATGCTTCCGTCAAAAGACCTCCCTCCCTCCGGGAATATCGCAAGGCTTTTGCCCTCTCTTACGGCATGTGCCGAAAGCTGGAGGGCCTTGCCCAGATACGCATCAGGGTCTATCAGTATCACATGGGCAAGCCTCGCAAAAAGGGACGTAAACCTGCCCCTGAAGTACCGCTGAAAGCCCTGAAAATAAAGAGACCTGAATACCCGGTAAGGCATGCCTGAGGCCAATGCGAACCCGTCGAGATAGCTTGAGTGGTTTGCGGCTATTATGAAGGGGTGCGAAGGAAGATTCTCAGCCCCTTTCACCTCAAGACTGAAAAATAACTTAAAAAATATCCTGAGCAACGACCTGAAAAAAAACCTTAGAGGTCCTTCGAGGGCAAAGGGCTTGATGCCTGACATCTCTTTTCCCTTTGGCGGAAGAACCGCCTCTTCTTTAAAAGAAAGGGCCTCTTTAATTTTTTGGACAAGCTCCCCTACGGTCTGGACTTCCGAGACGAGGCTTTCGGGAAGCTTGACTGAAAACTCCTTTTCAAGCGCAACGATAAGCTCGATTCTCTTTAGGGAATCAAGCCCTATGTCAAGCTCAAGGTTGTCTTTGGATTGAATCATCCGCGGCTCATCCATAAGCGGACTAAGACACTTTATGACCCTTCCGCCTGTTTCATCCCCTGTAAGCGCCATGTCCTCCTTCTCAGGCAGCGGGGGACTTGCCTCGGCAAGGTCTTTGATGAGAAACCTCCTGAGTTTCCCAATGGGTGTCTTCGGAAGGGGCTCAGGATGAATCGCATATCCCATAAGCCGCATGTGGGGAGAAAGCCTCTGGGAGACCGCATTAATCTCCCAGCGAAGGGCCTCTGCCACATTGCCTATCCTCTCTCTCTTCAGATATTCCATATCAGGCACTATGACAGCCTCGAGCCTGTCCCGCCGGGCCATTACGCATATCTCTTTTATAAGCGGGATGCGGCCGTACTCCCTTTCCACGTCCTCAGGATATATGTTCTTGCCCGAGGAGAGCACTATCACATCCTTTGCCCTGCCTGTGAGGAAGAGATAGCCTTCGGAATCGAGACGGCCCAAATCCCCGCTTAAAAACCATCCGTCTTTTAGAACATCGCGTGTTGCCTCCGGGTTTCTGTAATAGCCTTTCATAACCATGGGGCCTTTTATCGCCACCTCGCCTTGTCCTTCCTGAGAGGGGTTTAAAATCCTAATCTCCACGCCCTTAAGCGGCCTTCCTGCGGAGCCGGGTTTTCTCCTTTCCGGGGGGCTGAACGTCACAACAGGGGAGGTCTCGGTAAGGCCGTAGCCCTCAAGCACTGTAAAGCCGAGCGCCTCCATGTCGTTCATTATCTCAGGCTCAAGCCTTGCCCCGCCCGATGTTATGAACCTCAACTGCCTTCCGAACGCCTTATGGACGGATGAGAATATCACCCTCCCGGCGTTGATGTCCCACCTTCTTCTAAGGGATGCCGAAACTCCCACGGCCTTAAGCATGGCCTGTCCCAGAGGAAAGGGCAGGCCGCCTATCTTTTTAATGAGGGAGTTTCTTACGGACTCTATTATCCGGGGCACCCCGATTAGTATGGTGACCCCTTTATCTTTTATCGCCTTTATGAGTTCAGGGCCTTTGAGCGTCGGAGGATAGGTTATCCTGCCGCCTGCAAAAAGCGGGGCTAAAAAAGTGCACATCAGGGCGTATGTGTGATGAAGGGGGAGCATGGAAAGGACATTGTCCTCGATAGTCATTATCCCGGCGGCGATGACCGCCTCCATGTCCGAGACAAGGTTTTTGTGAGTAAGCATTACAGCCTTGGGCCTTCCTGTCGTGCCTGATGTATAGACCAGAGAGGCCGTATCATCTTCACCCGGAGAGGGCAATCCTGTTTTTTTACCTGCCTTTAATATCTCTTTTATCTCTTTGAATTCCGGAGAGTCGAAGTTTACGAGCCGGATGTCGAGGCCGGCCGATGCCTCTTTGACGGCATTCAGGGTTGAGGAGCTTGCAAATGCCGCCTTTGATTCGGAATCGGAAAATATGTTTTTTATCTCGTCTATGCCGCAGTTTGCATCAACCGGCACTGTGACGCCGCCTGCGGCAAGCACTGAAAGATAAGCCGCGCACCATTCATATCTGTTTTCTGATACTATGGCGGCCCTGTCGCCTTTTCTCAGCCCGGCCTCAATAAGGTGCGACGTGAGAGACTCTACGGTTTTAAGGAATTCCGCATAGGTGACGTCCCTCCACCTGTCCGTGTAATAGTTAAACCCGGCGTGGGCAGGCCTCCCTTGGGAAAGGGCGGCGGCCTTCTCCAGTATAATCACGGCTGCGTTACAGTCGGCCTTCAAGGAGCTTTAATGCCTTTCCGTGGAGGGCCTCGTTTGCCGAGGCAAGTATTGCGGATACCCTTTTAATGCCGAGTTCTATTTCCTCCACCCCCTTGCCTTCCATGTCCGTGAACACGCCCCCTGATTCCCTGACAAGAAGCCATCCCGCGCCGAAGTCAAAGCTCCTTGAAAGGGCAGGCGTGACAAATACGCTTACGGCCCCTGAGGAAAGATACGCAAGGTCGAGCGCGGTTGCCCCAAGGCAGCGGGTTCTCCGGGACTTAGAAAGAAGGGGCATGATTGCCGGTATGTCCCTTGAAGGTATCTGCGCCTCATATGCGATGAGGCGCAGCTCGTCGTCCTTCTGCGGCGCGGCGGGGGCGCCGTTACGATAAGCCCCCCCGCCTTTTTTAGCCCAGAACTCATCTCCGTTTACAAGGTTTATCACATAGGCAAGCACTATGTCCTTAATCCTGTCTCCGTCTGCAATTGCTATGGATGTGCAGTAAAAGGGTATGCCCGTGGCTGCGTTCTTGCTTCCGTCCACAGGGTCTATGAGGACTTTTTTCCCTCCGCCTTTTAACTCCACAAGCCCTGCCTCCTCGGATATGATGCTCAGAGGCTCGCCCGACAGCCTGAGCGCTTCAAAGATTATCTCTTCAGCCTTTTTGTCTACAGGATATGTCCTGTCCCCTGCGGCACCCTTTGGGCGCATGTCCCCCTCTTCAAATGCGGGCACGGCAGGTATCTTTTTTAAAAGAACCTTGCCTATCTCCCTGAGTGTCTTTAGTTCCATGCGGATATTTTACGGTAAGATGCAACCGGAGGCAAGACGAAAAAAGGAAGGTGTCAAGCCAAAACCTGAATTGACATCCCCGGCGGGTTAGTGTAAATTTGTTACATGCCCGAAAGCCTGACAAAACAAACCGCAACGGCGGAGATTAAAAACAAACTCCGGCTTCTTAACCTGCTCGTCTCTTTCGTAATATTTCTCTTCCTGTTCATAATATTCAGATACCTCAGGGGACCGATGAGCGAGGTTCTGGACTTCCTGCCCGATGCCTCCATGGCCGTTATAATAGGCATCGTCGTGGTGCTCGGAGGAGTAGGGATATATCTTTCAAGGCTGCTTTCAACGCAGGTCGTCCACAAAATAGAGGACTACAGCGACAGGCTCGACAGCCTGCTGAATATCACAAGGGACATCCGGGGCGAGATATACGGAGACATACTCCTTGAGAGGATAATGGACTGCTCGCTTTCCATCACGCGCTCGGACGCAGGCTCCATCCTTCTTACAGAGGATGACGGCCTCGTATTTAAAGTGGTCAAAGGCGTAAAGGCGCGGGAACTCACGGGCAAGACCCTCCCCAAAGATAAAGGTATCGCAGGGTGGGTGCTTGAGCACGGCAAGCCGTTGCTGCTTGAGAATGCACGGGAAGACCCCAGATACGATTCCAGTCTGGATGAGTCCACAGGGTACCGGACAAGCTCCATGCTCGCAGTGCCGCTTAAGACAAAGTCCTCGACCATCGGCGTCATCGAGCTGCTAAACAAAAAACAGGGTGTCTATGATGAAAGGGACCTCGACTTCATAAGCTATCTTGCCGACCAGGCCGCCATATCCATTGAGAGGGCAAGGTTCTACGATGACCATACGAACTATGAAATACATCTTACCGACATACTGCTTGACACCATAGACCGATTCCTGCCGGAAAAACAGGGACACTCAAAAAGGGTGGCGGCATACGCCAACATCATAGCAAAGGCCGTGGACATGCCGGAACACAAAAGGAGGAGGCTTTACTTCGCCAGCCTTCTTCACGACATAGGCTTCATGAAAATACCGCAGGACAGGAGCTTTGAAAAAGATGTCTTCACAGCCCACCCCTCGGTGGGATATGAGATGCTCCAGCCCATAACCTTCTATAAAGACATCGCCTCCTATGTGCTTTACCACCATGAAAGATATGACGGATACGGCTACCCGGAGAAACTGAAGGGCGCGGACATACCTCTTGAATCAAGGATAATCGCCATAGCGGAGGCATACGACTCAATGGTAAGCAAGCTGTCTTACAGGATAGCGCTGAGCCATGAGGCCGCAGTGGAAGAACTCCTCAGGAACAGGGGCGGGCAGTTTGACGCCGAACTCGTTGACCTCTTTGTCAGGGAAGTAAAAGGGCCTCTGGACTGACCTTATTTGGAGATATAGTTCAGAAGGGTGAACAGGAACACCGTGATGCTTATGTACCCGTTCATGTTGAAAAACGCCTTGTTGAGCCTGCTCAGGTCATCGGCCTTTATGATGGCGTGCTCGTAGATAAAAAGCGCTGCGGCCACTATCAGCCCGGCCCAGTAATAAAAGCCGAGACCGAAGATTATCCCTGTAAAAACAAGAAAATCCCATGAAAGCAAATGCAGGAAGCGGGACAGGAAGATGGAGTTCCTGATGCCGAGCTTGGCGGGGATGGAATGAAGGCCGCGGGACTTATCAAACTCCATGTCCTGAAGCGCATAGAGGATATCGAACCCCGCAATCCAGAAAAGCACCGCGAGCGCGGGGAAAAACGCCCCGGCCACAAACTTGCCGCCAACCGCCAGCCACGCCCCAAGCGGCGCAGCCGAGAGTGCGAGGCCGAGCACAAAGTGCGATGCCCATGTGAACCTCTTTGTGTAAGAGTAAAGGACAACAACGGCTATCGCCACGGGGGTGAGCTTAAAGCAGAGTGGGTTCAGCCTGTAAGCGGCAAGGGCTAAAACGGCAAAAGAGATTATTGAAAGCGTCAGGGCGGCCCTGAAGCTTATCCTGCCTGCAGGCAGTTCCCTTTCCTCGGTCCTCGGGTTCAGGGCGTCTATATCCCTGTCTATAATTCTGTTAAACCCCATCGCCCCTGTCCTTGCTCCGACCATGGCCACGGTAATCCAAAATACCTGCCTGAGCGCAGGGACTCCGTCTGCGGCTATCAAGGCTGATGTGAAGGCAAATGGGAGGGCAAAAACGGAATGGGAGAATTTTATCATCCTCAGATAAAGAACTATATCCTTAAACACTGATAACCCGCACCTCATATCCCCTGTTGCCGGCTTAAATTATTTTTATATTAATTCAGACATAAACCTTTTCAGAAAACCGGACATTGTTAAATGTGCGCCTTGTTAAATATACGCCACTTTCTGCCTTTTTTCAACATCAAGCAGGGACCTGATAAAAAAAGAGGCAACCGTCAGACTGAGGGCGCACCCAAGCCTTATAACCCCTATATCTATGCCCCAAACCGCGCTGCCGGAGAAAATGCCCTCGAAAATCGAATAGAGTATGAACCCCGCGCCGGAAAGCAGCAGGCCGGAGGTCTTCCGTCCTGTGATGTAGTAGAGGTTGAACATGGCTATGCCGGTCAAAAGGGCGCTGTTGTATCCGAAGCCGAGCCTGCTTATCCTGTCAAGCTCAGGGACCTCTATTATGCCGGATATGCGGAGCAGGAGATAGCCCGAAAAAATCAGGACAGGCACCACCCTGAACCTGACCTTGGTAGGCAGCTTGTAAAGGAGAAAATCCAGCGCGGCCTGAAAAAGAAACACATTGGCCATCACGGAAAACATCCCGGACAAACTTGCCGCAGTCTCGGAAAGCCACGCCTGCCCCGTCAGCAGGCCCGTAAGCCTCAAATCAACCAAAGCGGCAGTGCCCTTGCATAATGAAAAAGCCGTGAGCATGTAGAAGGCGTCCTCAAATACGGAAGTCTTAACCGCCCTGACCGCCCTGAACAGCACAAGCGACATTGCCAAAAAGCTCAGGCTGTAGCCTAAGGACACCAATTGCATAATAAAACTCTACAGGAATAGGGACTTTAATACAACTTCAATGTCCGCCTCGCCAGCACCCTCTATCTCGACAACCTTGTTTTTGGAAGAAAGGCCCTTAAGTATCCTTATTGCGCTTTTTTTTACGCCAAAGGCCTCGGAAAGCACCTCTATCAACTGCTCGTTTGCAGCGCCTCCGACAGGCGGGGCAGTGAGCTTGACCTTAAGTTGGCGTCCCTCTCCTGGGGAGCCGGATGAAATCCCTGCGATACCCCTTTTGGAGGACCTCGGCTCCACCCTGACTGAGATTATTATCCCGTTTTTCGATTTCTTATACGGTATTGCCAATTCCCTATGAGGCCCCCTCTATAAGGGCCATCCCTGAAATGGATTTCTCCCTCAGTAAGAAAATTACAACATTCAGCCCCTGAAAAACTCCCTTATATCATTTAGCGATGAAGTCCTCCTGCACTCAGGCAGGGCCTTCAAAAACCTCATGCCGTATCCCTTTGTCTTAACCCTCGAATCCAGTATCGCAACAACCCCCCTGTCCTTTTTTGTCCTTATGAGCCTTCCGAAGCCCTGCCTGAGGAGGATTACGGCCTGAGGCACCTGATAGCCTGAAAAAGGCTCCCCGCCCCCGGCACTGAGCGCCTCCATCCTCGCCTCTATAAGCGGCTCATCCGGCACTGCAAAAGGCAGTTTGGTGATTACCACGCACTCAAGGGCGTCTCCCGGCATGTCCACGCCCTGCCAGAAGGTGTATGTGCCGAAAATCGCCGAGCGCCTGTCCGCCATAAACTCCTCGCAGAGGCTGTAGCTGTCCCTTTCCCCCTGCCTCATGATGTTGACCCCTTCTATTTCAATCGCATCCGCAGCCCGCTCAAGCAGCCTGTAGTTGGTAAAAAGCACGAGAGTCCTGCCCCTTGTTATGGAAAGTATCTCTTCTATCCTCCTGATGAGTTTTTCTTCGGGGCCGTCTTTCTTCGGCCCTGTCTGCGGGGCTTCAAGGTCGTCGGCTGTATAAAGGAGCGTCCGGCTTTTATAATCAAACGGCGACTCAAGGAGAAGTTCATCCGCCTCGTTCAACCCCAACCGGCCTTTTATGTATCTAAAGTTCCCGTCCGTTGAAAGGGTTGCCGATGTGAGCACTGAGGAGGCGAGGTTGTCAAAGACATGCGTCCTTAAAAGCCCTGCCGCATTAACCGGCGTGGCCGCAAGCCTAAGCCTTTTTCCCTCCCTGCCAAGCCAGTAGACATGGCCTTGAAGCCCCTGAATCAAAACCGTTCCGAGCGATTCCGAAAACGCCCTGCACCTTTGGGCAAGGGCGCCGAGTTCTTTTTTCTCGTCCTCATCCCCTGAGGCGTCTGAAAGCATGGAAAGCCCGTCTGAAAGCGCCTCCATGGGGCCGGATACGGTATCCTCGAAAAACCCGGGATTGCGGATTCTCATGGTATGGGATTCCCCTATCGCCTTTTGAAGTTCCGAAAAAAACCCATCGCCGCCCTGCCTTGCCGCATTTAAGAGCAAGGTTATGTCCTGAAATACCCCTGATGAAAGCCACTTGAGCCTTAAAAGAAGCCCCTTGCCCTGCGGGCTTAATATCGAATCCAAAAGGCGTTTAAGCCCGAAGTTTGAAACCTCAAGCCCGAGGTAGTCGCACGCTACGTCCTCAAGCATATGCGCCTCGTCAAACACCGCATGCTCAAAAAGGGGCAGGGTCTTAAACCCGGACGCTGCATTGGCGAAATAAAGGTGGTGGTTGACTACGATTATATCGCTCCTTCTCTCTACGGCCTTTGCCCTCTGATAAAAACAGGGGGTGTTCCCCCCTCGGGCGGGAGACTGCGAAAACTGGCAGCCCCTGCCCCGGCAGAGGTCCGCCTCCCTCCTTACTTTCTGCCAAAGCCCTGCGCTGATATTTATTTCCTGCCTGATGCCGGTCTCAGTGGAGGCCGCCCACACAAGAAGCTCGCTGGCCTCATCCATCTCGTCTATGTCGAAAAGCCCGATGCTCTTTGACTGCTTGAGCCTCCTTAGGCAGAGATAATTTTCAGCCCCCAGAGAAAGGGCAAACCTCAGTCCGGGAAAGATGTTTTCCCTGATGAAAGGCAGTTCCTTCTCAACAAGCTGTCTTTGAAGCGCCTTTGTGTAAGTGGAAACCACGGCCTTTTCTCCCTGCTCAAGCACGAACCCTGCAAGCGGGATGAGATAGGCAAGGCTCTTTCCCACCCCTGTGCCCGCCTCTGCTATGAGATGCCTTCCCCGGCTTAGGGCGTCATACACGGCGCGGGCCATGTCCTCCTGCTCCGGGCGGCGCTCGTAACCGGGAAGATGACTGCTTAAGAGGGAGTTAAAGCAGATGCGGCTCGTCAAGATTCATCTCTGCGTCAAGGGCAATGGCTTTCTGCTTGCCTAATTCCTCTATCTTTTTTAATTGCTTTTCGAGCATGTTGCCTCTTGTAGTAAGAAGGGCGTCATATTCATTTTTTGCGTCATCAAGCCTTTTGCCCATGGCTTCAAATTTTTCTTTGTATAATTTCCACTGCTTTGAAAATTCCACAAGCAGCTTGAGTATCTCCGAGGCCGTTTTTTCAAGCTTGAAATTTTCAACGGCCTGCCTTATGACGGCGAGCACAGCGTAAAGCGTAATCGGGGAGCAGAGTATCACCTTCTGCTTAAGGGCCTCGTCCATTATCGTAAGGTCGGATTCGTTTATGAAGCTGTAGACCTGCTCGTTTGGGACAAAGAGCATCACGTAATCAACCGTGTTATCCTCAGGGTTTATGTAGTCGCGGTTCGTCACCTGCTTAATCATCGTCTTTGTATTTTTAAGAAGCTCGTCCTTGTACCGCTTTCTTTCGTGCTCTGTCTGAGCGTCGAGATAGTGCTGGTAGTTGTCCAGAGGAAACTTGACGTCCATGTTTACTTTTAACCCGTTGGGCAGAAGAAATGTGTAATCCGGCCTGCTTGACGCTCCCTCCACGGTTTTTTGCTTGCTATAGTTTATGCCCTCCGCCATCCCGATAAGCCTTATGATGTCCTCCGCCATGCGCTCGCCCCACTCCCCCCGCTTCTTGGGGCTTGCAAAGGCATGTCTCAGGTGCTCCGTGGTGTCCTTGAGTTTTGTCGTAATCTCAGTGTGGGTCTTTACAAGCGTGGAGACCTCAACGCTTCCCTTCTCCACATCAACAATCTTTTTCTGCACCTCGGAAAGCGTCTTGGCTATCGCGTCAAGGTTCTGGTCTATAAGCCCCTTTTTGCCTTCGAGCTTTTCGTTTAACTGTTCGGAGTTTCTCGCAAGCGCGTCCGACGCAAGAGACCCGAAGGCATCCCTGAGCCTCTGCTCCGTATCTTCGAGGAATTTCTTCTGCTCGCTTAAGTTCCTTTGCGATTCCTCCGAAGCCGCCCTCAATGCCTTCTCGGAGCCGAGTTCGGATCTGACCCTCTCAAGTTCAGCCTCTTTATTGGCTATCTGCCGCTCCCGGTCCGAGGCGAGGGCCTCCGCACCCCTTGCCCTGCCCTCAAGCCGCGCCTTTACAAAGAGCCATGCCACGACCCAACCGATTACCCCGCCGATTAGTCCTGCTATGAGATATGCTGCATCAGGCATTCTGTATCTTCCCATAAGAGGCGGGAATCTTTCAAGACATACACCTTAGAAGAAGATGAAGCGGCTCTCCGGTTCCGTGTTCTATTTTGTGCTTATGAGCTTCCAGCGGTAATCCGTGGAAGCGCCGTTACTGACCTGCGCCCAATGGTAGAGGTCCACCTTGCCCCTTCTGTTTACGTTTATGGCATGATGGTATGATGTCTCATCGTCCTTCTTAAGATAGATGTAAAGGCTGCCGCTGGAGGGGACACCTGAAAAACTCCCGCTTACGCTCCCGTTTCTCCTGAAGACCGCCCTCGCCGGGGCTGTCCCTTGAAGGCTCATGCCGCCTGACGGGATGTCCGTGGCGCTCGGCTCAAGGTAGTAAATCCCCTCTGCGTTCCTTTGGGGCGCGCCTCCCATGAGTGTCTTTGTTGCGATGTGGGACGGATTTCCCCCTTGGCTGAAAGTGCCGAAGGCTGCGTCGTATTTCAGCTTCACGCCCTTTACCGTTTCGCCGGAATCGTTCGTGCCGCTGTCAGGCTTGGAAAGCGTAAGGGTCTGCTCGGACGCGGTGCAGTCGTTGTTCTTGCTGTTGTCTATGCAGGCATAATAGAAGCCCTCTGTAGGGTTGAAGGCCGTGATTACCGCATTTGCCGCCCCTATGGAGGCTATGCGGGAGTAGTTCAGGTAGAGCCTGATGTCCTCTGCGTTGGATTTGGCCTTTAACGAGGTGGTAAGGCCGCCCCCGCTTAACACCATGACTCCCAAGCCCGCAAGAACGGCTATGATTGATATGACGACAATAAGCTCGACGAGGGTTACGCCCCTGTTTCCGATGGGTTTTATTAGTTTAACCCTCACCCTACATTATCTCCCGCCACATGCCCTTGCCCGACTTAGGCAGGCTCCGCCTGCCGTCCTCAAGTTCAATGTCATACCAGACCTGAGGGTTTCCGCTGCTTGAAAGCCCGGTCTCTGCGACAAGCCCGCCGAATATCTTCGGGCTGCCGTTCCCTGAAAAGCTCCCTGTCATATATAAAACGCCCTTGAAATTTATGTCGTTCAATGTCCGGGGGGTTCCGCCGGGGTCGGTTACACTGATTGTCGTGCCCGAGCCTCCGCCCGAAACACTCACGGAACCGTCTATATAAATGTCGCCCTCCCTGTAAAACGAGCCTGTTATGCCCAGGTTTATCGGTGCTCCGGGCGCATCAAGGTATAAAAAAGGGTCCTGATTGTTCTTAAGCCACGTGGTGTTGAATGCCTGCACCGGGCCGAGCACGGCGCCGTCGCTGTTGCTCTTATACACCTGATTTGTAGCGGTATCAACCCTGTAATACGACCCGAAGGTCTCGGCGTAATCCTGCATATCCGCCTTCTCCCATTTATCAAGAGTAACACCCGGCTGGTTCTGGTAAACGGCAAGGTCCTGGTACGGCCTATCGTTTGAAACCCCGTTGATGCCCGCGCACCCGATGCAGTCTGGAGTGCCGGGGCACAGGTTATCGGGGACCGCAGGGCCTCCGGCGTTACAGCCGCCAGGGCCCATAAAACAACCTCCGATGGTCGCTTTAAACCACGGGTCCGCGCCTGCCCCGCACCTCACCGGCAAACTGCCCCTGTTAAGCGCCACGTCCCCCAATGCCTTGATTTGTCCCCAGTTTATGGTGCCGTTTCCGTTCCACTGCCCTGCGCCGCCTGTCTGTGCGCCTGCGTCTATTGTCAGGAACACGGACTCGTGTATCTCGGACTCCACGGTCTTTATAATGCCGCCTGAGGTTTCCACCATAACCCTCACCGTGCATATCGCCCTCGGCCTCTCTACGTTACGCCCGGACTGCGGGTTTGACATCGGGGGATAAATCTTTATTGATATCACCCTGCCCGCAGGGGAGAAATCGCTGAAAAGGGAATTGAGATAGCCCTGATTCTCAATCGTAAGCGCCGGGATGTCCGCGGCGCCCGTATCCGTGGAGTTAAAAACGTCCTGAGTGCCGTTGCCGTTAGTGTCCACGAACTGGCTCCAAGTGGCGCCGACCGCGTTGCTTATGTACTCCCTTTTGCCTGTGTCTATGTCTATATACCTTCTCCTGAAGAAATTCTGCTCCGTGGCCGCGCTGAGCGCGACATTGGGACAGGCCGCTGTTGAGCCGACGTCGATGTTCTGACCCGCACAGTCTTTGAAAGCGTTGTTCAAGACGCTTACCCCTGTGGTAAATCCGCCGGCTATCGGCGTGAACCTCTCAGGCCACTGGAACCACTCCCTCACCTGAGTTACGCCGACCTCCGCAAGAAAGACCGACTGGGTGTTCTCCTTCTCAATGCCGGAAATCCGGGACTCAAGCGTGGCAGTGCTTATCATCACTATGCCCATGACCGTAAGGGCCATGAGTATGACGAGGGCCGCCACCATCACAAAGCCTTTCCTACTGCCTCTTCCGAGCATGCCGGCATCTCCTTGTCCATGTCTCCTATTCATACACTATCTCTATATCGTCAACATAGTAATTGACGATATATAAATTATCCGACGTATACGAGCTGATTCTAAGCGTAATCACAGTGCCCTTGAATGCCGAAAGGTCGTAAGTGAAGGACTGCCAGCCAGCAGGGGTATCCTTGCATTTGCTCATTACCTCAATGTTGTTTATGTAAACCTTCAGATTGGAGCGGCAAGGCTCGGCCCCCACATCATCCACATTATCCACCTTGTACTTCAGATTCAGTTTCGGGTTCTTGGTCCCGCATGAGGTCAAATCTACCGAGCGATAGATGGATGCGGTCATGCCGCCCCCCAGTCCGGGTCCGCCGTCCCCCATATGAGCGGCATAAGAGCCGCTTGCAACGACATTGCTCACGACCACGGGGAAGCTCCCGGCATATGTTACACTCCATCCTCCTCCCGCGAAGGTTCCTGTCTCAAACCCGGAGGTCACGGTATTATACTGGCATGTGTCGTAGCTGTATGATGTCCCGAAGGCGTCCGTGGTCTGAACAGGCGTTATGTTGTAATTGCCCACACTGTCTATAGCGGCTATGTAAAACCACACCCTCATCCCTGCTATCGCGGGAATGGGCGCAACAGTAACATAGCGGCAGGTGCCTATTGAACATGCCGAAGCCGCGGACTCGTTCGTCATTACGAGCTTCGTATAGTTTACAGGCCTGAGCAGCTCCTCGATGCCTGAGGCGTCCTGAGGCAAAGGCGGCGTTGTAACGGCATTGCTTGTGCTCGTGTAATAGAGTATGACGCCCCTATAGGTTGCAAGGTCTCCTGTTTGGGCAACAGGATAGGCAGGGGAGTAAGGGGTAACACTTGTTCTTACCGGCACTGTTTCAGATGAACTGATGCCGTACTTGTCGGTCCTGTACGCCCCGGACGGCGGCGTTGTGGCGGCAGTGCTTGACGAGCATTCGCCTTCTGAAGGGTAGTTGCCCGAACACCCCGTAGTAGTGGTCGGCGGGTTCTGCCTGACAGTGCCGACAGAAGGGGGCGGGGTTGGGGTTACATAGAATTTCGCCCTGTTGAGGGCCGCCGTGTCGCCTGAGGGAGGGCACATCTTGTCCATGGCAAAGGCGCCCTCTGTGCTGCTCTCGTTCACATAGTAAGGGATGACCATAATCGTCTCGTTCCCGTCGTCCATCCTCCGGGCGTTTCCCGAGGTATCACGGAAGGTCAGCCTTATCCGCGCCTTATAAGTGTTGTCAAGCGCAGGGTCTGCGGGGTTAAGCACGGGGGATGCCCCCAGAGACCTCGTGTTCACAGTGGTTGCCGTGCGGCCTGAGCCGTCGTGCGCCGTGTAACTTGAATTGCTGAAATCAATGGTGGATGCATTAGTGACGCCGAGGCTGGTTGTCTGAGAAGACCACATCGTGCTCCACGCCGCAGAAGACTCCACGGAGTTGGATATCTCAACCTTGGTGAGCTTTGCCGTCGTGTCCACCCAGTCAAGGCTCATCTTATAAAGGGTGAGTTTTGCGGCTGCGGTGTTCTGGACCGTGAAGTTCACAATGTTCTTCTTTGCGCCTTCAACCGAAACGGGGTAGTCGCCGGGGTTTGGCGCGCTGACCATGCCCGGGCTGAAACGAATCCCCAACTGCACGGCCTCGGCAGCGCTCTGGTTAAGGGCGCAGTCAACAGCCTTTATCTTATACCTGTATGAGCACCTGTCCCTATAGAAGGTCTCGTTGGTTGCGGCAACCCGCTCGCAGTCGTTCATCACGCCGTCATAGAAGCCGTCCTGATAGAAAAACGGCTGGATTGGGCCTGTAACCGGGTCAGGGGCCAGAACATGATAAAGCTCGCCGTTCCCTCTTGTGTCGTCCGTCTCCTTGGCCCTATGTATGAGGTACCCGCCGTCTCCCTGGTCGGGATAGAAGTCCCCGCTCGGATTAGAAGGCCCGCCGTATGCGGTGCAGGCCGCAGGGGGGATTCCCGCGTCCTTCGTTATCCAGAAGAGCTTTATCCTGTCGCAGACGAGGGACTTTATAGGGTCGCCGGAATAGTTTATGACGCATGCGTCCCCAAGCCCCCCGCTTCCCACAAAGGCAGGGGTCGTAGAATCCGTGCATTTATCAACGCAGTACCCAGGGTCAAAAGGCTCGCTCCAGAAGCCGCATGTGTTTCTGGTGAATGCCGCAAAGCGGTACCAATTGCCTTTTAAAATGCCGTCCGTCTGCGCGACGTTTGGCCACCTGCCCGTGAAGGTCTGGCCGGGGTTCATGGGGACAGGCGTAACTATATAGCCGGGGGGGTCAAGAAGGTAGGTCGTCATCGCCGTGCCGCCGGGCTGACCCGCGCTCAAAGCCGGGGCGGCGGGACAAGAGTTTTTAGCATCGTTAGATGTTATTGAAATAGCGTTGGCCAAGGCGCTTGAGTTTGACACCCCGGAGAAGCGGGCATAAGCGTATGTGTTTGCACCCTGTACTGTGTGGACAGTCCCGCCGCCCGGATAGAAGCTGTTCGGCTTGCCCACAACGTCTTCCACGACCCTCGTGCCGGCAGTAGGTGTTGCGGTCTTTACAGTCCTGCTTAGGCCGTATACCGCAGAAAGGGTCTGCCTGTTACAGGCATCATCAGCCCTCACCCTGTAAAAATATGTAACGCATCTCTCAGGAGCTATAGTCACATATGTAGTGTTGGTAATCGGGGAGTACGGCCCTGCGAGTTGCGTTGTAAAAGGGCCTCCGGCAGTTGTATCCCTGAAAATATAGTAGTTTACATTATATTTGTTTGCCAAACTGTCCTGAGTCCTGCCGTCCCTGTCCGTATCGGTTGCAGCGTTCCATGTAAGCGTAATCCCTGATGTCGTGTCGTTTGTGACTGCTGAAAGCCCGGCGATTGTCGGGTTGCGGGTGTCGTTAAGCGTGACCTCACTTGCGTCGCTTAATACGCTCAAATTGCCGGATGTGTCAAACGCCTGCACAGCAGCCCTGTGCAATACGCCGTTATTAGCCGGGCCGGGGTTGAATTCCGTTGATGTAGCAAGGCCGACGGTCTTGGAGGGAGACCACTCATCCCGCCACATCGGCACGCCGGCATTTATCACCTGCGCCTTGTAATAAATTACGTATCCTGCGAGGTCGTTTTCCGAGTTTGCATTCCATGTGACGCCTAAGTATCCGCAGACCTCCCTGTTTACAGCCGTAACCCCTGTGGGCTTGGCAGGCGCTGTGCTGTCCACGCCGGCCTTCTCTATTCCTAAGTTCGGCAGCTTGACTTCCACTGTGAGGGTCTTTGTGCGCTCGTCAGGCGACTCGCTCTTTGCCTTTATCGTCAGGGACACCTTTGTGACATTTGCAAGGTTTGCCGTCAGTTTGCCGCCGCTGTCTATAGTATTGATTATGAGGGCGTCTATATTGTAGGCAACGGCCTCCTTGGTAATCGTAAGGGATGGTTCGCTTGCAATGCTTTTCGCGCATCTGCCGGGAGTCGGCGGAGGCCCCAGCAATGGCCCCTCATTCCAGGTGCCGATGGTGTCGTCCATGACCTTGTACTCCCACCTGTTCAGGGTCTTGGTGCTTGCATCGAGGAAGTAGCGCACCCTCTCAAGCGCGACAGTAGTCCTGTCTAAATCAACATCCCCCTCAAACTCCACTTCCGTGGTCGTGGCGACTATCAGGGCGCTGCACGGCGTGACCACCCCTGCGGTCATGGCGCCTGCCATCCTCAGTTCCCTAACCATCTGCGCAAGCCCGCCCCTTGCCTCCTGCGCAAGCCCGACAAGCTGCTCCTCGGTGGTGAGCACCTTTCTGCTTGATATGAACACCCCGTATATGATGCCCAATACAAGGCCGAATATGACGAGCGTAATCATAAGCTCAACAAGGGTAAACCCTCTTCTGCCGGATATTGCCTTCATCATGTCAGCCTCCAAGACTCTTTGAAGTCATCATTACCACCTTGTGCTCAACGCCCTCAGGCCCCATCCAATGAACCAGCACCTTTATTACCATCGTGCAGTCCGGCGTGGCGTCTTTTTTGCCTTCTATCACCTTTGTTATAGTCACCCTCCTGAAGCGGTCAAAGGGCTTGTCAGGGATGCCGTCCGGAGGGGCGAGATTCGTAGTATTATTAACAGTATCCTCAAACACTGTGCCGCTGTGGTCTTTCCTAAGCCTGCCGTAGCCCTCAACGTCCACGCTTACTACGTCGTTGGCCACAAACGGCAGATAGTCAACCGTAAGCAGGTCAGCGACAGGCACCGCGGCCTGGCTGTCGTACCGCGTGCCGAAGAAAATTACTATCAGGTCTGGGGGAGGGCTGATATTTGCCTGCCTGATGACGCCGTAGCTTAAGTTCTTAAAATACTCAAGCTTCTGCTGTGCGATGTTTTCGGCAACCGTCATGTTGGAGGCAAACGCATTGCCCCGTATCGCAAAGACCTGCATCCCGAGTATCCCTATCATGCCCACGGCAAGTATCGTCAGGGCCACAAGGAGTTCCACGAGAGTGAAACCTGATTCTGTCTTTAAGAGCTTCATGCCTTTTTCTATACAAATATTATACCAGCATCCGCCTTAAAAACAAGGCGAAGCTAAGTTTATGTTTTATATATGTTTTAAGCCGCCCGCCCTTTGCCCGGCAAACAAGGCGGAAAGGGTCTTTGTGTAATCCTCTTCCAAACTATGTAACCGGTTACACAGCCGGAGAAGGGGGCTTACCTGATATATGCCTCTGTAACGTATCTTCGCATCATTCTATGGGAGTTGAAGTAATAGGCGTTTTTCCCTATGGCGTTCTGCATCATCCTTACCCATGTGTGCCTGTCGTTATAGAATGTGGGTATTATTATGTCCCCAAGCTTATGGTAGAGGTCTTCCACATCCGGGGCATCCTTGTCCTCTGCCGTAGCAGTCTCCTCTGAGGCAGGGCCTATGGACCAGCCTGTGTAGCCCTCTATATGCCCCTCTATCCACCAGCCGTCAAGCACGCTGAAGTTCATCACCCCGTTGTGGGCCGCCTTCATGCCCGATGTGCCGGATGCCTCCCTCGGCCTCTGGGGGGTGTTCAGCCAGAGGTCAACGCCTGAGACCATCTTAAGGGCTATCTCCATGTCATAGTCCTCAAGGTAGACGATATTGATTACTCCCTTGAGGGCCTCCTTGCACTTATAAATGTGCCGTATGAGGTCCTTGCCCGGATTGTCCTTGGGATGTGCCTTGCCGGCATAGACTATCTGGAGCTTGCCCGCGCCGAAGCCCTTAAGCCTTTCTATGTCGTTAAATAGCAGGTATGCCCTCTTGTATGCCGTGGCCCTCCTTGCAAACCCGATTGTGAGCATATCGTAATCCATCTTAACACCCGTGGCCTCGTAGACATACCCAAGGAGCTTCCCCTTGGCCTCCATGTGCGCGGCCCATATCTCCTCGTCTGGTATGCGGCCCACCCTCACGAAAAGCTCCGGCTCGTTCGCCCAGCCCGGAATATACTTGTCGTAAAGCCTCCTCATGCTCTCGCACGTCCATGTGTAGGAATGCACTCCGTTTGTGACCGAAGATATCTCGTATCCGGGGAACATGCTTTTTGAGACGTCCCTGTGCTTTTTCGCCACCCCGTTTATGTACTCGCTCAGGTTAAGACCCAAAAGTGTCATGTTGAGCTTTCCTTCTCCCCCGAGCTTTTTCAGTATCTTAATAGGGAGTATCTCGCCGAGGACCTCAAGGACAAGCTCGTAGGAGAACCTGTCGTGGCCTGCATCAACAGGCGTGTGGGTCGTAAACACGCAGAAATCCCTGACCCTTGGGACGTCCCAGATCAGGTCCTCGTCCCAGACCTCCTCTATGTCCTTTTTGAACTCATTGAGAAGCTCTACGGTCAAGAGGCCTGCGTGCCCCTCGTTCATGTGATACTTTTTTATCTCAAAGCCGAGTTCATAGAGCATCCTCACCCCGCCTATGCCCAACACCGCCTCCTGCTTGAGCCTGTACCTGTCGTCTCCGCCGTAGAGGTAATACGTCAGTTCCCTGTCTTCTTTGGCGTTGCCCTCAACATCGGTGTCAAGAAAAAGCATCGGGATTTTGCCGCCTGTTATGCTCTTCTCTATATAGAACCATGCCTGAATTCCGACATCCCTGCCCTCAAGCCTAATATGGACCCTCTCATGAAGCAGGGTCATGAACTTAGAAGGCTCCCAGTCGGCAGGGGACTCTGTCTGGTTGCCCTCATTGTCCAGTTTCTGCCTGAAATACCCCTTCTTGCTTATGAGGGTTACGGCTGCCATGGGAAGCTTCATGTCTGCCGCGGACCTGATGGTATCCCCGGCAAGAACGCCGAGGCCGCCGCTATAGGTGTGGATGTCGTTATGCACGCCTATCTCCATGGAGAAATAGGCTATCCTTGGGTCTTTAAGGAACTCCGCAAGCTCGGACGGGTGATTGTTGTTCATCAAATATTTTATGCAATCGCGGGCTTTTATACAAGCAGGGTCACACCTGCGTGCACCTTACATGGTCGAGTTCGGCAAATGCGGTGCAGCCGTTACAGGATATGCAGTCCGCCTTCTCCTTGCCCCCCTTCATGAGTTCGGGAAGCTCCGGCTCCCTTATAAGCGGCCTGCTTAGGCCGATTAAATCGGCCTCTCCTTTTTTAAGCGCATCCTCCATCACCGCCATTGAACGCATCCCTCCCGTAAGTATCACGGGTATGCGCAGCCTCCCTTTAAAAAGCCTTCCTGAGTCCCTGAAATAAGCCTCTTCCTCAGGCTTGAGGATGTCCGGCCTTATGGTTTTTACCGCGGACTCCCTCATCCCGCCGCTTATCTCAACTGCATCTATTCCCGACGCCTCAAGCCTCAGCGCCGCCCTCAGGCCCTCCTCAGGCTTTATGCCAGAGGGAAGAAGGTCGTCGGCGTTCATCTTTATCAAAACCGGATATTCCTTTCCCACGGCCTTTCTTGCCGCTTTAGAAACCTCCTCAACAAAGTGGAAGCGCCTCTCCTCGTCCCCGCCCCAGTAGTCGTCCCGCCTGTTGGTATGTGGGGAGAGGAACCCGCTTATAAGGAAGCCGTGCGCCCCGTGAAGCTCAACCGCATCGAACCCCGCTGCCTGCGCCCGGCCTGCCGCCTCTCCGAAGGCGTCTATCACCTCCCATATTTCGGCATCGGTCATGGCCTTCGGGGTTATGCCGCTTGAGGTGTCGGGAACCTCGGAGGGTGCAAGCGGCCTTGCGCCCCCGAGCAGAACCAGAGGGCACTGCCTCCCGCCGTGAACAAGCTGAACCGCAATGATGCCTCCTTCTCCGTGCACGGCGTCCGTAAGCATTCTTAAGCCCTCTATATAGATATCGCTGTGGATTGAAAGCATCCGGGGTATGGACCTCCCGGATGGATGCACAAGGGCGTTGCCGGTGATTATAAGACCCGAACCGCCCCTTGCAAGGTCATTATAAAGCCCTATCAGAAAGTCGGTGACATGGCCGTCCTCATCCGCCCTTTTTTCATATGTTGCCGAGCGCACGATGCGGTTTTTAAGGGAAAGCCCGGAAAACGAAAAAGGCTCTAAAAGCATACCCGCTCCTTAAATGAATAACGCCTTTTAATGCCGCGTTGTGTTTGTCATTAGACTTTAGCAGTCTTTATGGGTTAATTTTATATCATGTCGCCTGACGATACAATAGCAGCCGTATCCACCCCTGCCGGAGAGGCCGGAATCGGCATCGTAAGGCTAAGCGGCAAAGACGCAGTAGACATTGCGGAGCGGATTTTTTCCCCGGCTGGCGGGAAATCCCTAAGGGAAGCAAAATCCCATAGAATCCTTTACGGCTTTATAAAAGCCCCTGAGACTGGAGAGGCGGTTGACGAGGCGCTCGTTACTGTCATGCGCGCGCCGCGGACATATACGAGGGAGGACGTTGTAGAGATTAACTGCCATGGCGGATACATCCCCTTAAGCAGGGTGCTTGAGCTTACTCTTAAACACGGCGCAAGGCTTGCCGGGCCCGGGGAGTTCACAAAGAGGGCCTTTCTAAACGGAAGGCTCGACCTCTCTCAGGCAGAGGCCGTAATAGACCTCATAAGGGCTAAGACCGATACGGCAGAGCGTGTTGCGCTTGAGCAGTTAAGAGGCTCGCTCGGAAAAAGAATCAACGCCCTAAGGGAAGGACTCCTTGAGATATCCTCTCAGATAGAGGCAGGCATAGACTTCCCTGAAGAGGAAATAGAGCCATCCGGCATAGGCGAGATTGAGGCCGGGCTCAAACGCATCGTATCCGAACTTTCTGCCATGTCCAAAACCTATGAGGAAGGCAGGTTTCTAAGGGAAGGCGTCAGGGCCGCCATAGTCGGAAAACCCAATGTGGGCAAGTCCTCGCTCCTTAACCGCCTCCTTCAGAGGGACAGGGCAATAGTCACCGAGATGCCGGGCACAACGAGGGACGTCATAGAGGAGTATCTCAATATCAACGGCCTGCCCGTAAGGGTGATGGACACCGCAGGCATAAGGGAGGCTCACGACATGGCTGAGTCGGAAGGCGTAAGGAGAAGCCTTCAGGCCATAGCCGATGCGGACATCGTGATTGCGCTCATTGACGGAAGCGCGCCTTTATCCGGAGAGGATATGGAGGTCATAGAGAAGATTAAGGGGAAAAAATCCATCACCGCGATAAACAAATGCGACCTGCCTCAAGCCGAGCTGAAACTTCCCGCAGGATTAAACCCTTTGAGGCTTTCCGCAAAAACAGAAGAAGGGATAGAGGGGCTTAAGAGCGCTATCTTCAACTCATGTGTAAAGGGGGCGGCAGCCGCGGCGGAAAGCGTGATAGTTACGAACATCAGGCATAAAACAGCAATAGAGGGCGCCTCTGAAAGGCTTAATGCCGCGCTCTCGGCAATCTCAGAAGACAGGCCGCTTGAGATAATCAGCCTTGAGCTTAGGGACGGCATGAACCTGATGGCCGAAATCACCGGCGCCATAACCACGGAGGATATTCTTCAGAGGATATTCAGCGCTTTTTGCGTGGGGAAATAGGCCCGCCCTCCTCAGGCGGGTGATGCAGGGGCTACCTCAAGCCCATAGTCTCCCTTACGGTCTGCATGGTCTCCTCGGTAACGGCCCTTGCCTTCAATGTCCCCTTCCTCACTATCTCCTCAAGAAGTCCGGGGTCTCCGAGAAGCTCGCTCCTCTTTTTCCATATGGGCTCCATCACTGTAAAGACGTTTTTTATGAGCACCTTTTTACAGTCTATGCACCCAATGCCGGCTGTCCTACATCCCTCGGCAACCTCTGCCTGCTCCTCTTTGGTTGAGAATATCTTATGCAGGTGATAGACAGGCGAAAACTCGGGGTCTCCCTTGTCCGTCCTTCTTTTCCTTGCCGGGTCGGTCATCATAGTCCTCAGCTTCTGTTCGACCTCAGAAGGCGGGTCGCTCAGATACACGGCATTGTCGTAGCTCTTGGACATCTTCCTGCCGTCCGTGCCCGGCACCTTCGGGAACTCGGTAAGAAGCCCCTCAGGCTCAGGGAATACCTCCCTCTGGTAGAGGTGGTTGAACCTTCTGGCTATCTCGCGGGTTATCTCAAGATGGGGCATCTGGTCAACGCCCACAGGCACATGCCTCGGCCTGTATATGAGTATGTCCGCGGACTGTAGGACCGGGTAGCCTAAAAACCCGTATGTCGAGAGGTCTCTGTCCTTAAGCTCCTGCTGTTTTTCCTTGTACGTGGGCACCCTCTCAAGCCAGCCGAGAGGTGTAAGCATGCTCAAAAGAAGATGAAGCTCCGCATGCTCAAGTATCCTTGACTGGATGAAGATGGTGCATTTCTCAGGGTCAAGCCCTGCTGCAAGGAAGTTTACGATTATGTCCTTTGTGCTCTCTTTTATGCCTTCGGGATGCGCATAGCCGGTTGTGAGGGCGTGCCAGTCGGCAACGAAATAATAGCAGTCGTAGGTTTCCTGAAGCCTCACCCAGTTTCCGAGCGCACCCACAAGGTTTCCTATGTGGAGCTTCCCGCTGGCCTGCACCCCGCTCAGTACCCTCTGCATCCGTCCTCCTTGAAAGTCTTTTTAAAGGATATTATAACCCGAAACGGCCCGATTAAGCGCGCATTGCGGGTTTGCGCCTTGGGCTTGTTTCCAGCCGTTCCCTTTGCCACTTTTGACCTCCTTGCTTTATAAAACAGGGGGGAGGGGGGGGGTATGGCCAAGTGGTTGATTTTTAAGGAAACCATGTCCAGAAATGGTTTAAATGTAAAGCATTTGTAAAGCATTTCCATCCCGCCTTCCTCCTTTCCCATGTCATTCCCGCTTGTCGGGAATCCCTCTTTTTCTACCTCTGCGCTTAATGTATTATGGCCTTAAGGAACTGGTCTACCCGAACCAGTTCGGCCAAACGAGGACAGTAGGGTGAGGAAACCGAAGCCATCAGCACAAGGTGCTACTTCGCCCGTCCTTATGCCTTTTGGCAGAGGGGCACTAACGAGCACATGAACGGGATAGTCAGATGGTGCTTCCCAAAAGGCACGGACTTCGGTAAAATAACCGATGAGCAGGTGGCAAGGGTTGAATCACTGATTACTACTCATAGAGAAATAAAATATGATAATTGATTGCCCTAATTGCAAAAGAAGGCTTAGGTTAGATGCTGAGAAAATATTAAGCAAGCAGAATGTCCGAATAAAGTGCCCAGTATGTAAGCAAGCATTTACTTATGAATTTGAAGAGGATAAATATTATTCCCAACCCCTTAAAAAAATTGTTAACATTCCTTCTTTGCCAGAGCCGATAAAAAATAAAAACAATGACCATTGTAAAAGTGAAGAAGATGAGACTGCTGATAGCGAAACAGGTGAACTAATCGATAAAATTAGCGGAAGCAAGAAATCTTCTGATAATCAAACAACCTCCGCTATTAGCACATCCCAAAATATTCTTGAAGCCGTCCAACGTGAACTGCTAAATAATAATATAGACGTAGAAAATCGTGCATATGAATTAATCATTACATTGCCGTCCTTACATTCTTTTAGGTGTATGCAGATTAGACATGATAGACAGAAGAATGAAATAATTGTTAAAAGTCATTTTCTACTTGTAAAGAGTGCGATTGTTAACATTCTAAAAAAACTTTCACAGCAAGAATGCTTTGGAACTTTTTATATAGAAAATTATAAAAATGAAGAATGCTTTTCTCTTAAATACGCAATGAGCATAAAAAAATACGATGTTTCTGAGATAATTGAAAGGATAATAGAAATCTATCTATGCTCTAAAGATATATCTGAAATCATAGGTATTTATTATGACCAGTAATATATACAAGAAAGATTTTGAACAAAATTTCGAGAAATTTAATTTTCATAAAAAAATTGATTTCTGGGTCAGGATATTGACGTTAGGTATTTTTAATAATAGAGATAATGCAGAAAAATACTTAAGATTATATAATGAAGCTAAGGCAGATTATGATAAATATAATTACTTAATAAACAAAGCGAGAGAAATGCATGAAAGTGATTCGATACTTTTAAATGGAATTAGTGTCAGCAAGCATACTTTCTCAGATACGCCAGTAATAAGGGGAGAGGACTACGGCATTAATTGGGAATCGTTAAGAGCTATGATTCTCTCAAGAGATTCTCATGAATGCCAAACCGCTGATGGATATTGCAATGGGCCGTTACAAATTCATCATATTGTACCCTTATCTAAAGGCGGAACTAACAGGTCAAATAATTTAATTACATTATGTTACTCTCACCATTGCATGAAACATGAACATATGAGGGGGATGTAATAAATGGAAATTTATGGGGCTGACATAAAAGGAATAGAAGGCAATCTAATAAAATTTCGCACTGTAAGAGAAAAAGAGAGAAGTGGAATAACGGTTTTAGGTTTAGCGTCAAAGGTTGTAAAGGAAGGAATCGTTCGGGCATTGAAAGCTATAGAAACGTCAGTAGAAGGTAATTGGGCTGTTTTAACTACTCAAGGATATACATTCGATTTATCACCAGCCGAAGATATTAAACTTTCTTCAGGATTAGACTTACCAATTGCAATAATGCTTCTTCAGGCAAGCATAATGCAAAATATTGATGCTGTAACAGAAGAAATCATGAAATTGGAAGAATTAGTTAAAGACCATAATATAGTTCAAAATAAAAAGAAAAGAATTTTAGAAGACCTTGATGGTCTTATTAAACAAAAAGAGTTAATAATCAGCTATCGAGAGAGGTTAAGAAATAATGAGGACAAGTATTTATTAATAGGAAAACTTGATATTACAAATGGGTCACTTGAAGCTCCAGACCATGGGATGTTGAGTTTAATTTCATCTGCAAAAGAAGGATTTACTATCATCGTTCCTGAAGAATCAGAAACTCATGCTGCATTATTATTACGAGCCAACCCCAAGATAAAAGCTTATATAGCAAAAGACCTGCAAGAGGTGTGGAAAATTTTACTGTCTATACAGACTCCGAGAGAGGCAAAATTTAAGAAATCAGTGATTAAAGAAAAAAGGATTTCTGGTTATATTCCAGATTTTAAAGCTGTTGAAGGTATATCAAGAGCAAAGCTGGCGGTGAGAGTTGCTTTAGCAGGTGGGCATCATATATTACTTTTAGGGCCTCCTGGTCAGGGAAAAACAATGCTGGCTCAAGCGGCACTTGGGTTATTGCCAGACATGACCCAGGAAGAGATGCTTGAAGTTAATAAGATATATAGCACTAAAGGGGAATTAAAGGGAAGCGAACTTGTTCTTAGACGACCCTTTCAAGAAGCTTCTGGAAGAATTACTGAAGCAGCTTTGATGGGGGGAGGGAGGGGCTTTCCCCTTCCTGGATTGGTTTCTTTATCACACAGGGGCATTCTTTTCTTTGATGAAATAAATCAATGCCCAGGAAATTTTATTGAACATTTTAAAAAGACACTAACAGAGAAAAAAACGCATGTTCGACATGTTAATGCTATGATTGAGTACCCCTGCAACTTTATTTTATTTGCTGCAATGAACCCGTGCAATTGTAGATCAAAGCTTTATGGATGTCCTGAATCGGGTTGCGGACATATTTCATCAAATCGTAATGCTAAATGCACAGTGCATAATAAGGAATTAAGACCAAAATGCACCTGCTCGAAAACAGATATTAAATCTCGTATTGGGAGACTTCCTACCGCACTACTTGACAGAATTGACTTGAAAGTCTTTGTATCCGGCTTTGATAAAGAGCCTGCTAAACCTTTTGAATATACAACAGTAACTGTAAAAAGAGAAATTAATAATGCCAGAATGCAGCAACAAAAAAGATATAGAAGTGGTAATCGTATTATTACTTGTAATGCAGATGTGCACAATAAACATGAATTTCTGAAATATGATGCAATTTCACCTCCCATAGAAAATTATCTTAAAGAGACCTATAAGAGATATACCATTCCCTCAAAACGGATAGAAGTAAAAATATTACTCGTATCTCGAACAATTGCCGATTTAGATGAATCACCACGGATACAAAAAAAACATATCGATGAGGCCGTTGAACTAATGGGACTTAATGAAGACTCGCCAGTTCAATGAGGAAGTGCAACACTTGGGGCATTAGAGGAGTTACCTCATCCGCCCTCGTCCCGAATTCTGTTGACACCCCCTCCCTTTGGCCTCCCATTGTACTGAGCGTCAGTTCCTGTCAAGCCCCAACGCCTAATTGTGTCAATAAGCCCAAATCCGGCGATAGTCAAAAATGCAAAAACCTCTTGCAAGTCTCACAAAAAAGTGATACAAATCTCATATGAAGCGCGCACTCCTCATCCTGCTTGCGGCAACCCTTCTTGCCTCCTGTGCGCCTGTAATCTCAAATGAAGCAAGAATGAAGGCGTTGCGCATCCCCTTTGGAACCGTGCAGTCGGACGTGGAAAAATACAAGGACTCGCCGTTCCTCTGGGGCGGCACCATTGTTAAGGCCACGATAGTCAATGCAGGGACTCTGGTGGAAGTCGTTCAGAAACCCGTGAACAAATACGGGGAAATTATAGACAAAGACGTCTCAGGGGGAAGGTTCCTCGGCCTCTACAGCGGACATCTCGACCCCCAAATCTACAGGAAAGGCCGCAATATCACTGTAACCGGAAGGCTCACAGGCAGCGAGGAAAGAAAAATCGGGGACGCAACATACGTTTTTCCGGTGTTGGAGATTAAAGAGCTTTATCTCTGGAAAGAGGAAATCTATTATAATAACCCTTATTTTTACTACTTTTATCCGTACCCGTATTACCCGCCGTGGCACTACCCGTACTACTACCCGTACTATCCTCCGCCGTAGGTCTGCGGCTCTTTTAGTTCTTCCTCTGAAAACTCAAGGGCCTTCACTTCATCCTTCCGCATTGCCGTCCTGCCTTCAAGGATGCCGCCCTCTGCAACCGTAAGCTTGGCTGTAACTATATCCCCCCTCACCTGCCCTTTCTGCTTTATCTCGATTATCTCCTTTGCAACGAGGTTTCCGTCTATAATGCCTCCCACCACTATGCCCCTTGCGGATGCATTACCCTTAAAATACGACTTATCCCCAAGGATAATCCAGTCCGCCTCTATATTGCCCTCTACCGTGCCGTCTATCCTCAGCGTGCCCTTCGTCTTTATATCGCCCTTGACCTGAGTGCCGCCGCCTATAAAGGATTCGAGTTTCTCCGTGTTCTTTGAAAACATCAATGCCTCCGTTTACTCTGCCTGCTAAAAACAGCCTTTGCCTACATCTGCCCTGTTTTGAATTCCTTTGATGCAATAGACCCCGCCGGGTTAAGCGCATGTCCGTTCTTCCATATCTCATAATGCAGATGGGGGCCGGTTGCATTTCCCGTTGAGCCCACTTTGGCGATGACGTCTCCCCTCTTTATCTTCTGGCCCACACTGACGATATTTTTCTTGTTGTGCGCATAGAAAGTCGAATACCCGAAACCGTGCTCCACCACCACGATATTGCCGTTGGCATTGCCCCAGCCTGCAAAACTCACAACGCCGTCAGCGGTAACTCGCACAGGGGTATTGGGAGTAGTGGAAATATCAAGCCCCAAATGGAGATGCTCGGAGCCGGTTATCGGATGCACCCTCATGCCGAAGCCAGACGTAACCCTCCCCATGACCGGCCATCCCTTGGGCGTTGCCATATACAGGTCCCTCTGCTGGCTGAGATAGTCCCGTATCTCGCCGACAGTCTCTATGGTTATTTTAATCTGCCCCTTCAGTGCCTCTATGTCCTCTATGTTGCCGCTGTCGGAAGTGTTCAGATTTTCAAGGACATCCTCTTTTGACTTGAGCGAAAACAGCTTCTTGAACTCATGCTCCGCAGTCTTCAGCGCGGAAATCGTGGACCTCAGTTCAAGGAACTGGCCCTTGTAGAAGGTCAGCGTGTCTCTCATCCTCCTGTATTCAAAGGCATCGACAGCCACGGAGAACACATACACCGTCCCTATAACGCACATTATGATAGCGGTAAAAATCCCTATGGACGGCATTTTAATGCTCAAAGTCTTTCTGCTTGTATGGGGCACGACCATTATTGTGATAGGCGTAAAGAGCCTCTTAAGCAGCTTTTTGACCTTATACATATCTGGCGCCTCTTCCCCCTTTTTTAACCTCGCCGATTAAATACGATTCGTATCCATTTTCTCTCAGAACAGAAACCGCATTGTCGGCAGACCCGGCAGGAACTATTATTATATACCCTATCCCCATATTAAAAGTCCATCTCATTTCGTCCTCAGGCACATCCCCCATCTCCCTGAGGAGGCCGAACACGGGCGGCTCAGGCCAAGACCCGGATATTATATCAGCAGAGACGCCTTCAGGGAAGGCCCTCGGGAGATTTCCGGGTATTCCCCCTCCGGTAATGTGGGCAATGCCGTTTATCTCTATGCCCGCCGAAACGAGCGAATTATAAGCCTTAACGTAAATCCTCGTAGGCTTAAGAAGCTCCTCCGCTATGGTCGTGCCGAGCGCGGGGACGTAATCTTCGGGCCTCATCCCCGCCTTATCGAAAAAAACCTTCCTCGCAAGCGAATACCCGTTGCTGTGAAGCCCTGTAGAGGCTATCCCTATAAGCGCATCCCCGGCCCTGACCCTGCAAGGCTCTATGATTTTGGACTTCTCCACGACACCCACGGCAAACCCCGCGAGGTCGTACTCGCCATCTGCGTAAAAACCCGGCATCTCAGCGGTCTCGCCGCCTATAAGGGAGCATCCGGCCTCATTGCAGCCCTCTATAATGCCCTCTATCACCTCTTTTGCCTTCTCTGCCTTGAGCTTTCCGGTTGCGAAATAGTCCAGAAAGAACAAAGGCTCGGCCCCGCTTGTGAGGATGTCGTTTACGCACATGGCCACGAGGTCTATGCCGACCGTACTGTGCCTGTCCGCCATGAACGCCACCTTCAGCTTTGTGCCGACCCCGTCCGTGCCGCTTACGAGAACCGGCTCTTTGTATTTGGCGACATCGAGCTTGAAAAGGCCGCTGAATGAGCCTATACCGGTCATTACCTCCGGCCTGAAGGTCTTTCTGGCAAGGGGGGCGATTAGCCCCACAAACCTATCTCCCTCTTTGATGTCAACACCGGCTTTTTTGTAGGTGAGTCCGGACATAACTATCCCCTTTAACGAGCACTGATATTTTGCATAAAACAGGGGGTTTAGGCAAGGGTTTTTTGCAGGGGGGAGGGGGGATGCCCCATCCTAACCCCTAACAGGCTATAATCTATGAACATATCTTCAGGAGGCGCTTATGCTAATAGGTATAATCTCCGACACCCATGACGACATGGAGGCAATAGGAAAAATCGTTCAAATCATGAACGAAAAAGGCGTATCCCACGTCATACACGCAGGGGACCTGATATCCCCGTTTACATTTGAGGTGTTGGGAGGGCTTAAGGCGGAATTCACCGGAATATACGGCAATAACGATGGCGACAAGCCCCTACTTAAAGAAAAATCAGAAGGCAGGATTCACAACCAGCCCCACATGATGACAATCTCAGGCAAAAACATAGTCATTGTGCACGAGCCGGACATGGCCGGGGCATTGGCACAAAGCGGGGAGTTCGACCTCGTAATCTACGGCCACTCCCACACGCCGGACGTAAGAAATGTCGGCTCCACAATGATAATCAACCCGGGCAAGGCCGCAAGGCTCCACAAAGGGAAATCCACAATCGCACTGCTTGATTTAAGTAAGATGGAAGCGGAGATTATAGAGCTTTAATGGGGAGGACCGTCTTATTCCTTTTCTCTATCCTCAGGGACTCTATCAGGCCGCCGTCCGCAGGCCCGGCGTTAAGATAAAAGACCGCATTGTCCTTCATGACATTTACGACAGCCGCAGGCAGATGCCTTGCATCCGAGTACCTTGCGCATATGGAGGCAGCGGTCATGATGTCCTCTTCCGAGGCATCTCCCCTTAGACCGCCTCTTAAAATAGTAAGAGGGCTTCCGAAATCCTCAACCCCCATTAGATAATCGTCTTTGTTAAGGAGACTTTGGAGCCTTGAGTTTTCAGCCTCGTTCCTTCCGACTATGGCCTTTGCCCCGCTTTTGAGCCTGAAATGCCTTCCCACCCTCAGAAGATGAAGGTCGTTTACAGTAGGCTCGGGGTTTTCAGATAGAAGCTCGGAAAGCCTGTGGGAATAATTCGGCTCGGTAAGGAGGCACCCGCCTGCTGGGTTCGGGTAATCCGTAAGCCCGAGTTCCGCAGCAAGGGCCATCTGGGGCTTTCTTGAACGGCCACTCATTGCATAGAGCTTGTCCCTGTTTACAGTGCCTTTCATCTCCGGCACGGTAGGCTTAAGAAGCCTTGCGCTAAGAGGCCTGAGCACATAGCCGAGAGCGCCCGCCTCCCTGTCTATGAGCGGAAAAGTCTCTCTCCTCTGGCTCATGGGCCTCTGGCCGAGGACCTCCCCTGTCACTATGAAATCCGCTCCGGTAAGCGACATAAGCTCTTTTGCCTCCCTGAGCATGAGAATCCTACAGTCTATGCACGGGTTCATGTTCCTTCCGTGGCCGTATCTGGGGTTTTTCACTATGTCGATGAATTTGTCCGCAAGGTGGCAGAGCTTGACTTCAAACCCGAATTTCACGGCATTAAGCGAGGGGTCTTTTGAGCAGGACGAGGTATCGCCTGCGTCGCACCCGAAGTGCGTAAGGAAGGTGACCGCAGTGACCTCTATGCCCTGCCTGAGCATAAGAAGCACTGAAAGCGTGCTGTCCAGACCTCCTGATAGAAGCGCAACTGCCCTTGCCATTCTTTAAAATATAATACGGAAGCGCGGAAATGCAAATCCGGCCTTGACCCCGGCCCTCCGGAATTTACTGATAAGCGCAGAAGTAAGAGGACATAGATGTTAAAAAATCTCCCCTCGCCCCTCTTTGCTAAAGAGGGGTAAATTCCCTCCCTTTGGCAAAGGGAGGTTAGGAGGGATTTTATATTTGATGTCTTCATACTTATGAACTCTTTAGTAAGAGGAAATCATTTATAATAGAGCATGATTCAAAGCACCTTCTGCATCTTAGACGGGATAGGCGCAAAGTTAGAGAAAAGACTCTGGAGGGAGGGCATCCTCTCTTGGCCTCAATTCATCTCGGCAAAAAACATCCCCTTTTTCTCGCCTGAAAGAAAAAGCCTTTTTGACGAGGCCCTCCATTCGGCATCCGTGGAGCTTGAAAACGGAAATGCAGGGTATTTTAAGGACACCCTCCAAAGCAGCGAGCACTGGAGGCTCTTTAACGCGTTCAGGGGCGATGCCGTCTGCCTTGATATAGAGACGAACGGATATGCCGCCGGAAGGGGCGGATATGCGACCCTCGTGGGGCTTTATGACGGAGTTGAATACAAGTGTTTTGTCCGGGGCAGAAACCTAACGAAAGAGGCCCTCAGGGAGGAGCTTTCGAGGTACAAATACCTGATAACGTTCTTCGGCTCTGCCTTTGACGTCCCTTTTTTGGAGCGCTCGCTCCGGGGCCTGACGTTTGAGATGCCGCACTTTGACCTCTGTTTCGGGGCGCGCAAGCTGGGCTTAAAAGGCGGGCTTAAGAAGCTTGAGCCGTATTTCGGGATACAGCGGCAGAAGGAGGTGCAGGGCATAGAAAGCTATGACGCAGTGCTGCTCTGGAGGGAGGTCAAACGGGGAAGCTCCGAGGCCCTTGAACTCCTTAGGCTTTATAATAAGGAGGACACCGTAAATCTCATGAGGATAGCGGAGATAATCTACGGGAGGCTCAGGACGCATACGGGAATAGAGAAGTACTTATAAATGTAATAGCCGATTAGTTGGGGCTTGACAGGAACTGACGCTCAGGTACAATTCAAGCCCTTTGGGTTTGCATGGGATACCAGTTGGGGCTTGACAGGAACTGACGCTCAGGTACAATTAAGGCAGCCTGCGGCCCTCTGCGGGGTGGGTTGGGGCTTGACAGGAACTGACGCTCAGGTACAATGTTGAGGTTCAAGGCTTCTATAACCTCCGGGTTGGGGCTTGACAGGAACTGACGCTCAGGTACAATTATTCCATTGTTCATGACCTCGATATAAGGGTTGGGGCTTGACAGGAACTGACGCTCAGGTACAATATGGCTAAGGGAGGGCCATTGACGGACAATGTTGGGGCTTGACAGGAACTGACGCTCAGGTACAATTCTTAATCATGGGCGTGCTTTTTCCGCCAGGTTGGGGCTTGACAGGAACTGACGCT
>JAUXOF010000056.1 GCA_030682405.1 Thermodesulfovibrionales bacterium
AAATTCATTCTGATCAATTTTGCTCGGCTTTAATGATTCCATTTTATACCTCTATATTCCAAACGATATATATTAATAATCTATAATACAGTTATTTTAACATTTGTCAAGTATTATTTGAAAAGCTTGTTCATTCTAACAATGAATTATTATTAACATAGATGAATGTTCCTTTATTGATCTTTATAATAATTTATCAAAACTGCCAGAAAACCCTGAGCTTTTAAGCTTGGGGATAAATGGCTGCCCGAAACTCCGGCCTTTAGGCCGGAGAGAGGTTTGAGAAAATCTCCCCTATCCCCACTTTTATGTCGCAGGCCCGAGTTCCCGAAATATGGGACTTTTTGGCATTAAATCTGCTAATATAAAAAATTATCGTATGAGGAAGACCCTTGTCATACTGCCGACCTTCAACGAGAAGGACACCCTTCCCGTGGTAATCATAAAAATTCTCTCGCAGGAGGCCTTCGACATTCTTGTGGTGGACGACAAATCGACCGACGGTACGGCGGAGATAGCAGCGCACTGGCAGGGAAAGGACAAGAGGGTCAATGTCCTAAACAGGCAGGGGAAGCTTGGACTCGGCACGGCCTATGTGGCCGGTTTTATGTGGGGGCTTGAGCGCGGCTATGAGTGCTTCATGGAGATGGACTCGGACCTCTCGCATAACGCGGCCGACCTGCCGAGGTTTCTTGACGAGGTGGAAAAGGGAAGCGACCTTGTGATAGGCTCAAGGTACATGTACGGCACGATAAGCGTTGTGGGATGGGACTTTAGGAGGCTTTTGCTTTCGAGGTTCGGCAACTTATATGCCTCCTTTATTTTGGGCATAAAGGTCTCCGATATGACCAGCGGCTTCAGGGCCTACAGCAGAAAGGCGCTTGAGGGCATAGACCTCAATATTGTCGGCTCGGAGGGCTATGCATTCCAGATAGAGATGACGTATCATGTCTTCAGGACAGGGCTTGGCATAAAGGAAATACCCATAATATTCCACGAGCGCTCAAAGGGGCATTCAAAGATGTCCAAAAAAATAGTCAGGGAGGCAAGCTGGCTTCCGTGGAGGCTCAGGGCCGGAGAACTGAAGGGACTCTTCAGAAGGCAGCAGGGATAAAAGAGTTGAAGGTAAATAACAACAGTGCCGGTTAAAAAACCCGACTATAAAAAGCAGCTTCATGCGGTAATCATGGCAGGCGGAAAGGGAACGAGGTTCTGGCCCCTCAGCCGCGAGGCCTTCCCAAAGCAGTTCCTGAGGCTCATAGGCGAAAGGACCCTCATTCAGGACACGATACACAGGCTCCGGGGCGGGATAAAGCCCTCAAATATACTTGTAGTGACGACCAAGGGGCAGAAGGACATTGTCGAATGGCAGTTGAAGGAACTCCTCGGAGGCGTAAACTGCATTTTAGAGCCCGAGGGCAAAAACACCGCGCCTGCGGTGGCCCTTGCGGCTTTCAAGCTCTACAAGAAGTCAAAGGATGCACTGATGCTCATTCTCCCCTCTGACCACCATATAGGCGATGCCGGGGCCTTCCTGTCTGCCGTGGAGACGGCTGCCGCCGCCGCCCGGAAAGGCGATATCGTCACATTCGGCATAAAGCCCTCAAGGCCAGAGACGGGCTATGGGTATATAAAGACGGGGAAGAAGCTCATGGCCGGCGTTTTCAGTGCCGCGCGGTTTATAGAAAAGCCCGACCTGAAAACAGCAAAGACGTTCCTCAAAGACGGCTCTTATTACTGGAACAGCGGCATATTCCTTTTCAGGGTAAAAGACATCATAGCCGAGTTGAAACGCCATATGCCGGAACTCCACCAGGCGTTCTCAGAGATAGCGCGCTACCTTAATACGGATAAGGAGGAAGAGGCACTTAAGGAGGTCTACCGGAAGTTAAAGGAGGAGTCCATAGACTACGGCGTGATGGAGAAGTCCGAAAGGATAGCCGTGGTGACCGCGGACTTTAAGTGGTCGGACATAGGAAGCTGGTCAGCGCTGGACGATGTGCTTGATAAAAACAGCGAGGGCAACGTCTTGTTTGGCAATGTGGTGGAGGTGGGATGCAAGGACTCCATACTTTTTGCCGGGGCAAGGCTGATAGCGGCCATAGGGCTTGAGGACATGGTGGTCGTCGACACGCAGGATGCAACGCTCATCGTCCCCAAGGAGAAGGTTCAGCAGGTAAAGGAACTCGTGGGCAGGCTCAAGAAGGAGGGCAAGGAGGAGTACCTTGCCCCTAAGGTAGAGGAAAGGCCGTGGGGGCATTTCTCCGTGCTTGAGAAAGGGCTTCAGTACAAGATAAAGCATATCTGCCTTAAGCCCAAGGCGAGATTGAGCCTTCAGATGCACGCCCACAGGAGCGAGCACTGGATAGTCGTCTCCGGCGTGGCAAAGGTGCATCGGGGCGAGGAGGAATTCATAGTAAATAAAAACGAAAGCACGTTCATTCCGGCCTCTACGAAACACAGGCTTGAAAACCCGGGCCTCATCCCGCTTAAGATAATAGAGATACAAAGCGGGGAGCATCTGGGGGAGGACGATATAACGAGGTTTGAGGACAGCTATGGCAGGTGCTAAAAAACATAAGAAGGAAATAGAGACGAAAAAGGAAAAAGAGCCGGTTCAGACTGAGGCCGAGACAAAACACGATTCCCGCAGGAGGCTCCTGAATATCGTCCTGAAGGTGCTGCTGCCCATTCTTTTTTTCAGCTACTTGATGGGCGTCAGCTTTAACTTTCCCCTCAACGACCCGGACATCTGGTGGCATCTGAAAACAGGGCAGTATATCCTGAGCAGCGACTGGAAAGTGCCTGAGGAGGACCCGTTTGCGTATACAACGCCCGTGCCGCTTGACGATTCCAAAAAGATAGGGCTCAGGTCTCAGTGGCTGGGGCAGGTCATTTTCTACCTTTCGTTTGCCGCAGCCGGTTATCCGGGGGTGGGCATCCTGAGGAATATCCTCATCATCCTGCCAATGGCGGCCCTTTATATCTGGCTTTTAAGGAGGGGGCTTAAGCCTTGGTGGACGGCTGTAATCATTGTAAGCCCCGCCGCGCTCATGCTGCCGCTTCAGCTTTTTTATTCCTTTGAAAGGCCGCAGGGCATCTCTTTTTGCCTCGCAATCTTTATAGTCATGCTCATAGAGCGGCTGAGAAGCCACGGACGGGAAGGTCATCTGAAGGAAAATCCCAAGCCCTTCGATTTCTCTTATGCGGCGCTGCCTTTGCTTACGGCCGCGTGGTCCAATATACATGCAGGGTTTATAATCGGAAACGTGATAATCATCGCTTATGCTGGCGCCGAGGCCCTGAGGGTCGGGTATCGGGCCCTTATGGGCAGACGGAAAGATGCCCCGTACCTCAAATGGTTCTTTGCCGTCGCCGCCCTCTCCGTGGTCGCGTCTTTTCTGAACCCGAACGGGTATGTGATTTTTTTTGATTACGTCACAGGGCTTTCTTCAATGTTCTTTGAGAGCGTTGCCAGTTCGGCAACGGGCGGGGGCAGCGGCTGGGTGCAAAATGTGGTGCTGGAGTACAAGTCCCTCTGGTATTTTTACACGAACCTCGACTACAAGTGGCTCATTGCTTACTGGGTCTTTATAGGGGTCCTCTACGTCCTGCTTATATTGAAGTACTGGAGGCAGCGGGACATTGATATAGCCGAACTTGCCGTGGTGAGCCTCGTCACTTTCTTTGCGAACTATTACGCGCGCGGGCTGATGGTCTCTCTGGTCGTACTGTCGTTTTATATGGGGAAAACCCTCACGGAGCTGAGCATGCCGGAGCTGAGGTGGAGGAACCTGTTTAGGGCGGGGGTTGCCGCGGTCCTTATGATCTCCATAGGTTTTTACACTTACTCTTACAAGCGGATGCCCTATGCGCTTAAGCCGGGCATTACGCAGACGTGGGTGACGCCGTGGTATCCGGTAAGGCTTGTGCAATTCCTGTCGGTGACCGATATAAAAGGCCCCATGTATAATTTTTATACATGGGGGGGATTTCTCATCTGGAGCCTTTACCCCAAGTACGAGGTCTTCATAGACGGCAGGGCGCTTGACGAGGCGGTCAACAGGACGGCCGATTCCATACTGAAAACGTTTCCCCCGTGGGAAAGCCAGCTTGATGCCTACGGGATAAACTTCATAGTGATACCGGTTATCTTCAGGGAGTCGGGCCACATTATCCCGCTTGCCGCGACCCTTGCAAGGCATGACGGATGGAACCTGGTCTTCCTCAAGCACAACAGCGCAGTTTTCGTCAGGAACGTGCCCCAGAACGAAAAAATAATCTACAGTTTCAACATCAACAAAGACGAGATTTTCTACGAAATCATAGGCGTGGAGGACATATTCATTTCATCCGCGCCGTGGAACCCGGTCTACACCATTGCAAAGGCAGAAGCCCTTATGATGCTCGGCAGGTACGAGGAGGCGAGGACCCTGTATGAGCGCTTCCCCAGTGAGGGCGCACACGGGCTTCAACAACTGAGGGAATCGGGTCATTAACGGAATGCCTCGGCTAAGAAGACTGCTGCTTTTTGCATTTCTAACCGCGTTCTGCCTTTCTTATTTAGGCCCCATAACAGAGGGGGATTTCTTTTATCATCTGGGGCAGGGCCGGTCCATATGGGAAGGCGGGATAGTGAAGTCCGTCCCGTCCCTCGGGCTTTTATCCCAATGGCTCGGGCAGTTGGCCCTTTATCTTACGTGGAGGCTTGCCGGTTTTGCCGGAGTGGTGATTTTAAGGGCGGCTGTTTACATAGCGATTATTTGGCTCCTTTATGTATTGATGCGGAAGGCCGGGGTTGGGTTTTACCAGCGCATATTCTTCCTGATCCTTCCCGCACATATGTTCATCTCGTTTCCGAGCGAAAGGCCCCAGCTCTTCGGCTTTCTGTTTTTTGCCCTCACCGTCTTTCTCCTTGAGCTGAGAAGGCTGGACGACAAGAGCAGGGCACACTGGCTTGTGCTGCCGGTCATACTCGTCTGGGCAAACGTCCACCACGGCTTTGCCATAGGGTTGGCCTCTGTCTGGATATATTTCATATCGCGTGCCGCCTCGCGTCTCATAAGGAGGCAGCCGCTATGGCCAATGGTGCAGGAGGGCGCAGTCGCCCTCTTGCCTCTCGTCGCTCTGGCCTTCATACCCGGGGCGTTTGCCTTCATGCGGAGCGCTGCGATGTCTTTCATAAGCCCTCCGGCTTACATGGAAAGCATTCAGGAGTATCTCTCGCCGGTTGATGCCGTCAGGCTCGGGGAGTTGTTCCCTGCCTACTGGATGCTCCTTCTGGTCGCCATCGTCACCATTGCAAGGACCTTCAGAAATATGTCCCCTGAGCATATCCTTATGCTTTCGGTCTTCGGCCTCCTGCCTTTCAATGGGCTGAGGTTCATGCCTTTTTTCCTGATGCTTTCTCCGATAGTCGCCTGTTACAACATCCCGAAGAAGGAGTCGTGGGAAGACAGCAGGCTCCTTTTCGCCGGCTTTTCCTTGGTGCTTGCCCTTTGGCTTGCCTTCACCCCTTTCAGCGTGAGGCCCGGCATAAGCAGGGAGTTTCCCGAAGATGCGGCCGCATTCCTAAGACAGGCAAAGCCTGAGGGGAAGGCGTTTAACTATCAGGGATGGGCGGGGTATCTTTCTTGGTCAGTCCCGGAGATGCGGATATTCATGCCGGTTGCCGATGTGCCCAATGACGTTGATATGGCGTATGGGGAGATTATATGGGCCGAGCAGGGCGCGGCTTTCAACATGCCACAGTGGCGCTCCCTGCTGGATGCCTACGGACTGGACATAATCATCACGCCGGGGATGAGCCCGGTCTCCGGCGAGATGTTCCCGCTTATAGACGCCATTCAGGGTGACGGGCAGTGGTATTTGATTTACTCCGACGACACCGCCAACATACTGGTGAGGGCCGCAGCCAAAAACGCGCGGGTGATAACCCGCTACTCCCTGCCCAAGCCCAATATCTATCTTCAGACGATAAGCCAGGCAAAAAGATACCTTAAAGACAACCCCCGAAGGCCGGTCCTCTGGCGCTCCTTAGGCATTGCCCATGAAAGGCTCGGCAACATCAAAGAAGCGGAAGAGGCATACAAAAAAGTCCGGTGAGGGGCGCAGCCCGCTCACTGTACGGTCACACCTGCAATTCTCCTCAGCCCGGCCTCCGTGGCTGCCCTTACTGCCTCTTCATATTCCCCTTCCGTAATCCTCCTGTCAAGAGGGGGGTGCTCGAACGCCTTAAAGCAGGGGTGGTACTGGTCCATAATGTTTATATAGGTGTTTTTCGATATCTCCTCTGAAACGAACTTCACGACATCCTTTGTGCCGGCTATGCCGCAGGGAAGAACAAGGTGCCTGAGAAGAAGCCCCCTTATTGCCACCCCGTTTTCTATTACGAGGTCTCCGACCTGCCTGTGCATCTCCCGTATGGCCGCCTTTGCCGTCTCCGGGTAGTCCCTTGCCAGAGAGTATTTGGCAGCCATCTCAGGGTCCCAGTACTTAAAGTCAGGCATATAAATGTCCACAATCCCTGAAAGCAGCCTTACCGCCTCAAGGGAATCGTAGCCTCCGGTGTTATAGACTACGGGCAGGGCAAGCCCCCTGTCTTTTGCCGCCCCAAGCGCCTTTAGTATCATGGGCATCTGGTGCGTCGGGGTGACGAGGTTTATGTTGTGGCAGCCGGCATCCTGAAGCTCAAGCATTATTGACGCAAGTCTTTCGGTGGATATCTCGGCGCCTTCTGCCGTGTCGCTTCCCCCGCGGTGATGGCTTATCGTCCAGTTCTGGCAGAAGATGCACCCAAGATTGCAGTTTCCGAAAAATATCGCGCCTGAGCCGGCCTTCATATTATGCGGGCCGACAAGAGGCGGCTCCTCTCCGAAGTGCGGCCCCCAGCTTGAAACAAACGGCTTATCAAGGGTCCTGCAGAAGCCCCTTTGCCCCTCGGTCCTGTCCACGCCGCATGCGCGGGGGCAAAGGCTGCACTCCTTGAGCATCCCGAAGGCCCTTGATACCCTCTCGGAAAACTCCTCCCGGCTCATGGCCGCATAGAGGGGGGGGTGGCCGGATGCCCTTGCCTGCTTCCGGGCTATTTGCTCCGAAGCTCCCGTGCAATCTCCTTTGCCTGCCATGCAACCGCCTTTATCGCATTCAATAGGTTAATGTAAACCGCGGATGCCTGCGGCATGCATATGCCTTCTATGAGCCTCTCTTCATGCTTTGTGGAAAAATCATTTGCAGCCCTCACTATGTCGGCCTCGGCCGAGGCGATATAGTTTGCCACGATGTCGTTTCTTGCAAGTATCATATCGGATGTGTTCTGGAGGATGTCCTTTATCCTCTCGAAGAGAAAATTCGCCTCCCCCACAGCCTTGTCGCTAAAGAGTATCCCCCCGGTTACTTTTCTGCTTAGGCCCTGCGCCATGCCTTCAAGATGCTCGCCTATCATGCTCAGATGCCCCGGGACGTTCCTGTAGCTTTCCGCCCATGCGCTGTCCCTCGACTCCTCGGTAAACGCCTTGACAAGAACAGGCACATCGGCGCGTATGCGGCTTACTGAATCCTTGAGGTCCTCAAGCATCAAGAGGTTGCCGTATATGAGGCTCCCCTGAAGCATGTCCACGGCATCCATTGCAGCCACCGAAAGCGCATGGGTTTTTGAGATAAGCTCCTTGACTGCTATTTTTGAGATGTATTCCCTGACGACCATGACCCCCTCCTTTC
>JAUXOF010000064.1 GCA_030682405.1 Thermodesulfovibrionales bacterium
GATGATGTCCCTGTAAGTTGTTGAAGTAGGAAGCGACCCCCGATTAAAATGATTCACTGAAACCAAATCAAAAGGAGGTCGCTTTCTATGGGAAAAAGATACCGCAAAATGGAGAGAAAAGTAAACGGCAGGATCAGGGAGATAAGCAACGGCAGAATTGTGCTTGAGTTGCCCTTGCCGGTGGCCGAGGTTCTTTCGGGCATTCCGGAGGCGGTAGAGCGTATGTCGCGTGAGGCGGGGCTCATGGTGGTCTCCGCCTTGCTGGAGGACGAGTGCGAGCGCATAGCAGGGCCGAAGAACAGCAGGAACCCTCTGAGGACGGCCAACTGGTGGGGCGGCGATCTTCGCCCAGTATATTTCGACAAACAGAAGGTCGTGATAGAACGGCCCCGCTTAAGGGGCAAGGACAACAGGGAGATTCCTCTAAGCACATACGAGGCATTCAGGGACCCGAAGGGCATGAGGCGCCATGTAATGAAGAACCTCGTCCTCGGCATATCGAGCAGGAACTATGAGGAGGCGGTGGAGTCGGTCGTCAAGGGCTATGGGATAAAGAAGTCCAGCGTGAGTCGCCACTTCGTCGAGGCCACGGCGGAGCAGATGAGGGAGTTCATGGAGAGGGACCTCTCCGGTCTCGACCTCTGTGCGATATTCATGGACGGCATAGAGTTCAAGGGGCACCTGCTCGTGGTGGCCTTGGGATTGGACATACGGGGGAAGAAACACGTCCTTGGGCTCTGGCAGGGGGCCACGGAGAACGCCGAAGTGTGCAAGAGCCTGCTTGAGGACATGGTGAGGCGGGGACTGGACGCCTCGAAGGATTACCTGTTCGTGCTGGACGGCTCGAAGGCCCTGAGGTCTGCGGTGGCAAGGATGTTCGGTTCGGATGCGCCGGTTCAGAGGTGCCAGGTGCACAAGAGGCGCAATGTTAAGGAGCATCTTCCCAAGGAGCACCAGAGAGCCATAGACGCCCGGATAAGTGCGGCTTACAAGATGACGGACTACGACAAGGCAAAGGCGTCCCTTGAGCTGACCGTCAAGTATCTTGAGCGGCTGAACCCTTCTGCTGCGGCCTCGCTCAGGGAGGGGCTTGAGGAGACGCTGACCGTGCACAAGCTTGGTATTACGGGGCTTCTGAGGAAGACCCTCTCGACCACGAACCCTATAGAGTCCTGCTTCTCGGTAACGAGGACAATCACCGGGAGGGTGAAGCGCTGGAGAGGCGGCGATATGGTACAGAGGTGGGCAGTGGCCGCCCTCTTAAGGGCCGAGAGGAAATTCAGGCGTGTCCAAGGCTACAGGGAGATACCGAAACTCGTTGCTGTTTTACAGCAGAAAAACCTTGACAGAAAGGAGGCGGCTGCTTAGCATAATGCAACCTGTCTACGTGCATTGCACGGGCAGACCGGTCCTTCCTACTTCAACGAAAGGAAGGGACAATATCCATAACGAACAACGCTCCTACCGTCTTCACCGATAGCTGTAATCCTTGACAAGCCCTGAGGGAGGGCATCCACTTCAGTTTTAATAACTGTATAACTTGTTGGTTTTGTCAGAATAACTTGTTTTTTCTTAATTACGGGAAACGAAACAAAGTTTAAAACTAATACAGCGAGCACCAAAATCAAATAATGTGGCAAGAGCTTCATCAAGCGTTTCCCTAAAAAATCCAGTGAACCTATTTTGCTTTCCAATAGCCTGCCTGTGACAAGAAATCCACTTTGAATAAAAAATATATTTAAGGGTATTCCACTGGCACTTATGAAGTGAAATATGGGGCGATTTATTCCTACAGAATAATCTATATTGTGTTGTTGTAAGACATGAGCAATTACTATCCATAAGATGGCAATACCTCTCCAAACAATAAAATCATCATATTTTTTCATGAAACTAAGGATTCCTTGCCTTTCAGAAACCGCTTAACCTTTCCCATAAATGTCTCATCGCCCAGAATAAACTGCCACTTGAGTTCCGCCCATGGTGAACCCGCTACGCCTTCGCCACATGCCTATAGGGCTTGATTGCCGCAAGCACATCTGTGCTCTTTAGCCTTTTAAGGTCAAACATTTTCATCCTCCTAATGGTAGTCCGTTATCCTTGTTCGTGTCAATCACGCCCTGAAGGTCGTCCATGTCGTAGAGTTGCATTTTAAATGCAAATTTGTAAGATAATTCGGCGGTATCAAAGTGCTAAAATAAACAATGCACATTGTAATCGTAAAAGAGTCCTCATACGAATACGCAAAACTTAAAGCGGATGCCTTTGAAATCCTCTCAGGGCTTGACCGCGGCCTCATAAAACCGGGCGCAAACGTGCTCATAAAGCCGAACCTGCTTACAGCGGCAAAAGAGGAAAAGGCCATAACGACACATCCCCTCCTGATAAAGGCCGTATGCCAATACGTATTAGACAAAGGCGCAAGGCCGCAGGTCTCGGACTCACCTCCACTTGAGCCGCTTGAAAAGGTCATTAAGGCCGCGGGCATAGCGGACGCACTGAAGGGGATGGGCGTAAGCATAAAGGAGTTCAAGGACTCAAGGAAGGTCATGTCAGAGGGGAAATTCAGGGGCATAGAGCTTGCCGAGGACGCCCTTGATGCGGAGGTGATAATAAACCTCCCCAAGCTTAAGACCCACGGACAGATGATGCTTACTCTTGCGGTAAAAAACCTCTTTGGGTGCGTAGTGGGGATGAAAAAGCCTGAATGGCATTTCAGGGTGGGAGAGGACAGGATGCTTTTTGCCGAACTCCTGCTTTCCATATATCAAGCGCTTAGTCCCCGGATTAATCTCATGGACGGAGTGCTTGCCATGGAGGGAAACGGCCCGGGCGCGGGCGGCACTCCGAGGCATCTTGGGATTTTAATAGGAGGGGACGATGCGCTTTCTCTGGACGTGGCGGCCTCAAGGCTTCTGGGGGTTGACCCCTTTACGGTGCCGGTCATAAAAAAGGCGCATGAGGCCGGGCTGATAAATGAATTTGAGATAAAAGGCGGGATTTCGCCTGTCAAAAACTTCATGCTTCCCGAGACCGCAGACCTCATGTTCGGCCACAGGGTTGCGCAGAGGTTTCTCAGGCGGCACCTCACAAGCAGGCCAAAAAGCATCAGGGGCCTCTGCATGGCCTGTAACGAGTGCGTGAAGATGTGCCCGGCAAAGGCCATATCCCCGTGCAAAACCCCGAAGGCAAAGCAGCCGATTGAATTTGACTATGAAAAGTGCATCAGGTGCTACTGCTGCCTTGAGGTCTGCCCCCACGGCGCGCTTAAGATAGACGAGCCTCTACTGAGAAGGGCATTGAAAAAGGCCGGCGGGAGATACAGGCTATGACGGGACGCTTCCTCTCTTTATTGCGTCCGCGACTTTAACGACCCTGCTCATCTTGGCTACGTCGTGCACCCTTACGATGTTTGCGCCGTTTAAGACCGAGACCGCAACCGCTGCCGCAGTGCCCTCAAGCCTTTCTTCAGGCGGAGCACCGTCCAGAATCGCCCCTATAAACGCCTTTCTTGAGGGGCCTATGAGTATCGGCCTCCTGAGCCGCCCGAACCTGCGGAGGTTCTTTATGATTTGGAGGTTATGGTCAAAGGTCTTTCCAAAGCCTATGCCCGGGTCTATGATGATTTTATTTATCCCGGCAGCGCGGGCTATCCCCATGCCTTCCCTGAGATATTGGATTATCTCCCCTATCAAGTCTTTATACCTCGGTCTTTTCTGCATGTTCTGGGGCCTGCCCTTTATGTGCATAATTACAAGAGGCACATCCGCCCTTGCCACGACCGAGGCCATCCCGCGGTCAAACCTCAGGCCGCTTATGTCGTTGACCATGGATGCCCCTGCCTCAACGGCCTCTTTGGCCACCTTCGCCCTGTAGGTGTCTATTGATATGGGGATGCCGAGCCTCCCGCTGAGGGCCTCTATCACAGGGATTGTCCTTCTTAGTTCCTCGCTCACGGGTACGGCCTTTGAGCCGGGCCTTGCGGACTGCCCGCCAATGTCTATGATGTCGGCCCCCTCACGGACCATCTCCTCGGCCCTTTTCACCGCGCTTTTTTTGTCGAAATAAAGCCCTGCGTCAGAGAAGGAATCAGGCGTGACATTAAGGATGCCCATGACATAAGTCCTTTTTTCGAAATCAAGGCAGTACTCCCCGCAGGTTATTTTCATGGATAATTTTAACATACGCTATTTGATTTTTTGAATATGCCGGAAATCCCCCTGCTGAAAAACAACACGGCGTTTTAGGGTATAATTTTAAATGCCGGACATACTGCGCATAAGCCTCGTATTTGTCCTGATAGTGGCGCTTCTTAGGAAGAAGTGGAACATAGGCTATGTCCTTCTCATAGCCTCGGCCGCTCTTTCGGCCATGCACCTCATGCCCCCGGCTGAGACGCTGATTGTCGTAAGAGACGCCTTTACAGCCGGCGTTACGATAAAGCTCACGATAGCGCTTACATCCATAAAGGTGTTTGAGCTTGTGCTTAGGGAAAAGAACATCCTTTCCGAGATGATGAACGCCTCAAAAGGAATGCTCAAGAACAAAAAGGCCGTGATAATCTCCATGCCCATTCTGATAGGGATGCTGCCCTCTATCGGGGGGGCGTACTTCTCAGCCCCGATGGTGGATGAGTCCACAAAAGGGGTCAGGCTTAAGCCTGAGGAAAAAGGCTTCATAAACTACTGGTACCGGCACCCGTGGGAATACATACTTCCGCTTTATCCGGGCCTTGTGCTTGCATCCGCCGTGTCGGGCATCGGGCTGAGGCGGCTCATACTGGCAAATCTCGCATATGCGGTGATGCTCGCAGTCACAGGGTATTTCTTCGGCCTGAGGAAGATAAAGGGCGGGTATCCTGAATCCCGTCGGGTATCGAAAAAAGGGCTTCTGAACTTCATCCCCATAGCCGTGGTCCTCGCACTCGTGGTCGGGCTGAGGGTGGAACTCCACTATGCCCTGCTTGCCTCTCTTGCGGCTCTGTTTGCGTTCTTCAGGTACAGGCCGAAGGACATTCTAAGGGCGCTAAGGCACGGGCTTTCAGCCGACGTGATAGTGCTCATAGCCGGGGTGATGCTCTTTAAGGAGGTCATGGAGGCCTCGGGCTCGGTAAAAAACATCAGCGATTACTTTATCCTAAAGGGCATACCGCTTGTGCCCATGCTGTTTTTGCTGCCGTTCATCACCGGCCTTCTTACAGGCATCACCGTGGGCTTTGTGGGAAGCACGTTCCCGCTGCTTTTAAGCCTCATGGCAGGCCAGTCCGTGACCGGGGTCCATGCCCTCGGCGCGGTTTCGTTTGCGTTCGCATCGGGCTTCATGGGGGTCATGCTCTCCCCTCTACATGTGTGCTTTGTCCTTACAAAAGAGTATTTCAGGGCGGACATGTGGGGCATGTATAAGAAGGTGATACCCGCCTCTTTAATTATTTTTGCCACGGCCTTAGCGGAGTATTTCATCCTGAGCCGGGGGGGAATGCAATAAACCGGTGAGCCGCACATTCATCATAGGGATACTTGCGGCCGCACTGACCACGGTAGCCTTCCTTCCGCAGGTCATAAAGGCGCACAGGAGCAAGCACACAAAAGACCTCTCGCTGGGGATGCTCGTAACCTTTGCCGCGGGGTTATTGCTATGGGCCGCATACGGCGTGCTTCTTGGGGAGGCGCCCATAATCTCGGCCAATGTCCTTACGCTTTTGCTTGTGCTTTATCTTTTGTTCCTGAAAATAAGATACGGCTGAGGGGCTTAGACACTGCGAATTCGTGGAGCGCTCGCATACCCGCCCCCTAATCCCTTCTCATCGCCTCTTTCTTGCGGCGCTTTTTAAAAAATTCCCTCTTAAGGAAGCCCATCCTGTCTATGATAAGCGTCCCGTTCAGGTGGTCTATCTCATGCTGAAGCGCCCTTGAAAGCATTCCCTCTCCCTCTATCTCGATTCCCCTGCCTTCCCTGTCAAGCCCGGTCACAGCCACTTTCTCGAACCTCGATATTTTGACCGTAAGACCGGGCACGCTCAGACACCCTTCTTCGCTCTCTATCCTGCCTTCCTTGTCCTTAATCTCAGGGTTGAAAAGGACTATCAGCGAGGCTGTCTCGTCCGTCTTGCTTACGTCAACGACTATAATCCTCTCCGACACTCCCACCTGAGGGGCGGCAAGCCCGATGCCCGGGGCCGCATACATCGTCTCTATCATGTCGTCTATGAGCCTCTGATGCCTGTCCTCAATCGAGCCGACGGTAAGGGCCTTCTCCTTCAGAACAACCTCGGGATATTTCTTAATCTCAAGCACGGCCATTTTTTATTATAACTCTTTCAGTATATCTTCGTCCTCTCCTGCCTCAAGCCTCCGGCTTTTTCCTCCTGATGAAATAGAACTTGGGAGACCTGTCCATTCGCCCCCCCTCGCCCTCTATGAACTTGTTAAGCCTCTGGTGATGCCTTATGATAAGCTCTTCGTACTCGCCCTCCCCTGCCGAGAAGGCCTTGTCGTAATCTCCGCCGTATGCAAGCAAAAGGGCCCCTGAGTATGCCTCCCCAAGCTTCCTGCCCGTCCGGTCGTAAACATACACGGCGCCGCATCCGCATCTGCCTCCCTCTACGTCCTCCAGCCCTGCCTTCATCCCGGCAGGCGAAGCAATGGGCTGCTCGCAGAAGGGGCACTTAAACTCCCTGCTCATGAAATCATCTCCTCCCCTCCCCGCTCCTCGTCCTGCCTATGTCCTGTACTCGGCGTTCACCCTGATATAGCCCTCAGTAATGTCGCACGTGAGGACACTGGCCTTATGCCTTCCCATATTGAGGTCGGCTGTTATCTTTACCTCTTTCTGCCTCAGCGCCTCCCCGGCCTTATCATATTTTCCTGTTGAGACGCCCCTGCTTACAATTCTGACCTTTCCGAAATATATATCCGTTTTCTCCTCACTCATATCTATGCCCGCGCGACCGAGCGCAGCCATGATGCGTCCCCAGTTTGCGTCGTTGCCGTAGACCGCCGTCTTTACGAGAAGTGAATTGGCTATTGTAAAGGCCCCCCTGAGGGCGTCGGCCTCTGTCCTTGCGCCCCTGACCTCGACCTCTATGAGTTTCGTCGCTCCCTCTCCGTCCCGCGCTATCATTTTTGAAAGCTCGTATGCAAGCCCGGAGAGGGCCTTCTTAAACCGGCTGTAATGGCTTGATGAAGCCGTTATCTCCTTGTTGCCCAACATGCCGTTTGCCATGACTATGGCAGTGTCGCTCGTTGACATGTCGCCGTCTATGGTAATCCTGTTAAAAGAACACCCGACCGCCTCTTTAAACGCCCTGTCAAGGGCGCTTCTTTTTACGGCGATGTCGGTCATTATGAAGCAGAGCATTGTTGCCATCTTCGGGGCTATCATGCCTGCGCCTTTGCATATGCCCAGTATCGTGCCTGTCCTGCCGCCTATCTTTAACCGCCTTGCCGCAACCTTTGGGAAGGTATCCGTGGTCATTATCGCACCTGCCGCATCGAGGGCAGAGGCAGAGCCGATGCTGCGTGCCATCTCGGCAATCCTGGGCCGTATCCTTTGCATGGGAAGAGGCACCCCTATGACGCCTGTGGATGAGACATGCACAAGATGCTCCGGTATGCCCAGATGCCGTGCGGCAAGCGCCGCCATCTCGCGGGCGTCACCCATGCCCCTTTTCCCTGTGGAGACGTTTGAGTTTCCGCTGTTTATGACGACCGCCCTTGCCTTGCCTGATTTAATCCTCTCGATGCCGAGCTTAACCGGTGCGCCTTTTACCTTGTTCGTGGTGAATGCAGCCGAGCAAACGGCATCGGCCTCGGAGTATATCAGGGCCATGTCCTTTCTTTTGGACCCCTTGGCGGGTTTCTTTATTGCGGCCTCAGCCGTTGAAAAGAGAAAGCCCAAAGGAAGGGGGATATCGGGTGTCTTCTCAGGCATTACGGGAAAAGCGCCGGGGCGGCAAGCCCGGTCTTCTCATCAAAGCCGAGCATGATGTTCATGTTGTGCACGGCCTGCCCTGCCGCACCCTTGACGAGGTTGTCAATTACTGTGACGATTATGGCCGTGCCCGTCCTCTTGTTTACGGTAAGCCCTATCGAGCAGAAATTCGTGCCCCTTACGTGCTTGATGTTCGGCCAGAGACCCTCGCCGAGCACATGGACAAAAGGCTCTTTCTCATATGCCTTTTCATAAAGTCCTCTGAGGTCTTTTATATTCTTTGCCTTTACGTATATCGTTGTCAGTATCCCCCTGTCAACAGGCAGGAGGTGGGGAGTAAAGTCCACTATAACCTGCCTTCCTGCAAGGGCCGAGAGTTCCTGCTCTATCTCAGGCGTGTGCCTGTGGGTGGCGATGCCGTATGCCCTGAAGCCTTCGTTTACCTCGCAGAACGAAAACGCGGCGTCTGACTGCCTTCCCGCTCCGGATGCGCCGGACTTTGAGTCTATGACAACGGGGCCGTCCGCAAGCCTCCTCTTAAAAAGCGGATAAAGCCCAAGTATCGCTCCCGTCGGGTAGCATCCGGGGTTTGAGACGAAATCCGCGCGCGCTATTTTTTTCCTGTGGATTTCGGGCAGGCCGTAAACCGCCTTTTTCAAGGTCGCCCTGAACATGTGAGGGGTCTTATACCACTCCTCGTAAACAGCAGGGTCTTTGAGCCTGTAGTCTGCGGACAGGTCTATGACCTTCCTGCCCTTGCCGAGGAAAAAGTCCACCGGCTCCTGAGACGTGCCGTGCGGCAGGGCCATGAAAAAAAGGTCCGCCTTGTCTGCAAGCCTCTCCTTTGAAAGCGGCTCGTATATGAGGTTGGAGTATTTACGAAGATGGGGAAAGAGTGCGGTTACGGGCTTGCCTTTGGATTTCTCTGAGGTGGCCGCTGTCACTTTTACTTCGGGATGGCCATGAAGGAGGCGCAGAAGCTCGCTCCCTGCATATCCGCTCCCGCCGCATATGGCAACCCTTAACATAGAGCCTCAGCACCGATAACCGTAAAGCCTTTTTAAAGATTGATAACGGAAAGCTATCTCTTTGAGAACTGGAATCTCTTCCTCGCGCCCTTCTGCCCGTACTTCTTGCGCTCGACCTCTCTGGGGTCTCTTGTGAGGAAGCCTTCCTTTTTAAGCCTCGGCTTAAGTTCGCTGTCTATCTTCACGATAGCCCTTGAGATTCCGTGCCGGAGTGCGCCTGCCTGGCCGCTAAGCCCCCCTCCGTTAACGATGGCGTTTACATCGTACTTGCCTGCCATCCCGGAAAGTTCAAGGGGCTGCCTTATGACCATCCTCAGTGTCGGCCTCGGAAAATATGAATCCACGGGTTTGCGGTTGACGTTTATAGCGCCGCTTCCCTGAGTCATGGTGACCCTTGCTATTGAGGTCTTTCTCCTGCCGGTCGCATTATATTTTATCTCTGCCATTTATAAACTCCTTAAGTTTAAGATTTCAGGTTTCTGGCCGGCATGCGGATGCTCTGCGCCGCGGTAGACCTTGAGTTTTTTCAGCATGGCCCTTCCGAGCCTGCCCTTCGGGAGCATGCCCCATACCGCATCCACTATTACCTGCTCGGGTTTTCTCTTAATGCGGGACCCTGCGGTCTCGGCCTTGATGCCGCCGGGATAGCCGGAGTGGCTGTAGTAGACCTTGTCTGTAAGCTTTTTGCCGGTAAGCTTAATCTTTTCCGCATTGACCACGACTACGCAGTCTCCTGTATCCACATTCGGGGTAAACTGGGGTTTGTCCTTGCCCCTCAGTCGCGTCGCTATCTTTGTGGCAAGCCTTCCGAGCACCTTATCCTCGGCGTCTACAAGATACCACTTGCGGTCTATATCTGTCTTTTTGGCAAACTGGGTTTTCATTTCAATCTGGGACCTTCCTTACATATAATTAAATATGATAGTTTACGCAGCCGGTTATTGTCAATAGCCCGGCAGGTCCCCAAATCCGGCGATAGACTTTGTGGGCCTCTATATCTCCTGCAAGGTTCTGAAAAAAATCCTCATATATGTAGGCAAGTGATATAATATCGGGACTGTGGTGGTGATTTCTCATGAGCAGGTATAGAGTTAAAGGATATATACTCCTGTTTCTTACGGTGCTTTTGCCCGCAGGCTGCGTCACTGTGGGCCCGGATTACGCGCCCCCTGAGATATCGATGCCCAAAGGCTGGAATGCAAAATCCGAAGGCGGCCCGTCAGGGAAGGGCATGGATGCCAAGGCGCTGGCCTTGTGGTGGTCATCCCTCAATGACCCCGTCTTAACGGGCCTTATCGGGCGGGCCGTTGACAATAACCATGACATTCAGGCGGCAAAGGCACGCGTACGCGAGTCAAGGGCACGCCTCGGCATCAGCAGTTCGGAGCGTTTTCCCACAGTGGATGCCTCAGGGTCTGCGAGGATTAGCCGCGGCAGCGAAGAGACCGGTACGGGAGACGAACGGCGGCTCTATGCCGCGGGCTTTGACGCATCATGGGAACTCGACCTGTTCGGCGGCATCAAGCGTTCCGTTGAGGCTGCCCATGCGGACCTCCAAGCGAGTGAAGAGAGCCTCAGCGAAGTGCTCGTGTCTTTGGCGGCAGAAGTGGCGCTGAATTACGTTGATGTCCGCACTTTGCAGGCAAGACTTTCAATAGCAGAGGCGAACCTTAATGCTCAGGAAGAAACGCACAGGCTCGTCAAAGCGATGTACGATGCTGGTCTTGCGCCAGAGTTTGACGTGGAACAGGCCAATTACAACCTTGAAAACACCCGTTCGCAGATACCGACCTTGAATATAAAGCTTGGGGAAGCCATGAACCGGATTGCAGTGCTATTGGGTAAAGGCCCGGGCTCTGTGCATAATGAGCTGTCAGAGCGGGGGCCGATTCCTGTGGCGCAGCTTGAAATAGCCGTGGGTGTGCCTGCGGACATCCTGCGCCAAAGGCCGGATGTGAGGCGCACCGAGCGCGAGCTTGCCGCACAGACCGCCCGTGTCGGCGTTGCAGCAGCGGAGCTTTATCCGAAACTCACCCTTACGGGCTCGATAGGCATTGAGGCATTGTCAACGGACAGGCTTTTTTTATATGACAGCAGGAACTACCGGATGGGTCCGGGTTTGTCATGGCCCGTGTTTCATGCGGGTGCGATACGAAAAAATGTAAAAGTGCAAAGTGCAAAACAAGAGCAGGCGCTGATAGAGTATGAAGAGACCGTCCTTAAAGCCCTTGAAGAGGTTGAAAACGCCATGTCGGCCTACGCCGGGGAGCAACTGCGGCGGAAATCGCTCACTGAGGCGGCGCGGGCCGCGCGACATGCCGCAGAACTCGCACAAAACCTCTATTTTTCGGGGTTGAGTGATTTTCAGGGCGTGCTGGATGTCCAGAGGACATTGCTGTCCATTGAGGACAAACTGGCTGAAACCGAGGGAAATGTGACGTCCGGCCTGATAAGAATCTACAAGGCTCTGGGGGGCGGGTGGAAATCCCCTGAATCCGCAGCCAGTGACAACTCAAGCAGTCAGAAGAAATAATATTATAAGGAGAAATAATATATGGAATGGAAAAGCCCTGAAGATGATGTTATAAAGACTCTGGGCATGGACCGGCCGTCGGACAGGAAGAGACGATTGTTGAGATGGCTTATGGCGGTGTTCGGTGTATCGGCGCTTGTGGCAGTAGCAGTAGCCTTTATATACAAAAACAACTCCAATACTGCCCTGTATGTAACCCAGAAAGCCGAGCGCGGCAATATGGTTGTGACCGTAACAGCCACAGGAAGGCTTGAACCGGTTAACCAGGTGGACGTGGGAACCGAAGTGTCCGGGATCATCAAGACCGTAGAGGCGGCTCATAACAACAGGGTGAAGGCCGGGCAGGTGCTTGCAAGGCTGGATACCGATACGCTTGCTGCGCAGGTTGCTCAGTCCCATGCGGCCCTCAAGTCCGCGGAAGCCAGGCTGTTTGAGGCTCAGGCTACCGTACATGAGAAGGGAAATGAGATGGAAAGGTCAAAAAGGGCAAGGGAATTGAGCGGGGGCAAGATTCCTTCACAACGCGACATTGACGCTGCCGAGGCTGCGTTGAGGAGGGCTGAAGCTCAAGAGGCCACCGCTGAGGCGCAGATTGAAGAGGCACGGGCAAAGCTCAGGATAACCGAGGCGAATCTTTCCAAGGCGGTAATCCGCTCGCCGATAGACGGCGTTGTGCTTGACCGCAAGGTGGAGCCAGGCCAGACCGTGGCCGCTTCCCTTCAGTCGCCGGTGCTTTTTACATTGGCTGAAACCCTGACGCAGATGGAACTCCATGTGGACGTGGACGAGGCCGACGTGGGGCAGGTTTTAAAGGGACAACGCGCCACCTTCACAGTGGATGCCTACCCTGAGCGCCTTTTTGAAGCTTACATTACAGAGGTCCGCTATGCGCCAAAAACATCCGAAGGGGTGGTAACGTACGAGGCATTGCTCGCTGTGGACAACATTGATATGTTCCTGCGGCCCGGCATGACGGCCACGGCTGAAATCAAGGTGAAGCAGGTAAAGGACGCCCTCTTGGTGCCTAACGCCGCTCTCCGTTTTACTCCGCCTGTGCCTGAGAAGCGTTCACAAAACGGGGGATTTATAAGCAGGCTCTTTTCGCGGCGGCCGAGAACCGGCACCCAACGCAGAGACGAAACAGCTAAAGGCAACGCCGGACAGCGCGTGTGGGTGCAGGCTGAAGGCCGTCCCAAGCCCGTCCCTGTGACTGTCGGTGCATCGGACGGCCGCATGTCCGAGGTGCTTTCGGGCGACATTGCGCCCGGACAGCCGCTAATAGTAGACATTGAGCGGTCGGGCGGATGAACACGGATACGCCGGGACAAGCAGGCAAAGGCAAAAGGCCTCCCTTGATAGAACTCAGGGGGGTCACAAAGGTCTATGGCACAGGCCAGGCAACGGTGCATGCCCTGAGAGGGCTTGACCTGTTCGTGGAAGACGGGGATTTCGTTGCGGCTATGGGACCGAGCGGCTCTGGGAAATCCACTTGCATGAACATCGTGGGCTGTCTCGACACGCCCACAGAAGGCGGTTACCTATTCAGAGGGGTCGAGGTGGGAAGGCTTTCCCGCGATGAGCAGGCCCGTCTGCGCCGCCACTATATAGGTTTTGTCTTTCAGGGGTTCAACCTCTTAGGCCGCACCACAGCGCTTGAGAACGTAGAATTGCCGCTTCTTTACCGCCGCACACCGGTCGCGGAGCGCCACAATCTCGCCCGTGAGGCATTGGAGGCAGTCGGGCTTACAGGTTTTGAAAAGCATACGCCTGCCGAGTTGTCAGGGGGGCAGCAGCAGAGGGTTGCCATTGCACGGGCCATTGTTACAAAGCCCGCCCTCATTTTGGCCGACGAGCCGACCGGCAACCTTGACTCCGCACTGAGCAGGGAAATCATGGATTTGCTCACCACCTTTAACCGCAATCTGGGCATTACCATCGTCATGGTCACCCATGAGGCCGACATGGCCGCCTACGCAAGGCGCATCGTCCGCTTCACTGACGGGCTTGTCGAGCCGGACGGAAAGGATGGAAGAAAAGGGGGCGAGCCTTGATGTACCGGGAGACGCTTGTAATCGCACTGCGCGAAATCCGGCGGAATGTTATGCGCTCTTTTCTCACGATACTGGGAATAATCATCGGGGTTTCCGCCGTAATCACCATGGTAACCATCGGGAGCGGGACTACTGCAAAAGTGACCGCTGATATATCGAAGCTGGGAAGCAACCTCTTGACCATCAGGCCCGGCCAGATGCGCGGCCCGGGCGGTGCCTCGGCCGGTGCGGAACCCTTCAAGTATGAAGACGTCAAAGCCATTGCATCCGAAATCAGCATGCTTGAAGCCGTGGCCCCTTCTTCCTCCGCTACGGCTGTTGCGGTCTACGGCAACGAAAACTGGTCAACCACCGTTATGGGGACGAATAATGAGTACTTCAAGGCCCGTGACTGGAACATCCCCAATGGAAGGCAGTTCGCCGACGGCGAGCTACGTTCAGGGAAAGCGGTCTGTATTGTCGGAGAAACGGTCCGCAGAGAGCTTTTCGGAGGGCAGGACCCTGTGGGCTCTACTATCCGTATTCAGAAGATATCCTGTCAGGTAATCGGCGTATTGGAAGCCAAGGGGCACTCCAGTTTCGGCTCTGACCAGGACGATGTCGTCCTCATGCCGCTTCAGACCTTTCAGCGCCGCATTGCCGGCTCTCAGGATATCAACCGGATTTATGTCTCGGTAGAGGAGGACATATCAACCGAGACGGCCGAGCGGGACATCACCCTGCTTTTGAGGGAGCGCCGCCGTATTTCACCGAACGAGGAGGAGAATTTCTCCGTGATGGACATGAAGGATGTCGCTGCTACGCTTACCGGAGTCACACAGGTTTTGACAGCGCTCCTCAGCGCCATCGCTGCCGTAAGTCTCCTTGTCGGCGGCATCGGCATCATGAACATAATGCTTGTCTCAGTCACCGAGCGCACCCGTGAGATAGGCATCAGGCTGGCCATCGGTGCGCTTGAGCAGGAGGTGTTGACTCAATTTTTAGTTGAGGCCGTTGTCCTGTCGTCGTTTGGAGGCATATTCGGCATAATCTTGGCGGTTATCGCTTCCTTCGGGCTTACAAGGGTCTTGGGGGTTCCCTATATAATGGACCCTGGCATTATCCTGATTGCATTTCTGTTTTCCGCAGCAGTAGGTGTAATTTTCGGCTACCTGCCCGCGCGCAAGGCGGCCCGCCTAAACCCCATTGACGCATTGCGCTATGAGTAGGGCAGTCCCGCCCGGAAGGAGCCTATCCGTATTAACCTGCGCACAAACCGGCTTGGCTGTTCCGATAAGACAAAAAAAGAGAGGCTCTAAAAGATTGCGGTCATTGCCTTTGAGATGAGCCATGCAAAGACGGCGCACAGGGGCAGGGTTAAAACCCACGCCATCACGATTTTTTGCGCTATCCCCCACCGCACAGCGCTGAGCCTCTTTGTGGCCCCGACACCCATTATGCTTGTTGATATCACATGGGTCGTGCTCACGGGCAGGCCGAGGGAGCTTGCCCCCAGTATGATGGCGGTTGCCGCGGTCTCTGCGGCAAACCCGTGCACAGGCTCAAGCTTAAGCATGTGTACGCCGAGGGTTTTTATCACCCGCCAGCCGCCGATGGCGGTGCCGAGCCCCATGGCAAGGGCGCATATCAGGACGACCCAGAAAGGCACATCAACGGAACCGAGCACCCCGCCGCTTACCAAAGACATGGTTATTATGCCCATTACCTTCTGCGCGTCGTTTGAGCCGTGGCTGAACGCCATGAAGCCCGAGGAAAGAAGTTGCAGCCTTCCGAAATTCCTGTTGACGAATCGTGGCGAGCGCCTTCCGAAGAACTTAAGTATGATTTTCATGAAGATGAAGCCGAAGATTATTCCCAGAAAAGGCGAGGTAATGAGGGCCGTGAATATCTTAGTCAGCCCGGCTATGTTCAGTATCCCAATCCCGCCGAAGGCGACGGACGCCCCTATCAGGCTTCCTATAAGCGCATGCGATGCGCTGACAGGAAGGCCCATCAGCGTCATGAGGCCGTTCCAGAGGAACCCGCTAAGAAGCGCTGATGCCACTACGGAGTCTGTAATCGCCTTAGGGTCTACAATGCCCGTGCCTATTGTCTTTGCGACGGAGGTTGAGAAGAATGCACCCAGCACGTTCATGCCTGCGGCAAATAAGACCGCCTTCATTGGCGAAAGCACCCTTGTGGATACAACCGTGGCTATGGCGTTTGCAGAATCGTTCCAGCCGTTTGAGATGTCAAAGAGTATGGCAAGAACTATGACGAGAATCAATAACTCATGCATGCTTAAGAACTATGCCTTCAAGGATGTTTGCAACGTCCTCGCATCTGTCCGAGGCGTTTTCAAGGTGCTCGTAAATCTCCTTCCATTTGATTATCATTACGGGGTCGTTTGAAAACTTGTCGAAAAGATTTCCAAGGGCATCCCTGAATACTCTGTCTATCCTGTTTTCAAGCCTGTTTATCTCTATGCAGTGCTCTTGGACATGGGCATAGTCCTTGAGCCGCAGTTCCTTGATGGCCTTTTGCATTACCTCCGTTGTGGTGCGAAGGTCCCTGGCGAGGGTGATTGCCTCTTCGGTAGGCTTGTCCAACTTAAAGACCACAAGCCTGTCCACGCCTCCCCATATGAGGTCAAGGACATCGTCTATACTTGAGGCGAGGGAGTGGATGTCCTCCCGGTCAAGCGGGGTGAGGAAGGTCTTGTTGAGTTTCCGCATGATGTCGTGGGTCAGCATATCGCCTTCCTGCTCGGCTTCGTATATCTCCTTCGCCCTTTCCTGAAGGTTGTCGAAATTCTCCATCAAAGAGACAAGGAGCGAAGTCGCCCTTGTGAGGTTCGATACGGCCCTGTCGAATATCTCGAAAAAATCTATTTCCTTTGGAAAAAATCCCATAAAAATCCCCCCGAGCTGCGTATTTTTTATTGTAGCGTTTAAACTATAAAATATAGTAAGTGTATCATGAAATTCAAATTAATTGTTTTAATGAGATGTTTAAAAGCCTTAATCAGCCTTACCCCGCAAAATCTGACGCAGACACTTGCCTTGACGGCTATTGACCGGATATGCCCATGTATGCTAATTTCTAAATCTGGATAGAATCCCTTAGTATCTTTTAAATTCGGTATAGAAACTGGAGGTTTTGATGTTAAAGCGATATCTTCTTGCCCCGGGTCCCACGCCTGTCCCGCCGGAGGTGCTCCTTGCGATGGCAATGCCGATAATACACCACCGGTCCGCGGATTTCATGCCCGTGCTTGAGTCCGCAAGGAAGGGGCTTAAATGGCTCTACCAGACTGAAAACGACGTGCTTATACTGTCCTCCTCAGGCACAGGGGGCATGGTGGGGGCGGTCAACAACTTTTTTAACCACGGGGATAAGGCGCTTGTCATAAACGGCGGGAAGTTCGGGGAAAGGTGGACAAAGATATGCCGCGCATACGGCCTTGAGGTAAAAGAGATTATGGTTGAGTGGGGCTATGCGGTCAGGCCCGAAGTCGTGGAGAAGGCTCTCAAGGACGACCCCTCGATAAAAGGCGTGTTCGTTCAGGCATGTGAGACCTCAACAGGGGTCTATCACGACATAGAGGCCTTGGGAAAGATAGTCTCAAAGAGCGGCGATACGCTTTTTGTCGTTGACGCCATAAGCGCCCTTGTTGCCCATGACTTAAAGACGGACGCTTGGGGAGTAGACATCATGGTCGGAGGCTCGCAAAAGGGGATTATGCTTCCTCCGGGCCTTGCCTTTGCAAGCGTAAGCGAGAAGGCATGGAAGAGGAACGCCTCCTCCAAGATGCCGAGGTTTTATTTCAACTTCAAAAAGGAAAGGGAAAACCTTCTTAAGAACCAGACCAACTTCACATCCCCTGTCACGCTCATAATCGGCCTTAACGAGGCCATAAAGATGCTCCAAAAAGAAGGGCTTGAGAACGTCTTTGCGCGGCACGCAAGGCTTGCCAAGGCAACGAGGGCTGCCGTCGTAGCCCTCGGTCTTTCGCTTTACACAAAAGAAAGCCCGAGCAATTCCGTAACTGCGGTTGAGGCCCCGGCAGGCATAGACGGGCAGGAGATATATAAGACCCTGAGGGAAAAATACGGCATCACAGGCGCGGGAGGGCAGGACAAGGCAAAGGGGAAGATATTCAGGCTGGCGCATCTCGGATATGCCGGCGCCTTTGACGTCATAACCGCAATATCAGGGCTTGAGATGGTTCTTAAGTCAATGGGATATAAGCTTGCCCTCGGCGCCGGTGTGGCTGCTGCAGAAGAGATACTGATGGAGGACAAATGAAGGTTTTAGTAAGCGACAAGCTCTCGGCGCACGGCATAGAGATACTGAAGAAGGCCGGGCTTTCAGTGGATGTAAAAACAGGAATGAGCCCGGATGAGCTTAAGGCGTGCATAGGCGACTACCACGGCCTTGTCATAAGGAGCGCCACAAAGGTGACGGCGGACGTGATAGAGAAGGCCGTAAACCTTAAGGTGATAGGACGCGCTGGTTCCGGCCTTGACAACGTGGACAAGGCAGCTGCCTCCAAAAAGGGCATAGTGGTCATGAACACCCCGGGGGGCAACACCATAACCACGGCCGAGCACACCATATCTCTCCTGCTTTCCCTTGCGAGGCTCATACCTCAGGCAACCGCCTCCATGAAGGCGCACAAGTGGGAGAAGAAGAAATTCATGGGCGTGGAACTCTTCAACAAGACCCTTGGGGTCGTGGGCATAGGCAACATAGGCGGGCATGTCGCAAAGAGGGCGCAGGCCCTTGATATGAACATAATCGCCTATGACCCTTTTTTGAGCGAGGAGAAGGCAAAATCCATGGGGGTAGAGAAGGTAAGCCTTGAGGAGCTTTTCAGCCGCTCGGATTTCATAACCATACACACGCCCATTACCCCTGAGACCAGAAACCTGATAAACAAAAAGACCATAGGCATGATGAAAAACGGGGTGAGGATTATCAACTGCGCAAGGGGCGGTATCGTAAATGAAACTGACCTCCTTGAGGCGCTGAGAAGCGGGAAGGTCGCAGGCGCCGCGCTTGATGTCTTTGAGAAGGAGCCGCCTGAGGACTTCAGCCTGATAGAGCACGAAGGCGTAATAGGAACGCCGCATCTCGGGGCGGCCACGGAAGAGGCGCAGGAGAACGTGGCCACTGCCGTTGCCGAGCAGGTAGTGGACTACCTCGTGCACGGAACGATAAGGAATGCGGTCAACTTCCCCTCTATCCCGGCAGAGCAGCTTCCGAGGCTTCAGCCCTATATCTCTCTTGCAGAAAAGCTCGGAAGCTTTGCGGCCCAGATATTCGAGGGAGGAATTACGGAGGTGACCATAGAGTACAGGGGAGATGCCATGGAGCTGAACACCGCGCCTGTTACGATTGCGGCGCTTAAAGGGCTGCTTACCCCGATACTTGAGGAGACTGTGAACTTTGTCAATGCGCCCATTATAGCCAAAGACCGCGGCATAGAGGTCAAGGAGACAAAGAGCGCGGATGCAGGAGACTACCAGAGCCTGCTGTGCCTGAGGGTTAAGGCCAAGGACAGAGGGCGCAGTTTTACAGGCACACTCTTCAGCAAAAAAGACCCGAGGATAATCGCGGTGGACAACTTCCCTGTGGAGATTATCCCTGAGGGCAACCTCCTTTTTATGACGAACAACGACAAGCCGGGGGTTATAGGCAACATAGGCTCGCTTCTCGGCAGGCACAACATAAACATCGCAAGGATGCACTTCGGCAGGGAAGCCGCAGGCGGCATGGCCATATCCGTTATAAGCATAGATGCGCCTGTCAACAGCGAGCAGCTTGAGGAGATTAAGAAACTGCCGAATATCCTTTCGGTAAAACAGGTCCGCCTGTGAACACAGGCTGTTTCGGAAAAGAGGGTGAAAAATGTCTACTGCAGTAATAGTGGGAGCGCAATGGGGGGACGAGGGCAAGGGAAAACTCGTTGACGTCCTTACAGAGGACGCCCATGTGGTGGCCCGTTATCAGGGCGGGCACAACGCGGGACATACAGTGGTAATCGGCGGCAGGAAATTCATCCTGCACCTCATACCTTCGGGAGTGCTTCACAGCGGAAAGCTGTGCATCATAGGCAACGGCACTGTCGTTGACCCGTTCTGCCTTATTAATGAGATAGACGGCCTTAAGGAAAGTGGCGTTGAGGCTGGCTCAAAAAACCTCCTTTTAAGCAGGAATGCCCATCTCATCATGCCGTATCACATGACAGTAGAGCAGGCGGGCGAAGACCTCAAAGGCTCAAAAAAAATAGGCACTACTGGAAGGGGAATAGGCCCGGCTTACGTGGACAAGATGTCAAGGCTCGGCATCAGGGTCGGAGACCTCCTTTACCCGCAGGTCTTCAGGGAGAAGATTGAGAAAAACCTGCAATTTTACAGCCATATCCCCGGAATAGATAAGTCCTCGGCAGAGGACATATACGGAAAATACATGGAATGCGCAGAACGGCTTTCAGGCCATATCTCGGACACGGACATTGTAATAAACAACGCCATAGACCAGGGCAAAAACGTCCTTTTTGAAGGCGCGCAGGGCACCCTTTTGGACATAGACCACGGCTCATACCCCTATGTCACGTCCTCAAGCTCAACGGCAGGAGGGGTGTGCACCGGCCTTGGCGTAGGCCCTACGAAGATAAACAGGGTTTTGGGCGTTGCAAAGGCATACACCACGCGCGTTGGAAGCGGGCCTTTCCCCACAGAGATAAAAGAGCCGCTCGGCGAGGCCATCAGGGAAAGGGGCGGCGAGTACGGCGCAACAACAGGCAGGCCCAGAAGGTGCGGGTGGCTTGATGTCGTGGCCCTCAGGCATGCGGTAAGGGTCAACGGCCTTACCGGGCTTGCTATCACAAAGCTCGACATATTAGACGGCATCGAGACCCTGAAGATATGCACGTCCTACAGGTGCAGCGGCAAAACCCTTAAAGATTTCCCAAAGGAGATAAACCTGCTTGAGGCTGCGGAGCCGGTCTATGAAACCATCGAGGGATGGCAGGAGAGCACACTCGGCATAAGGGAGTTCGGCATGCTCCCGGATGCGGCGCAGAATTATATCAGGACCATAGAGAAACTGCTTGGGGTGAAGGTGCATATGATTTCCACGGGACAGGACAGGGAGGAACTGATTCTGCTTCAGAAGCAGTTTTAGAGTGAGCTATAAAAGGGAGTCAAAGCCCCATCCGGGGCCTGCGTGCGGAGTATGCAAAAAGGCATTAAAGACAGGCTGACAACAGGCATCCTTAATCTCCTTTACCCCTCTCTGTGCCCTGTGTGCGCCGGGCCGACCGACAACCTCATTTATTCCCCGATATGCAGGGCATGCTGGAATGGCATGACCCGCTATGACGGCCCTTCCTGCGGCATATGCGCGGCCCCTCTCGGCTCTGAGCACGCCTCCGTATGCACCGGGTGCATGAAAAACAGGCCCGGTTTTACAAAGGCCGTAAGTTTCGGGCTTTATTCAGGAGCTTTAAGGGAAGCCGTGCACCTGCTTAAGTTCTCCGGCCTGAAGCGGCTCGCAGCGCCCCTCGGAGGACTGCTCTTGGGGGTGGATATGCCGGAGGCCGACTGCATCGTCCCTGTGCCCCTTGAGATAATCGGGCTTAGGGCAAGGGGGTTTAACCAGACGTTTCTTATCGGAAGGCAGATTTCCAAAGGCCGCAGGATTCCCCTCCTTGCCGGCGCGCTATTTAAGAGGAGAAAGACCCTTCCTCAGGTCGGGCTTTCGGCTGAGGAAAGGGCGCTGAACCTCAAGGGCGCATTCGGCGTTAGGGGGAGGCTTCATGGCAAGAGGGTGCTGCTTTTGGATGACGTCATGACCACCGGGGCGACCGCAAGGGAGTGCACAAGGGAACTCCTCAATGCAGGCGCAGAGGAGGTTGCGGTTGCCGTCCTTGCACGGGCCTAAGAAGTTAAAATCTTAGACTTTTACCCCTTAAATCTTTTATAATCCATGATGCTTAAAGAGAAGATTTTAGTCCTTGATTTCGGCTCCCAGTACACCCAGCTTATAGCAAGGCGCATAAGGGAGTGCAAGGTCTATTCAGAGATAATGCCCTATAACGTCCCCCTTAAAAATATTAAGGAGTTTGAGCCAAAGGGCATCGTTCTTTCCGGCGGCCCTTCGAGCGTCTACGACAAAGGCGCTCCGCTTCTTGACCCTGAGGTGTTTGAACTCGGCGTGCCGGTGCTCGGCATATGCTACGGCATGCAGCTAATGGCCCATATGTTAGGCGGGAAGGTGGCAAAGGCGCGGATGAGGGAGTACGGGAGGGCCGGGCTGGCAATAGATGCCGAGAACAGCCTCTTTAAAGGGATTAAGAAGTCTCTAACCGTATGGATGAGCCACGGAGACAGGATAGAGAAGTCTCCCAAGGGCTTTGAGATGCTTGCGCACACTGAAAATTCCCCCATAGCCGCCATAGGGGACAGGAAAAGGGGGTTCTATGCGCTTCAGTTCCACCCGGAGGTGGCGCACACGGAAAAGGGCAGGGAGATAATAAAGAATTTCGTTTACAAGGTGTCTAAGGCAAGGCCGCTTTGGACAATGAAGTCCTTCGTAGAGACCTCAAAGGAGGAGATACGGCGGAGGGTGGGAAACAGGCGGGTTGTCTGCGGCATAAGCGGCGGGGTTGATTCCTCCGTGGCCGCTGTGCTGGTGCACGAGGCCATAGGCAATAACCTCACCTGCATATTCGTGGACAACGGGTTGCTGAGGGCAGGGGAGGCCAAAAAAGTAGAAGACACCCTTAAAAAGAGTTTTAAGATGCGCATAAGGTGCGTGGACGCCTCGGAGAGGTTTCTCAGAAAATTAAAAGGGGTCACGGACCCTGAGAAAAAGAGAAAGGTAATAGGCAACGAGTTCATAAGGGTGTTTGAGGATGAGGCTGGCAAGCTTAAGGACGTCGCCTTTTTGGCGCAGGGCACTCTTTACCCTGACGTCATAGAGAGCGTTTCCTTTAAAGGCCCCTCTGCCACAATTAAAAGCCACCACAATGTCGGATGCCTTCTTAAAAGGATGAGGCTTAAGTTGGTCGAGCCGCTCCGGGAGCTTTTCAAGGACGAGGTGAGGCTTCTGGGCCGCGAACTCGGCATGCCTGATGAGATAATCAACCGCCAGCCCTTCCCCGGCCCGGGGCTTGCCATAAGGATTATAGGGGAAGTAACCGGGGAGCGGCTTGAAATCCTCCGCAAGGCGGACTCCATAGTGCTTGAGGAGGTAAAGCGCGCCGGGCTTTATAACGAACTCTGGCAGGCATTCGCCGTGCTCCTTCCCGTAAAGAGCGTGGGCGTGATGGGGGACGAGAGGACCTATGAGAATGTGGTTGCCCTCCGCGCCGTAAACAGCGTTGACGGCATGACAGCGGACTGGGCAAGGCTCCCTTACGACCTCTTAGGTAAGATATCCAATAGGATAATAAACGAGGTGCGCGGGGTAAACAGGGTGGTCTTTGACATATCCTCAAAGCCCCCGAGCACGATTGAGTGGGAGTAGGTCGGGGCTGGGCAAACGGCAATTTTATAACTTTTTGCCTTCCTCATGGGTTAGAATAATATATAGAAAACAAGTGGCCCAGAGTTTGGAGGGGTAACGCTTCCCTCCTGAATATCATCAAAATCTATGTAGCCTTTGCAGTCAGGACACCTCCATTAAGTTATTTTACTTAACTTTTGGTGTCCACTTTTTCCAGCTTACCACAGAGATAGGATCGGCCTGTTTATGGTATATTAAAAATCTATATTTTTTATTAAGGAGAACATGTTTATGCTGAAGAGGAAGGGAAAATACGTGGTTGCGGTTCTGGGCGCAACAGGCGCGGTAGGCAACGAGATGGTGGCGACGCTTGAAGGAAGGGACTTCCCCATAGAGAGGCTCAGGCTCTTTGCCTCAGAGCGCTCGGAAGGAAAAACCCTTGATTTCAAAGGAAAGAAAATCCCGGTTGAGGTCCCCGGAAAGGACTCTTTTAAGGGCATAGACATCGCCCTTTTTTCAGCCGGCGCCGAGAGGTCAAAAACATGGGCGCCGATTGCCGCAAAGTCAGGCTGCGTTGTGGTTGACAACTCAAGCCAGTGGAGGATGGACCCAGAGGTGCCTCTTATAGTGCCTGAGGTAAACAGCCATGACCTCAAGTGGCACAAGGGCATAATCGCAAACCCCAACTGCTCCACGATACAGATGGTCGTTGTGCTTAAGCCGATACACGATGCGGCAAAGATAAAGAGGGTTGTGGTTACGACTTTTCAGTCCGTCTCGGGAACCGGGAAAAAGGCCATCGACGAACTCCTTGAGCAGACGATGGACGTGCTGAACTCTAAGCCGGTAAAGTGCAATGTCTACCCGCACCAGATAGCCTTCAATGTCCTGCCCCATATAGACAAGTTTCTAAAAAACGGCTACACAAAAGAAGAGATGAAAATGGTCAACGAGACAAAAAAAATAATGGGCGACGACTCTATACGGCTTACGGCCACTACGGTGAGGGTGCCTGTCTTCAGGTGCCACTCCGAGAGCCTCAACATAGAGACCCAAAAGAAGCTCTCCCCGGATGAGGCAAGGGCAGTGCTTTCCGCCGCGCCCGGCATCATAGTCTTTGATGCCCCGGATAAAAACGTCTATCCCCTGCCTGTGGATGTCGCAGGCAAGGACGAGACATATGTGGGCAGAATCAGGAGTGACGAGTCCGTAGAGTGCGGCCTAAACATGTGGATAGTTGCGGATAACTTGAGAAAGGGCGCTGCCCTGAATGCGGTCCAGATAGCGGAGAAGCTCATTGAGACGGCATAAGCGCCCCAACCGCATTAAGCATATTTTAGGTCTTGCCATGCTGTCTGAGGGGTGGTAGTCTTTCAATAAGATGAACGGCGGCGCGGAAGAAAAAAGGCGGTATAAGAGGTTTGCTGTCGAGGGCATCCACGGCAACATCCTTTTCTCCTCGGACATACGGATAGTGAACATCAGCCTCGGCGGCGCTGCGATAGAGACCTCAAGGAGGCTCAACATAGGGAGCGGCTATATACTGAAACTTGAGGACAAGGGCAGGGTGTTCTCGGTTAAGGGCAAGGTGATGTGGGCGGTTTTAGAAGAAGGCATAAAGAGCGAACACGGCGAGGTGGTGCCTGTGTACAAGGTCGGCGTGCAGTTTACGGACATCATTACGGAGAAAACCACCGAGCTTATAGACTTCATAGACAGCCATAAAAAGGGCATAGACGAAAGGCTCACAGGCATCAGGTTCAAGATAACCTCGCCAGACCGGGCGACCCTCAGCCACCCTTATACTTACACTGTGAAGAAAATCAGCTTGGGGGGAATGCTCATAGAGTCCGTGCGGTCTTTCTTAGTAGGAGACGTTTTCCCCATGGAGCTTTTCCTCCCCACCTCCAAGCTGATATGCTTCAGGGGCAGGGTCGCCTCGTGCGCAGGCGGAGCCTGCATCGAAGACATGAAGCACTACGACGTGGGGATAGAGTTCATGGACATATCCGAAGAATGCAGGAAAAACCTCGGGGAGTTCGTAAGCGCCCTGCGTTGAGGGCCGCTCAGCCCTTTTCCTTTGCCTCGTCCCAAAGTGCGTCCATCTCCCCAAGCGTCATGTCCTTAAGCCTGAGGCCCCTTTCTGCGGCGGTTATCTCTATGTGCCTGAACCTTGAGATGAACTTGCTTATGGTTTTTCTGAGGGCGTCTTCGGGGTTGACGCCTATGAAGCGGGAGATGTTTACGAGCATGAAAAATATGTCGCCCAGCTCGTCCTCTATACCGGCCCGGCTGCCTTCTTTGAGGGCTTCTTTGAACTCCCTTATCTCCTCGTCTAACTTTTCCGAGGCGTCCTCCACCTTTTCCCAGTCAAACCCCGCCCTTGCGGCCCTGTCCTGAAGCCTGTGCGCCCGCAGAAGCGAAGGCAGGGTCTTTGGCACGCCTTCGAGGATGGATTCCCTCTGCTTGCCCTCTGCCTTTTTCTGCTCCTCCCAGTGCGCCCTGAACTCCTCTTCGCTCCTGTATTCCGCCTCCCCAAACACATGAGGGTGGCGCGCAATCATCTTTGAGCTGATTTTCTCTATCACATCCGGCATTTCAAACTCGCCCCGCTCCCTTGCTATCCGGCAGTGAAAGACTATCTGAAAAAGGAGGTCTCCGAGTTCCTCTTTGATTTTCTCCGGCTCCCCTTCGTCTATGGCCTCTATGACCTCGTAGCATTCCTCAAGAAGGAAGGGCTTAAGCGACTCCCTCGTCTGTTTTGCGTCCCACGGGCATCTCTCCCTCAGGGAATCCATAATCCTTAAGAGTTCTTCAAGCTCCATCCGTTTATTATAACCAAAACCGGACGGACGATTCGGGTTAAAATATCCCATGGCCTGCTCGCTTTACATCCACATCCCGTTTTGCCTGAGGAAATGCGCATACTGCGATTTCCTCTCCGTGCCTTTTGACAAAGGGATCTCAGTGCGGTATGTCAAGGCCCTCATAAAGGAAATAGTCCTGAGGGCTGAAGACTTAAACGCCTCAGGCGGCCCTTCCCCCCTCAGGACTATCTATATCGGCGGGGGGACGCCGACCCTGCTTTCCAATGAATCCCTTAAAGAGATTTTCAAAACAATCCGGGAATGCTTTGGGTTTTCAGCCGGGGCGGAGATAACCATAGAGGCAAACCCCGGGACACTGGACGGAAGCAAAATGGAGGCCATCGTCTTGGCCGGCGTAAACAGGCTGAGCCTCGGGGTGCAATCGTTAGATGACGCCGAGCTTGCCGCTTTGGGAAGAATCCACACAGGAGATGATGCATCAAGGGCCGCAGCCCTTGTAAAAGAATCAGGCATTGAAAACCTCTCTTTGGATTTGATTTACGGCATTCCGGGCCAGAGGCTGAAGGGCTGGCGCAATACCCTCAAGAGGGCGCTTGGGCTTAAGCCCCGGCATATCTCGGCCTACGAGCTTACGCCCGAGCCCGGCACACCTCTTTATGAATCCTTGAGAACAGGCTCGCTCAGGCTGCCCGGCGAAGACGAGGTCTCGGATATGTTCTACCTTGCCGTTGATGAGCTTGAGTCAGCCGGGCTCCTACATTATGAAATCTCAAATTACGCCTATCCGGGGTATGAGTGCAGGCACAACCTCAATTACTGGAGGAGGGGGGAATATATCGGGGCAGGGGCCGGAGCGCATTCTTTCATAGGAGAAAGGAGGATTAAAAACACAGAGGATGTCTTTAATTACATAGAGCTTCTTTCCAGCGGCAGCCTTCCTTTTGATGAGCTCGAAGAGGTTAGGAAGGAGGAGGCTGTGAAGGAATTCATCTTCCTTGGCCTGAGGACCGGAGAAGGGATTGACACGAGGCTCCTTAAGGGCAACGCCTCCGGACTCATAAACGCCTCCCGCGCGCTTATAGAAGGCGGATTCATGGAGCTGAGGGGGGACTGCCTCAGGCTTACGAAAAGGGGTACGGCCCTTTACAGTTCCGTGATTGTGGAGCTTTTCAGGGCGATTGGTTTAGATTAGGCGGGGCTTAGGCCGAGGCCGACCTGAGGAGCTTGCTTTTTTCCCTCATCTGCTCCGTGAGCACCTCCCGCATAAGCGTACATGCCTGTATCACCTTGGGGTTTGAGATGCTGTAGTAGACGTTCACTCCCCTTTTCCGGGTCTTAAGAATCCCCTTGTGCCTCATCACGGCAAGATGCTGCGAGACGTTGGCCTTGGGAACACCGAGCATCTCGACAAGCTCGCTTACGGTCTTTTCTCCGGCCTTCAGGGAGTTTATTATCTCAAGCCTCTTTGGGCTTGCAATGGCCTTACAGACCTCTGCCTGAAGCTCGTATATGGTCTTGCTGCGGTTCATGATTAATTTTAGTCTTTGGCCCGGAAAAAGGTCAAGTTTTGCGGTTAGAGCGCTGCCTCAAACGCATCCTTTATGTGCTCGATTGCCTCTCCGGCTCCGGGCCTCATGATGATGCTTATGACGTCGAACCTCGCGGCCGCGTTATGCCTTCTTGCGCTCAGGTAGTAGAGGGCCGCCCTCTCTATGTGTTTCTTTTTCCTATAGCCCACCGCCTCTGCAGGATGCCCGAAGTAGTCCGAAAGCCTCGTCTTTACCTCGATGAAAACAACCGTCCCGCCGTCCTTTGCGATTATGTCTATCTCCCCGAACGGTGTCCTCAGATTGCGCTCTAAAATCTTAAGGCCCTTTTTTTTGAGGAATTTTACGGCCATGTCCTCGCCCTCGGCCCCGAGCGCCTTATTCTTCACCCTCAAGCCTCCTTAGCAGCTTAGGTATTCCTTCTATGTCCATTATGTCCTTCTGGCAGAGTATCTTAAGGAGTTCCCTGAATGCCGAGAACTCCTCCCAAAGGCCTCTGAGGTTTCCGCCTATCTCCCTAAGAAGCCCCTCGCCAGTGGGGTCCCAGTCCATAAGCAGCACTACCCTGTCGAACCTCACGGCGATATCCTCGCAGAAGTCATAGAGCGGGCGGCCGTTGTGAAGGGTTATTATCCCGCCCTCAAGCCCGAGCTTCCTCAGTGCGGCCGCATCCCTTTTGCCCTCCACTATCACCGGCACAAGCCTGTTGACCTCAGAGATGGCCTCCAAGACCCCTCTCAGTCTTTCAGCCCTTTCGGACTCCTCTGCGGTGGGAATGATTTTTTTGTGTTTTACCATAACAGGAAAACTGCGGGGTCGGGATGGGCCCCTGTATTATTACTCTACTGCGACGAAGGTCTCCGTCCTTGTGATGCCTTTTACCTTTCTTATTTCCTTCAGGATGTCGTTGAATATGTCGTTTGTGTCCTTGGCCTCGATGGTGACCACTATGTCAAACTGCCCGGTTATGACGTCTGCGGCCTTCACTCCCTTTGTGCCCCTTAAGGTGTTTCTGATGCTCATCTCCTTGCCCGGCAGAACATTGGCCAGCATGTAAACCCTTGCCATAAAGACCTCCCTTTGGTTGATTTGATTCTGAGAAAAGGTTAGCACAAAATAAGGGGCATGACAACAGGGGAAGCGGGGGAAAATGCCGAAGGGGGGATTCGAACCCCCACAAGGTTGCCCTCACCAGACCCTGAACCTGGCGTGTCTGCCAGTTCCACCACTTCGGCTACCTTATATAATAGCCTCCCCTCGGGCAGGAGGTCAACACGGGAAACACGCCCAAATCCGGCGATAGAAATCTCCTCTATAATCTCCCACGCCGAATTACCCGCGCTTTATCCCGAATTCGGCCTCAAGTATCTCCTCTGCCACGCGCTTCATCTTCTCCAACGTTTGTTTAATCAGGGGGAGGGGGGGGTGCCC
>JAUXOF010000070.1 GCA_030682405.1 Thermodesulfovibrionales bacterium
AGAGTTTAAGGATTTTGACCGTTTCAGGTTCTATACCTCAGTCTTTTTTTTATCGGCCTTTGCCTTTATCGTCGTTTTTCTGAGACAAAACATCGTCATGCCGGTATTGAGGCTTAAGAAGGCGACAAAGGAAATAGAGGAAGGGAATTTCAATGTAAAGGTTGACATAAAAAACAGGGATGAATTGGGAGAGCTTTCCCAGAGCTTCAATCACATGGCCCAATCCCTCAATATCTCCTTTAGCGATAACCTGCGGCTCATCAGGAACCTTAGCTCGCTCAATGCCGTAATTAGCGGCATCATAAGCGACATGGACATGGATATGCTTTTAAAGAAGGTCGTGGACAATGCCCGCGAATTCATAGGCTCGCGGTACGTCGCGCTCGGCATTTTAAATGAGCAGGGCGGATACGAGCGTTTTATGCCGTCGGGCATTTCGGACGAGGAATTTGAAAATATGAAAAAGAGCCACGGCCTGCCAAGAGGGAAAGGCATCTTGGGGGCTTTATTAATAGAAGGCAAGCCCCTCAGGGTTGATGACATATCAAAACATCCCGGCTCCGCCGGTTTCCCAAAAGGACACTTTCCGATAAAGACATTCTTAGGCGTGCCCCTTATACTGCGAAATAAGGTCATCGGAAGGCTTTATTTCGGAGATAAGCTTGAGGGCGGAATCTTTACGAAGGAGGACGAGTCTAATGCATTATCCTTTGCCTCTGTTGCAGCCGCAGCCATAAACAACGCCCGTCTTTTAAAGGAATCGGCCCTCCATAACGAGGAGCTTGACGCCATGAATAAGGTTGCCTCTGTGGCAAGCCGCTCCCTTGGAATGAATGAGATGCTTGGGGCGGTAATTGACGAGCTCCTTGCACTGAGACCGCTGAGGCTGGAAAAAAAGGGAGCAATCTTTATCTGCGACACTAAGACAAAGACCTTGAGGCTTTCCGTATCGCGCAATTTCTCGGAAGGGCATGCAAAAATATGCGCTGAGACACGGTACGGTGAATGCCTGTGCGGGCAATGCGCCGAGAAGGGCGAGGCCCTGTTCTCTGAGAGCAATCAGGAGGATAAGCGGCATGAGAAGACATACCCCGGGGACATCTTAGAAAGCGGAAGTCACCTCCTAAGTCTGATAAACGACATTTTGGACCTCTCTAAGGTAGAGGCAGGGAAGATGGAGCTTGAACCCGGCGAGTTTTCCTTAAGGGAGATGCTTGAAGGAAGCCTTGTGATGTTCAAGGAGAAGGCCCTCAAACACGGAATAAAATTGAGTGCGGATGTATCGGATGACATCGGCCATATAATCGCGGACGAGAGGAAGATAAAGCAGGTGGTCTACAACCTTTTAAGCAATGCAGTGAAGTTCACGCCTGACGGCGGAGCGGTCGGAATAGAGGCAATAAAGCTGGACGATGCGGTGCGGGTTACGGTGTGGGACACGGGCGGGGGCATAAAAGAGGAAGATTTGGAAAAGCTCTTCAAGCCGTTTCAGCAGCTTGAAGCATCGCTTACGAAGGAGCATCCCGGAACCGGTTTGGGGCTGAATCTGTGCAAAAAGTTCGTGGAGCTTCACGGCGGCAGGATATGGGCGGAAAGCGAGCTTGGAAAGGGGAGCAGGTTTACATTCGAGATTCCGGTTGCACCTCTAAACTTGTCATAGTAAACTACGGGGAGGCAAATGCCTAAGATACTGGTTGTAGACGACAACGAAAAGAACCTAAAGCTCTTCAGGCTCATAATAAGTTCCATGGGGTTTGAGACTTTGACTGCAACGGACGGCCAAGAGGGGGTCAGGCTGGCAAAAGAGAAACTTCCAGACCTCATACTCATGGACATCCAGATGCCCAAAATGGACGGCTATGCCGCACTTAACGCCCTCCGTTCAGGCGAAAATACGAAGGCCATCCCGGCAATAGCCCTCACCGCCTATGCCATGAGGGGGGACAGGGAGCGCCTGCTTGAATACGGATTTACGGATTACATATCAAAACCCATAGAAAAGGAAGGCTTCATCAAAACCATAAGGGAGGCATTAAAACTTGATAGGGAAGGTGCATAATGAACCAGTTGAAGGTGCATAATGAACCAGTTTGAGGTGCATAATGAACCCGTTTAAGGTTGTGAGCAGGTCTTTTTCCCTGAGGCTGCTGGCGGCGGTGATGCTGACCGTAGTATTGGGGGCCTCAATCACAGGGGTATTCTTCTTCACTTACACAAACCAGAGCCTCGGGGAATCCTATACCCAGAGGTTTGCCAACCTGTCCATATATAAGCTTGCTGTTATAAGGAACAGCTTATATATCTATGCGCTCTTTGCCGTTGCTATATTCGTTGCGGTTGTCCTGTTCAGCATCTATTACTCGCACAAGGTCACCGGCCCGCTTTACCGCATCAGGATGTTCGCAAAGGAGATGGAACGCGGCAATTTCGGCATCGGCATCCGGTTCAGGGAAGGGGATGCGATTCACGCCATAGCAGAGACGGCAAACAGCTTTTCGCAGAGGTACGGCGAAATATATTCAAGGCTCAATGAACTGGTGGATGCAATGGAGAAGGATGCTGCCGTCCTGAAAAGGGCGATAGAGAAGGGAGACTCAAAAGGGGGCGACAGCGCAAGGGACAGGATAGCCTCAGGGGTTACGGAACTGAACGAAATACTCTCCGGGCTAAAGCTATGAAAAAGGCGCTTTTTATTCTCGTCTTAATAATCCTGTCCGCAGCCATTATCGCATATACGGTCATGGAAAACCCGCACGGCTTCTCGGATTCCGAGTGCTCAAAGTGCCATGTGGATGCGGGAAAAACGCCTAAGGAGCTTGTCGCGCCGGTCATCGGGCTTTGCGCAGGATGCCACAGGCGCGGCATGAAAACGGCATCTCACCCGGTAGGCATACTGCCCGGAATAACGAGGATTCCTCAGGGCATGCCCCTTGAAAACGGCAGGCTCACATGCAACACCTGCCACAACATCCACGCCAAGAGGTTCACCGCATTCGGGGAGAAGTCCTATTTCCTCAGGACAACCGCGAGGGGGAGGGACTTTTGCGCGGCCTGCCATACCGTAGACCCCCTTTTGGCCGGGCACAAAGAGCTGCTTGATGCGGCGCACATGGGCAGGAGATATACGGTCACTGATGCGTCCCAGAGCATAGACGGCCTGTCCTTGGAGTGCCTCTCATGCCACGACTCTTCGGTCGGAAGCCTATCCGACTATATAGCAGGCGCAGGCTACTGGGAACACCTGAGAGGGCCCCATCCCATCGGGGTCAATTACGAAACGAGCAGGAGGATGTCGGGCGGCCTTAAACCCGCCTCACGGTTGAGCAAGAAGATACGATTCTTTGACGGCAGGATAGGGTGCGGCACTTGCCATGACCCGTTTTCAGGGCTTTCGGCCCAGCTCGTGATGGACAACACCGAAAGCAGGCTGTGCAGTGAATGCCATTTCGACAAATAGGAGGGGGTATGAGGGGATATAAAAGAAGAAAGTATGTAGTTGATAAAAGATATCAGGGGAAATTCACCCTCACGGTAATCGGTTTTTGCGCCTTCGGCATGCTTGTCGCCTTGGGAATCTTCAATTACCTTGCATATAGAAAATTCGAATCCGTCATGTGGAGGGTGCACATAGATGAAAGCACAATAGGGGAGTTAATAAAGTCTTCTCTCATATACTCCAATGTCATCGCCCTTGTTCTTACGGCCTTGATTCTCATTGCATTTTCCCGCTTTGTGCTGCTTAAGACCGCCCCGCCGCTTTTCAGGTTGAACCGGCATATAGAGAAGGCTGCCGGGGGAAATCTCACCTCAAACCTTGACTGGGTGCAGAATGACGAATTCAAGGAAACTGCGGAAGAACTTAACAGGATGGTTTCTTCCCTCAGGGACAAATTCAGGGTAGTTAAAGACAGGGGGAAAGATGTCCAGAGCGTCTCTAACATTTTGGGCTATGTCATGGATAAGCCTGATTTAGCGGATGAAAAATGCCGGCTCCTCGCTGACAGTCTGCGGTCTCTCAGGGACGCCTTGTCAAAAGTCAAAGCGGCTTAGGGGGAGCTATGCAAAAGCCAAAAGTCCTCATTGTGGATGACGAGCCAAAGAACCTCAAGTTGTTAGGCGCATTGCTTAAAAATTACGGGTACGACTTCAAGACAGCGCAAAACGGACTTGAGGCGCTGGAAAAGACAAAAGAGTACTCGCCGGACCTGATACTTCTGGATATCATGATGCCTGAGATGGACGGCTACGAGGCGTGCAGGAGGCTCAAGGAAGACCCGCTCACGCAACACATACCCGTGGTCATGGTGACCGCCCTTGCAGACAAAGAATCGAGGGTAAAGGGGCTTGGCACCGGTGCAAATGATTTTCTCACAAAGCCCATTGACAGCACTGAACTGATGCTCAGGGCAAAAAATCTCCTCAGGGTAAAGGAGTTTGAGGACTTCCTTAAGCAGCACAATGAACTGCTTGAGAAAACAGTGGACAAAAGGACATCCCAGCTTAGGCTCGCCATGAATGAGCTCAGCAGGTCGCAGGAAAAGCTTAAGAAAGGCTATGTGGATACTATTTACAGGCTCACGAGGGTTGCTGAATACAAAGATGAGGACACTGCTTCGCACATCAAGAGAATCAGCTACTACTGCCGCTTTTTGGCTAAAAACCTCGGATGGCCGGAACAAAAGCAGGAGATAATCTTCTATGCAAGCCCCATGCACGACATAGGCAAGGTCGGCATCCCTTCGGAGATACTGCTTAAGCCTGCAAAACTTAACCCCGAGGAGTTTGCCCTGATGAAAACCCATACCACGGTAGGGGGAAAGATACTCGAAGGCGCAGCGTCCGAGTTCCTCCAACTGGCGGAGAAAATCGCTCTCAGCCACCACGAAAGATGGAGCGGCGGCGGTTACCCCAAAGGCATTAAAGGAGAGGATATCCCCATTGAGGGCAGAATCATGAACATCGTAGACCAATATGATGCCCTGAGGAGCTCAAGGCCGTACAAGCCCGCATTGTCCCACGAAACGGTCTTTAAGATTATCACAGAGGGCGACGGCAGAACGATGCCGGAGCATTTTGACCCCAGGATGCTTGAGGCATTCAAAGACACCCACAGGTTATTTAATGAAATATTTCAAGAACACAGCGGTTAATGGGTCAGTGTCAGACAAATCCCCTCATGCCCCACTTTGCCAAAGGGGGGGAAATAAAAGGTTGTTGAAACCGTCTCTATAATAAGGTTGGTCGCAATTGCTGAACGAAGCTCGAACCTATTTTGAGCGAATGTCTGTGCCCTGACGAGCGCAAAAACTGAATGCTCAGGCGGACAAAAAGATAAGAAATGGTAGATTCGGCGCCCTGGTTTAGGTTAATAAATTTTTCCCCAACCCCATCATGGCATCCTCCAGTGGCCCGATCATATACAACCTGCCCAAGAACATTATCCCCTAGAAACCAGTTAAATGCGATGTTCGCTAATTCCTTGTAATGCTTCCTGTTTGTTACCTGAAACATTGTGTTAAGAGCTTCTACGGTGGCAGTGGTGTCCTCGGGCTGCTGGTCAAAATACTGTCTTGTCCCTTCCTTAGGAAACCAGCCACTTTGGCCGACAGGAATGTACATACTGTCCTTAAAGGTATGTTTAATTAAGAAGTTGAGGGTTTTTTCAGACACTTCGAGATATCTTCTCTCTCCGGTTATTTTGTACCCGAGGATGAGTGCTTCTGGTAGGATGGCATTTGAATATGTTAAATAATGCTCAAACCACTCCCAGTCCGGCGAGTGACTCTTTTCATACAGAGCCATGAGTTGTTCACAGTAGTACCTTAATACAGCGAGAGTCTTGGGTTCTTTCCATTTAGAAAGCAAACAATTGAGAGCCTTAATGTAAAAAGCGATAGCGCGAGGCGAGGAGAAAACAATGTTTTTCTGGAAACTTTGTTCAAAGAGAGAATGGGCTTGATGTCTTATGCGTTTGGGGATTTGTTTGGTAGTTGAAACTAAGGCAAGAGCATATAGGGCACGGGCACTGGGATCTTCTGAATTTTCCTGGATATTTCTTTGCTTATCAATAGCGCGGTTTGAATTGACATAATTATCAAAATAACCATCAGGTTTAGCTACCCGATAAAGAAAGTTGAGATATATGGAGGCGAGTTTTAAAGAAGAGTGAATCCTAAATTTTTCATAATGGAGGGTGGCAACGATTAAAGCTCGGGCATTATCGTCTAATGTATATCCTGAAGAAATATCCGGTTCGGTCAGCTTGGCAAACTGAATAATGCCGAAATTATCAGTTAATTTAGCCAAATGTTCAAGTTTTATAGGTGGAAGTTTTCTTTGCCCAAGGGTTAGTTCCGGCGCAAATTGCGAGAAATATTTTAGGTAGGAATGGGCAACATTATCCCAGGTCATATGCCTGGTGCGGAAATAAGCGTTTTTACCCATCTGCAAACGTAATTGATCGTTGCTTAATAATTTAATAATGGCATCGGTAA
>JAUXOF010000060.1 GCA_030682405.1 Thermodesulfovibrionales bacterium
CCCGCCTCAATAAGAAGGGGCCACTCCGCCCTTCCGCAGCAATGTATGCCTGAGACCGCGCCCGATGCCTTTATGGCATCCGAGGTCTCGCGAAGAAGCCTCAGGGCCTCCTGCCTGCTTACCCCCATATAGGTCGTGCTCCCAAGCGCAGAGAGTATCGGCTCGTCCATGAACATTATCAGCCCTTTTGCATGCGGCCTCAGGGTCTCGGCCTGCCACCTCACCTTTGCCTTAAGGAGCATCAGGCATATCTCCCTCAGCTCCTCGTTGAAATAAACCGGCCTTCCATTTGCGTCGTTTAAGCCTAAGGAGAAGGTAAGCGGGCCTGTAACATGGCCTTTGAGGAACTCAAAACCCCTGCCCTGTATCTCGCCCAAAAACGCATAAAGGCCCCTTGCATGGTTCTCTGAGACGGCTATTAAGGTGTTATCGTTATAGCCTTCGTAAAACCTCTCAAGCTCCTCGCCGCCGGAATCATCAAGCCATACGGAGCCCTTCTCAGGGTCAGTCCTTATAAAAGGCATTCCCTCCGAGTACTGGGCCACCATGCCCTCCATGAAGGAAAGCCTCGGAAGCTGCGGCCAGAACGGGATGTCAAACGTCTCAAGCACGGCCCTCGATGCCTCTACCGGGTCTGTGTGTGGGAGACTGCCTATGCCTGTGGTTGAATAAGGTTTTATCCGCACTATGGAAATCTTACAGTATAAGAGGGCGGGTGGTCAATAAAGAGGGGTCTGCGACATAAAAGTGGGGCAAGGCTGATTAAGGCTTTTAAACCCCACAAATCTAACGCAGGCCCGTGCCGGAAACGGGGGGTGTTGCTTTGATTGGATGGATAGTAAATAAACCTCGCCGGTTTCTACATTCGCCAATAATAGCTATTTATGCGCAACGTACTGTATTTCGTTGGTGATGAATCTCTGCGGGGGCTTTATTTTCCTTGTGCAAACAGGTCAAATGTCTGAGTAAGCGTCTTACCGTTTTTTTGCCGAATAAAATCTAATCTGTATTCGTCTTTTATTTTTCCATTGTTGTCTAACCGGTTCAAAATCATTTGATAATAGTCAGGATGGATTTCGCAACTAATAAAATTTCTTTTTAGATTTTTACACAAAACAATTTCAGAGCCGCTACCGCCAAAGAGAATAAATACATCGTCATCGTCTTGTGTGCAAGATTTAATAAGCATTTCAACGAGAGGCAATGGAATTTGACAAGCGTGAAATGTCTTATCCTTAGAAACATTTTTTACAAGGTCAAAATAAAACCAAGAATAAGGCATACGCCCTTTGTGTCCTTCCGCAATTCGTTGTAAAATTCTTTTGTCTATCGGATTAAGATACGGCTGTGCAACATTGTCTTTGTAAAAATGATTGTCTTTGCTTTTTGTTGCGTGAAGAATAGAACGGTGTGCAGTAGTAAATCTTTTGGGGCTATGTCCGACATTCGTGTTGTATGTCCAAACATAATCTTGCACATCATAAGCATTGTCATCCAAATATTTTACTCTTAAATGAGCGTTTTGCTTTGGATAATTCATCATAAATAAATTTCCAGTTGGCTTCAACACACGCATACATTCTTTCGTCAATTCAATATACCAGTCAATGTATTCGTTCCATTTAGTTTTGTAATTTTTCCCAGCGTAGTTAATGCCGACATTGTAATCAGGGTCGCCATATACCATATCCAAACTTTTGTCAGGCAGTTGTTTTAAGATTATCAAAACATCTTCGTTGAATACTTTGTTTCTGAAATTATTTATTTTCTCAATCCTCATACGATTCAACTTTCTAAATATGGGTTTAAATCTTTCAACAATTTTCCATTTGAAAGCACACAAATACCTCTTGATTTTGCAAACATTTGAATTGTGGATGTAATTAACTTTACATCTATTATTCCTTTCTTTTCTGTTTTATGGATAATGTCCAAAATGAAATTACTAATCATCAGCGGTGCGCTAATCACACTAAGTATTGTATTTACTCTGCCAACTCTTTTACCGTTTCTTTTGAAATCAGGTTTTCCCCTGACAGTGTGATATTTTACATCTTCATTCCAGCCAAGTAAATCTATAAAATGCAAATACTCCAGTAATCCAATTTCTTTGGTTCTGAATTTATCCATAAATCCGTCTTTCAAGCCAAACTCAATTTTATCAATATAACTTGATAAATCCTTAGAAGGTAAATATCGGAATTTGCCTTCTTCAATTTCTTGATGGTCTATTAGAAAACAATTCCGATAAAGTATTACTAAAACTTTCTTGAAAGTAATTTGATTGATAATTGAAATCTTGATGAGATATTCCCAAATTTTTTCAAATGCCCAACTTTCAGTTTCGCTTATTCCGTTTGCGCCAACAGTGGGCGACATATCATATACATTTGGTCTTCTTCTTAAAATTTCCTTTCCAGGCTTAAAAAAGTATGCTTCTTTTTCGTTAGGCAAAGCGGATATTAAATGCTTTATAGGATTTTCTATTGTTCCACCTTCAAAAGCAATAGCTTCCTCAATCCTTTTTGTTCTTTTAGCAATAAACTCTTTATTGCTCTTAAAGATTTTTGTCGTTATTATGTCGTGTTCTGTCATATTACTGATGTTGTCCCTTCCTTTTGTTGCCAAAGGCTCATAGAGAAGCAGGAAGGACTCCGTTACACATATCCTAAGCAGCCGCCTCCTTCCTGTCAAGATTTTTCTGCCCCAGATTTTTCTGCTGACGACAAACGAACGGCGGTCTTAGAAAACAAAACCCACTTTTATGACGCACACCCAATAATGATTGGGTCATTGACCCTTGGTTTATCCGTTAAGTTATAATAAGACATTGTGGGCAGGGTCATAGCAATAACGAACCAGAAGGGCGGGGTCGGCAAGACCACCACGGCAGTCAATCTGGCGGTTTCCCTTGCCCTCGCAGAGGAGGATATACTGCTTGTTGACTCGGACCCGCAGGGCAATGCCACAAGCGGGCTTGGGGCAGAAAGGGAGGGAAGCGGCCTTTACGGCGTCTACTCCGGGGACTTAAGCGCCTCGGCTGCCATAAGAGAGACCTCTATCTCGCGGCTGAGCCTGATACCCTCCACAGTAGACCTCCTCGGCGTGGAGCTGGAGCTTGTTGAGAAGACAGGGAGGGAGGCGGTTTTGTTTGAGAGGCTTGCCGAGGTCAGGGAAAGGTTCCGCTACATATTCATAGACTGCCCGCCTTCTTTGGGGCTTCTTACCCTAAATGCGCTTGTGGCCGCCGACTCGGTCCTTGTGCCTGTTCAGTGCGAGTACTACGCGCTTGAGGGAATCGGCATGCTCTCAAGGACACTGAGCCTCGTAAGAAGCTCCTTCAACCCGGGGCTTTCCATAGAGGGCGTGCTCCTTACGATGTATGACTCAAGAAACGCCCTTTCCCATCAGGTGGCAGAGGAACTGAGGAAGCATTTCGGGGAGAAGGTTTATAAGACCGTGATACCGAGGAACATCACCCTTGCCGAGGCCCCGAGCCACGGAAAACCCGCGCTCCTCTACGATGCGCGCTCAAGGGGGGCGCAGAGCTATCTATCGCTTGCAAAGGAGATTCTGAGTGAAAATGGCATTGGGCAGAGGGCTTGACGCCCTAATACCGAAAAAACAGGAAGAGATAGCAGAGATAGACATAGAGAGGGTGCAGCCGGGGCATGGGCAGCCCCGCAAGATTTTCAGGGACGAGGCCCTCAGAGAGCTTGCGGCCTCAATAAAGGAAAAGGGCGTGCTTCAGCCTATACTTGTGTCCCGCGAAGAGGGAGGCGTCTTCAGGCTCATAGCCGGGGAGCGGAGGCTGAGGGCATCGAGGCTTGCCGGCAAAGGGAAAATTCCCGCAATCATAAGGAGCACGACCCCGGAGGACTCACTTGAGGTCGCGCTCATAGAGAACATACAGAGGGAAAACTTAGGGCCCATGGAGACGGCAAACGCATTCCACAGGCTCATGAAGGAATTTAAGCTCACTCAGGAGGAACTCTCCGCCAAGGTCGGCAAGGAAAGGGCAACGGTTGCCAACTACCTGAGGCTGCTTAAGCTTCCGGATGAGATAAAGGAGTTGATAAACGAAGACAAACTGAGCATGGGCCATGCGCGGGCGCTGTTATCCATTGAAGGAAGGCAGGCCCAGATAAAGGCCGCAGGAGCTATCCTCGGCAAGGGATTGAGCGTCAGGGAGGCAGAGGCCCTTGCAAAAAGGCTCTCTCCCGGACAGGAGCACCCTCAGGGCAAAGCGGCTGCCCTTTCCAAAGACCCGCAGATAGCCTCTCTTGAGCAGAAGCTCATAAAAAGCCTTGCAACAAAGGTCAGGATACACGCAAGCGGCAAGAAGGGCAGAATTGAGATAGAGTACTACTCTCTCGATGAACTTGACAGGCTCTTAGACATTCTCACAGCGTAGGCATTAGAGCTTCCACCCGACCGGAAACCGGACAGGCCGTCTTATTTCCGTATATGGCCCTGTGTGCGGTTCCCTTTTCATGTAACTTGAGACCCCTGAAAAAGTAGGTTTTTCAAATCCCCTCTTTGTCAAAGAGGGGTTGGGGGAGATTTTCTAAACAAAAATTATTTTAGTTTTCAATGCGTTTTCAAATCCCCCCTCGCCCCCCTTTGCCAAAGGGGGGAAATAAGAGGAAACAGTTAAACCCACAAATCTGACGCATAATTTAGACCTTTTTGTGGCATTTTTTTTGCATACATTATTGTAGGTTGCTATAATAATTTAACGAGGTATTAAGAACCATGGAGATTAAGCCTTCAATATCCGGCAACCACTCCCTCTGTAATTTCATCACAGACGGCATCCTGATAATCGGCAAAGACCTCAAAATCGTCTTTGCAAACAATGCGTTTCTGAAGTGGTGCGGAATGCCTGAGGACAAGGTGCTCGGCGCAAAATGCCATGAGATTTCCCACAAATCCCCCTCTCCCTGCAATGTCATATGCCCGCATGAAGAGGTCTTCTCAAAAAAAGAAGCCGTAAAGGTCACACACCAGCATAAATGCCCTGACGGAAAAGAGAGGTTTTTTGAGATAAATGCCTCACCTGTACTTGACGAAAAGGGCGAGGTGGCGCAGATGGTGGAGATACTGAGGGATGTGACGGAAAGGGAAAAGGCCGAGGATGACCTGAAGAAAACCAGCGAGTTCTTCCACACGATAATAGATTCCCTTGCCGAAGGCGTTTTAGTCATAGACAGGGACATGCGCATCAGCATGGTAAACAAGGGGTATTTAGACCAGCTCCGGCTTGAAGACGCCATCGGCATGCACTGTTACAAGCTCTCGCACGGACTTGACAGGCCGTGCTATGAAGAGGGCGAGCCGTGCCCTGTGCATGAGGTGTTTGAGACCGGAAAGCCTGCCAAGGCCTTACACATCCACACAGACAAAAATGGGAATAAGGTCTACGTATCCATAGGCGCCCATCCGATAAAAGACAGCTCTGGAAGTGTGGTTCAGGTGGTGGAGACCATCAACGACGTAACCGAGAGGAAAAAGGCAGAGATAGAGCTTAAGTTGAGGGTCAAGGAGCTTGAGGAGTTCTACGACATGGCAGTTGGAAGGGAGCTTAAGATGATGGGGCTTAAGGATGAGATAGAAAGGCTCAAAAATCTGGTCGGAAAACATGGAACCAAGGTTGACGAAAAAAACATCTGAGCACGGCTCTTTTTCAAGGCTCGCCCTTTACGTCTCACTCCTCGGCTGGGGGGTGCTCGGCCTGTATGCCCTATCTGTCTATACATTCGCATACGAAGAATTCACCCGGCATTTGGCGGAGTTCTGGTCTCCGGAGTACACCGGCTTCAGGGTCAGGGCGCTGATACTCTTTGCGCCTTTCATATCCACGGTGCTCGGCTATCTCGTTAACGAAAAGGCAAAGCTCATCAAAGAAAGGCTCAGAAACGACGAAACCATAGAGAAGGCTATCGGCCAGTGGAGGGCGACATTTGACTGCCTGCCGTACGGCATGATGATTATAGACCCTGACTGCAATATCCTCAGGGCAAACGACTATATCGCAAGGCTCTACGGAGTCCCGCATGTAAAGGAGCTCATAAATAAAAAATGCTCGGACATCGTCCACAAAAAAGACGGCAGGCCCGATGCCTGTCCCATGAAAAAATCCCTTCAGACGCTTGAGACCGAGACCCTTGAGTATCATGACCAATCCCTTGGCCGCTGGTTTCTGCTTTCCACCGCGCCCACGGTCAGCGATAGCGGCATGACATTCGTGCACTCCATAATAGACATAACCGAGATTAAGGAAAAAGAACGGAAACTTGCAGAGGGCAAGGCTGCATTTTACAATATGCTCAAGGACCTTGACGTATCCTATAAGGAATTGAAATCCCTTTACGACGGCCTGATATTTGCGTTTGCCAGCGCGCTTGATGCAAAAAGCCCGTGGACAAAGGGCCATTCCGAGCGCGTTACTGCCTATGCCGTCTCAATAGCAGAGGAGATGGGCCTAAGCGAAAAGGACATTGAGACCCTGAGGACCGCCGCTCTCCTGCACGACATAGGAAAGATAGGGACTTACGATGTGATTTTAGATAAGCCCGGCAGGCTCACAGACGAGGAGTTCGCCCTCGTGATGCAGCATCCGGCAAAGGGCGCCGAGTTTCTGAAGCACATAGACCAGATGAGCAAGGTCATACCCATAATCAGGCATCATCACGAGAGGATGGACGGAAGCGGGTACCCGGACAGGCTAAACAGCGGGGATATACCGCTTATGGCGCGCATACTCTGCATTGCAGACTCCTTTGATTCCATGACAGCGGACAGGCCGTACAGACCGTCGCCCGGCAAAGACTACGCAGTCTCTGAAATCAAGCGCTGCTCAGGCACACAGTTTGACCCTGAGGTCGCCGCCGCATTCCTAAGGCTGCTTGAAGGGCAGAAGGCCCTGAGCGGGAGCCTATAAGTTGAGACTGCTGAAAAAGTAGGTTTTTCAAATCCCCTCTTTGACAAAGAGGGGTTAGGGGAGATTTTATGAATAAAATTTCTTTTAGTTTTCAATACGTTTTCAAATCCCCCCTCGCCCCCCTTTTCTAAAGGGGGGAAATAATAAGGTTGTTTTATATGATGAAAGGCACTTTTTCAGGGGTCTCAAGTTAGGGCTGCTCCACAGGGGTCACAACCGCCATTACGACAAGCCTCTCTCCCTTGTCCGCACTAAAGCCGTGGGACACCAGCGGGTCGCAGAGTATGCAGGTCTTCTCGCCTGCCTCAATAGTCTCCTCGCCTACGGTAAAAGTCCCCCTGCCCTCAACGCAGTACATCATAAGCCTGAGGGGCGCCTTGTGAGGAGGGAGGCTCTGCCCCGGCTCAAGGCACATGAGGGCAACCCTCATCTCAGGCTTATCAGACAGCATCTCCCTTCCTATCCTGTCGGGGTGAAATTTAATGAGTTTTTTTAAATCAAGTGTCTCCATTGAACCCTCCTTATAAGGAAACTATACCAAATAAGGAAGGCGATTGGGATGAGATAAATCATATTATTGGGGCATGCAAATCTAATGTCCTATATCGGTGCAATCTTGTCATTGTCCGGCTTGACCGGACAATCCAGTGTTTTCTGGATTCCCTCCTGCGAGCCAGTGGCCGAACAAGTCGGGGAATGACGGAAGGGAACATTACTTATGCGTGAGTCAATAGTGGTCGGCAAGGGCGCGATTATTCCCCGTAATGGGTCTTTGCCCTGTGGATAAAGATAATCCGGCGCTTCTCGTCAACGCTATAAACAACCCTGTCTTTAAAGGAAAGCCTTAGTGAAAAAAAGCCCGCCAAATCTCCCATGAGTTTTTTCCCGGCATAGGGATTATGCGCAAGCCGGCCTTCTATCAGTTCCCGCAGTTTCTTTTTAAGCCTTGGGGATAAATTCCCGACGTCCTTGAACGCTACTTTTGAAAATCGGACATCATAAGGCATTAACCCTTTTCTCCGAAGACTTCCTCAAGGGAGTATGTTTGTCCTTTTTCAATCTGTTTGAGCGATTTTTTTATGCTTTCCCTGAAGCCGGGAATCGAAAGAAGCTCCAACGTCTCCTGAAGGCTTTCATATTCCTCTTCGGATAGAAGAACCACGTCCCCCTCCCGATGATGGATGCGGAAGATTTTGTGTCCGCCGAGCGCATCTTTTATAAGTTCGAAAAACTCCTTTCGCGCCCGCGTCGCGTTCATCACCGTCATTTTCTCACCTCTCTTAATGTACGTTAATATGTACATAATAACTGATGGGGGGGATTTTGTAAAGAGGTTTCCCGTTTTGACAAGCTCCGATTCCATGTTAATCTAATCCATGCGGAGATACAGGTTTACGTCGCGCTTTGAGAAATCCCTTGCCGGGCTGCCGGACGAGGCGGCGGCATTATTTGAAAAAAAGCTCTCCCTCTTTCTTGAGGATACGGCTCATCCGTCATTCAGGACAAAGAAAATACAGGGCGTAAGGAACCCTGAGATATGGGAGGCGTCCCTTACAATGGACTACAGGTTTACTTTCCAGATGGAAAAAGACGGGGTAATCGTTTTCAGGAATATAGGGAAGCATTCGATTTTGGAGAAAAAGAAGTATTAGCGTTTTTTTGTCTTGTCTTTAAGTTCCTTGCGCCTTTTCCTTAGATATGAAATTCCTTTTTCGGCGGTAGAAAAAATCTTAGAGACGCGGCCCTTTCTAATATCTTCATCTGCCTCCTTCTCCGCCTCCTGCCAGTCCTTCTCCCAGAACCATGCCTGCTCGGCATCTATCAGTTTTTTGGCCTTGACGAGCACATTGCCCTCTACGAACTCAAAATCAATGTAATCTCCGGTAGAGATTTTCAGCCTCTCCATAATCTCCTTCGGAATCCTCACCTGCCCGCCCGGGCTTATCTTAACGAGTGTTGCCATATGTTTATATTAAACAATTAAACAAATATCGTCAATACCCCCGTGCGGAGCCAAAAATGCCAATAGAAACAGTCAGCGCTTAAAGCCCCCCTTCCTCTCCCAGTTCCAAGCGGTCTTTATTATGTAGGCGAGGTCGTCGTGCCGGGGCGTCCAGCCGAGCCTTTGCCGTATCTTATCGCTTGAGGCCACGAGCACTGCCGGGTCTCCCGGCCTTCGAGCGGAATCCTCCACCTTAAAATCAATGCCGGTCGCGTTCCGGGCCGCATCCACGACCTCCCGAACCGAATAGCCGTGCCCGTAGCCGCAGTTAAAAACCTCGCTTCTTCCGCCCTCAAGGAGATGCCGGAGACTGAGGAGATGCGCATCCGAAAGGTCATCCACATGAACATAGTCTCTTATGCATGTGCCGTCAGGGGTCGGATAATCAGTTCCAAAAATCTTAATCCCCGGCAGTTCTCCCTTTGCAGCCTTAAGCACAAGGGGGATAAGATGGGTCTCAGGCTCATGGGCCTCGCCTATGCGGGCTTCGGGGTCTGCGCCTGCGGCATTGAAATACCTCAAAGAGACATATCTGAGGCCCGTCGCCGTTGAGGTATCCTCAAGCATGTGCTCTATGCACGCCTTTGAGCGGCCATAGGGGTTTATCGGCCTTATCGGGGCGTCCTCTTTTATCGGGACGGCATCAGGCACGCCGTAGACGGCAGCCGTTGAGGAGAATATGAAGATATCCGTCTTGCTTTCAGCCATCGCCTCAAGGAGGTTCAATGTGTTGGCGGTATTGTTCCTGTAGTACTTTAACGGCTCCCGGACGGACTCCCCCACCTCTATGGACGCTGCAAAATGCATGACCGCATCCGGCCTGAAATCGGAAAAGACCTTCCCTACGGCATTCTTGTCCGCAAGGTCCGCTGTAACGAGCCTTCCCGAAAGCACCGCCTGCCTGTGGCCTGCGGAGAGGTTGTCGTAGGTCAGGACATCATAGCCTTTTTCGCCGAGCGCCCTTACGACATGGCTTCCGATATAGCCCGCACCGCCTGTCACAAGGACTTTCATGCGCTCAAGTATCTTCTTATGACCTCAAGGTCAAGGTTCTTTCTGACCGCTCTCTCAAGGGTCTCTGTTTCCATGTCGTCAAGGTATGGCATCACCCCGATAAGCGGCACAGGCAGAAGCGCCCTCAGGGCATAGGCATTCGTCTCCTCCGCAAGCGAGCCATCGGGAGGGTTGCTGTAGTTTATTATAACGCCTGCCACATCAAGCCCTTCCCTAAGGGCATAGTTGACCGTAAGCAGGGTGTGGTTTATCGTGCCCAGAGAGGGCCTTGATACGACGACCACGGGCAGGCCGAAGTCGCGGGCCATGTCAAGCACAAAGTATCCCTTTTTAAGGGGCACAAGCAGTCCTCCTATGCCCTCGACCACGGCAAACTCATATCTCTTTTTAAGCTCGTTAAACTCATGCATGACCCATAAGGGGTCTATTCTAACCCCCTCAATCTCAGAGGCCGACATTGGCGAAAGTGGCGACTCAAAGCAGTAGGGCACTATGCGGTTTATCGCCTCTTCCATGCGGGATATTTTTTTCAGGAACGAGCCGTCCGCGGGGATGAGCACATCCCCCTGCCTTGAGCATCCGGTCTCAACGGGCTTCATCCCGCAGGCCCTTACGCCGAGCATGTAGGCGGCCCTTATAAGGCCGGCGGCAATGACGGTCTTTCCGACCCCCGTGTCAGTGCCTGTTATGAAGAAGCCTTTAGACATGTTATTTAGGGTGCGGTCAGGTGCTTCGAGTTCTCCAACGCCTCTTGGAGAAACTGGTTCTTGTCTTTAGATTCTATCTCATCCGGGGTATAGCCTTTAGACTGAATGGGCTGCATTATCCTTGCGGCTGCGATTCCGAGGATTTCGAGCCTTTCTCTGAGGTTCATGCCCTCAAAGTCCCTTGATACGATAATCAGGTCTATGTCGCTTTCCTCTCTCGCAAGCCCTTTGGCATAAGAGCCGAACAAGATAACCCTCTCTACGGCGATGCCCATCTCGCCTAACTTTGAGAGGTATTTTTTTATTACTTCTTCAACCTCGTGTCTTGTTTTAACCAACTCAGGGCCTCCTTTGTTCTGGCCAGATAGTCTTCAGCTATTTCTTTGGGATAAGCCGAAACGGCCATTGATAAGTCCTCGGGGTATCTTGTAACAACGCTTGCGCTGTTTATTTTCCCTATAAAGTCCAGATTGCTTTCAGGGGGTTGAAGTTTTGCAAGGCTTGCAAGGTATATCAGGTCATGAGCCTTAGGAGGAAGCTTCCCGGTATCTTCGGAAATAATTGCCTTGAGCAATTTTTCTATAGACAAATGGCACACAAAAATCACATAGAGGTATCTGCCGCTTTTGAGCATGTGCTCTGCCGTGTTCAGGTCATACTCTGAAGATGCGATCCAGTTTAAGGTTTCCTTTTTCACAGTCTCTATTTTACATTAAAAATTACATTTCCTGAGTTATTAATTCACTCCCGCGAGTCCAGCACAAAGACCTGTCCCGTCACGCCCCAGGTTGAAAGAAGCCATAGGATACACCCCGCTATCTCTCCCGGCTCGGAGAGCCTTCCAAGAAGGCTCTGTTCCTTTGCCCTCCTCATCGCCTCCCCTGCCTCTGCCCCCATCTCCGTAGGCATATATCCGGGAAGAATTGCGTTAACCCTGATGTTAAGAGGCGCAAGCTCCTTGGCAAGCGATACCGTGAGGCCGATTAACCCCGCCTTTGACGCGCTGTAGGCCGCCTGCCCTGTCTTCCCCCTCAGGCCGGTTCGGGAGGAGATGTTTATTATATGTCCCCCGCCGGATTCGGCAATCAGGGGGGCGAATGTCTTTATCGTATTAAAGCACCCCTTGAGGTTTACCCTCAAAACCGAGTCCCAATCTTCCTCGGAAGTCTTTAGGAGAAGGCCGTCCTTAGTAATCCCGGCGTTATTAATAAGCGCATCGAGCCTGCCCCATTTTTTTCTAATATCCCTTTCCATCTCTATGACCTGTCTTATATCTCCCACGTCCGCCTTGATTGCCACGGCGTTTTTAAGGCTCTTTGAAAGCGCAAGGGCTTCATTTTCGGATGCGTGATAGTTGACGGCTACGGCCCATCCCTTTTCGCTTAGGGATACGGCAAGCTCCCTCCCAAGACCGCGCGAGCCGCCGGTTATGAGGACGGTTTTCATTTAAGTAATGCCCGGAAAGGATGGTTTTTGTCAGAGGAGAACTTGACTATAGCTCTACCATTATTGATAACGGGTATCTCATCTATGCCGCAAGCCGTTAGGAATATGCCGTCGGCCTTTCCGAATTCAACGGTTGTAATAGGCAATTTTTTTAAATCTCTTTGCCTATTTAATCCCGTTTGGAAATCAGGGCTTAAAAGGTAGTTCACCGCAAGAATGTTGGGATGGTATTCTTCTAACTGGCTTTGCTTTGCTTTAATTGCTTCTCTAACAGCAACATCTAAATATGCCTCCGGGTTGCCTTGGGCATTTGTGCTGGCAACATAATTGTCAGGGTTATTACCTTCCAAATAAATGCTAAAATTAAGTCCTCGATACAAAATTACAGGATATGCTCTCTCTGCCTCTTCCTTCATCTCTCTGAGAAATTCCTCGTTAAGAAACGGCTTGAATATTGTATGCAGAAAACATTCCACCTCATCTTTTTCATTAGGGATACCGTGTTTTACATATTCTGAGCGCTCAATTCTCAGATTGCCGTCTATTTTACGAAGTAGTTCCCCTATGAAAAGTTCAACGGCAAAGGATTTCCTGTAGCAAAAGTATTCGACGTAAAATTCCTTATTGTTGTAGGTGACTTTAAGGTCAGGCCCTTTTTCAGTCCATTCAACTTTTGCGCCAGAATTCGAAAGAGCCTTGGCCATTTGAAGTTCCCAAAGCAGGCTGAAAAACTCTGCATACTCGCATGTATTTAAAAGAGATTCCTTTTTGCTGTCCTTCCAATTTCGTAACGACATCGCATGTTCAAGAAGGTCATTGAAAAATTCAAAGATGTTTTCATTTATATATGTCCCAAGCCGCCAAGCAATATAGTGGCAGTAATAGGGAGGCGGACATTTTTTAAGTTGCTTCAATGTAAACGAATCCCTTATATGGGCATACGTGTTAAGGCGATTCTCAACTTTTTCCCAATCGAGGAATTTGTCAACAAGTTGCTTATGAGCGGGTTGCTTCATCTCAGTCTAATATCATGTCAAAGGGGATGATTAGTCAAGAGGGAAGATAGACCTGCAAGGCTTCCAGAAAGGCTTGTGCTTGCCCTCCAACTGAAAGCGTAAACCTTTGTTATAATCAACCGATGACCGAGCGCCGCAAAATTGCCCGCGCCGCAGGGCTGATGTCCATTGCCACGTTCATAAGCCGCATCTTAGGCTATGGCCGCGACATGGTGCTTGCCTTTTACTTCGGCGCAACCGGCGTCTCCGACACCTTCTTTGTGGCCTTCCGCATCCCCAACCTCCTCAGGGAGCTTTTCGCCGAAGGCTCTATGACCGCCGCAGTCATACCGGTTCTTACGGAATACCAAAACACAAAGGGGTTTGAGGAATCAAAGAGGCTACTTAGGGTGGCCTTCACATTCGTGCTCATAGCAGCAGGGGCAATCACGGTTTTGGGTATTGTTTTTGCGCCGGCAATAGTCTCGGTGATTGCTCCGGGGTTTGTGAAGTCTCCGGAGAAGTTTTCAACCGCAGTGCTTCTTACGAGGATAATGTTCCCGTTCCTTCTGTTCATAAGCCTTGCCGCGCTGCTGATGGGCGGACTGAACACAAGGAGGATATTCTTCATCCCTGCGCTTGCGCCCGCAATGCTCAACATAACAATCATAGGAACGGTTTTCATTCTGGCCTCCAGGATTGCCGAGCCTGTGGTTGCGGTCGCATGGGGCGTGCTCTTGGGGGGGGTTGTGCAGTTTGCCTTTCAAGTGCCCTCTGCCCTAAAGGAGGGCTACAGCCTCAGGCCGGATTATGATTTCAGGCATCAGGGGCTTAAAAAGATAGGCAGGCTCGTGGCCCCTGCCACGCTCGGGATGGCGGCGAATCAGGTGAACGTCCTTATAAGCAGCATCCTTGCCTCGTTCCTTGCAGGGGGGAGCATCACATATCTTTTTTATTCGATGCACCTGATACAGTTCCCTGTGGGGATATTCGGCGTGGCAATGGGCATGGCAGTGCTCCCATCCCTTTCAGGGCATGCCCTTGCCGGAGACACGGAGAGGCTGAGGGAGGATTTTTCTTTTTCCCTGAGGCTCCTTTTTTTCCTCACGGTTCCCGCAATGGCAGGGCTTATAGCCCTCCGTGAGCCGATAATAAGCACTCTCTTCCAGAGGGGAAGGTTCGATTATGCGGCAACAAAAGGCACGGCAGACGCCCTTTTATTTTACTCCCTCGGCATATGGTCCATGGTCGGGGTGCGGGTGGTTGCGGCAACTTTTTATTCCATGCAGGACACGAAGACCCCGGCGCGGGTTGCGGTTGCCGCGCTGACGGCAAATATCGTCCTCAGCCTTCTTCTTATGGGGCCTATGAGCTATAAGGGGCTTGCCCTTGCAAACGCCGCTGCCTCGATGCTCAACTTCTCGCTGCTTTTTTATTTCTTAAGAAAAAAACTCCGCCGGCTCGGCTCAAGGAAGATACTGAATTCGTTTCTTAAGGTCTCTCTCTCATCCGCCGTCATGGCCGTTTCAGTCTGGCTCCTTCTGAGGGGGGGGCTTTGGGCGCAGACCGGCATGGCGGCAAAAAAGGCCGCATACCTCGGAGGCGCCATTACACTTTCAATAGGCGTCTATTTTATTATAAATTTACTGCTTAAGAGCGAGGAGGCGGAGTTCGTAGTGGGGATGATAAGGGGAAGGCTTAAAGGCCGCTCCCATGAGGGATGAGAGTGGGGCAAAGAGGGCTTACGCTTATTAACAAAATAGGACATTTCTACTTTGGCTGTACAGTCATAAAAGAATCATTGACCCGGCAGAACCCCGAGTTTTATCATATAGCCTATGCTTAACCCGGAAAAACAGCTTGAGATTATAAAAAGGGGCGCGGTAGAGATAATCGTAGAAGCCGAACTCCTGCTGAGGCTCGAGAAGTCCCACAAGGAAAAAAAGCCTCTCAGGATTAAGGCCGGTTTCGACCCCACCGCCCCGGACATACATCTCGGTCACACCGTGCTCTTGGAGAAGATGAGGCAGTTTCAGGAACTCGGGCACGAGGTCATATTCCTCATCGGAGATTTCACCGGCATGATAGGGGACCCCAGCGGAAAGAGCGAGACCAGAAAACCGCTTACGAAAGAGGATGTTAGGGAGAACGCAGGGACTTACCGCGAGCAGATTTTCAAGCTCCTTGACCCTGAAAAAACAACGATAGAATTTAACTCGTCGTGGATGTCAAAGATGACGCCGGACGGGTTTATCAGGCTTCTAAGCAGCTACACCGTCGCCCGGATGCTTGAGAGGGAGGACTTCAAGGAAAGATACCGAAGCCAAAGCCCCATAGGCATACACGAGTTCATGTACCCGCTGATACAGGGTTACGACTCCGTGGTTCTTAAGGCGGATGTAGAGTTAGGGGGCACTGACCAGAAGTTCAACCTGATTGTGGGCAGGGAGCTTCAGAAGGAGTACGGCCAGAAGCCCCAGTGCCTTGTGCTCATGCCCCTTCTTGAAGGCACGGACGGGGTCAAAAAAATGTCAAAGAGCCTTGGAAATTACATAGGCATTACAGAGCCTGCGAGCGAAATGTTCGGAAAGATAATGTCCGTGACCGACGGGCTTATGCTCAGGTATTACGAGCTTTTAAGCCGCATATCTCTTAATGAACTCAGCGCCCTGAAAGAGGGGATTAAGGCCGGCAGCGTCCACCCAAAGGAGGCAAAGGAGGCGCTTGCCGTTGAGGTAGTGGAAAGGTACAGGGGCAGGGAGGAGGCCCTGAGGGCGAAGGAGGAGTTTGAGCATATATTCAAGGGCAAGGGGCTTCCGGATGAAGTGCCGTGCTTTAAGCTACGGTGGGATGAGGATGAATTGTGGGCGCCTAAGATTATGAAGCTGTCCGGGCTTGCATCCAGCACCGGGGAAGCGATAAGATTGATTACGCAGGGCGGGGTGAGCGTGGATGACGAAAGGCTTACCGACCCTGAGGCAAGACTCAGGAAGGGGAGCTATCTCTTTAAGGTGGGAAAGCGGAAGTTTATGAGGATAGAGGGACTATGATATCAGCACAAGAGATGATTATAAGGCTTCTTCTGGGCGCGGTTCTGGGCGGCATCATCGGGTTTGAGAGGCAGTCCCACGGAAGACCGGCGGGGTTTCGGACACAGCTTCTTGTGTGCGTTGCCTCTGTGCTTTTTATGATAGTCTCCGAGTATTATTTTTACCTCGGAAACATAGACCCCTCTTACATGAGAATAGACCCGGGGCGCATTGCGCAGGGCGCGATAACCGGCGTGGGGTTTTTGGGCGCAGGCGTGATACTTAAGACCGGCCTTACCGTACAGGGGCTTACAACAGCCGCATGCATATGGATTGTCTCTGCAGTGGGCATCGCAATAGGCGCGGGCTTCTATCTTGCGGGCACGGCGGCCTCTGGCATCACGGTTTTTGCGCTGTGGGTGTTAAGGAGGGTTGAAAGCAGGATACCGAGCCTTACGTTTAAGCGCCTGACCGTCACCGGCGGAGAAGGCGTCACTCTTGATGCCGTATCCTCGGTCCTCAGAAGGCACGGGGCATCGGTCGGCAATGTGGATTACGAAAAGGACATCGCCAAAAAAGAGGTGACCTATAACCTCACGGTGAGCTATAAAGCGAGGGTAGAGCTTAAAGGCCTCCTTGATGAGCTTTCCTCTTTAGAGTCCGTCCTCAGGGTTACGATAAGGGGTTAGCCGCGCCCCCTCAGAAACTCTTGCCCACGCCGAGGTCTACGTTTTTCTTCATGGTCGCGATTATCCGGTCTTCGGCCTCTTTAAGCGCTTTTTCCTTGTCGTCCGAGACCTCCACTTCCCACGTCTCGTTGTCCGCCCTGTTCAGTTCGGTCATTATGGCTGAATGCAGGTTCTGGGAAGTGTAATGAGGAATGCCGTCTTTTTTGGCTGTTATGCGCTCCTTGACCAGTTGCAGGTACTTATCCCTGTAGTCATTGACATCCACCCTTGCCATAGCCCCTCCTTTTCACCGTTATCATTCAGGGGTCAACGACCCCTAACTGACAGACCGATAGCCGCCCCTCGCTCCCTACGATAAAGCTATTACAGCCCGTGCGGTTTGTCAAGCCATTTATTCGGGACGGTTTGTTCATTCAGGACAGAGGGGTTCGGCTATTTCAGGGGAACGAATTGCGCGGGCAGGCTTAGAAATGCCCCCTGTCAAGCGTCCTGTACTGTATCGCCTCTGAGACGTGGTGTGAGAGTATCTCCTCTCCTCCGTCCATGTCCGAGATGGTTCTTGAGACCTTCAGTATCCTCGTATACGCCCTTGCCGAAAGGGCAAGCTTCTCTATGGCGGTCTCAAGGAGGCTATGGGCTTGGGGCCCGAGCCTACAGTGCTTTTTCATGTGCCGGGTCTTCATCCGGCCGTTTGAGTAGATTTTGTCGGCATTGAACCTCTCCTGCTGCCTCTGCCTCGCCTTAAGCACCCTGCCTCTTATGTCGCTTGATTTCTCTCCGGTATAGTCGGTTGAAAGCTCTTTATAGGGCACGGCAGGCACCTCGATGTGTATGTCTATCCTGTCAAGGAGCGGGCCGGAAACCCTTTTTCTGTACCTGTGTATCTGGCTTGCCGTGCATGTGCACTGGTGCCTTCCGTCCCCGTAATACCCGCAGGGGCAGGGGTTCATGGCGGCAATCAGCATGAAGCCCGCCGGGTATGTCGCAGAGGCCGCCGCCCTTGAGACCATCACCTCGCCGACCTCTATGGGCTGGCGGAGCACCTCAAGCGCGCCTCTTTTGAACTCCGGGAGTTCGTCGAGGAAGAGCACCCCGTTATGCGCAAGGCTCACCTCTCCGGGCTTTGGCGTCTGGCCGCCGCCTATGAGGGCGACGTCCGAGATTGTATGGTGGGGGGAGCGGAACGGCCTTGTGGCAAGAAGGGGCTGCCGGTCCCTGAGGATACCCATGATGCTGTGTATCCTCGTGGTCTCTATGGCCTCGTCAAACGTCATCGGCGGAAGTATCGTGGCAAGCCTTCTTGAGAGCATGGTCTTGCCGGAGCCGGGCGGCCCTATCATGAGGACATTGTGCCCGCCTGAGGCCGCAACCTCAAGCGCCCTCTTTGCGTGCTCCTGACCCTTTACGTCCGAGAAGTCCTCCTCGTACACCGAGTTCTCGGACATCACGCCGCTGAGGTCTACGCTCGTCAGGGGCAGGGCGGATTTTCCGTTTAAAAAATCTATCACATCCGAAAGGCTCTCCGCTCCGCAAACCGGGACCCCCTCCACAACCGCGGCCTCCGGCGCATTTTCCGCAGGCAGGACTACCTTCAGCCCGAGCTGCCTTGCGAGAAGCGCAATAGAAAGCCCTCCGCGTATCGGCTTTATCCTTCCGTCAAGCGACAGCTCGCCGGTGAAAAGAAACCCCTCTGAGGAGCCGGGCGCAAGCACACCTTCGGCTGAAAGAATCCCTATTGCTATGGGCAGGTCAAAGGCAGAGCCTTCCTTTTTGAGGTCCGCGGGCGCAAGGTTTATGGTAACCGGCTTTAAGGGAAAGTTAAACCCTATGTTTTTGAGGCTGGCCCTCACCCTGTCCCTGCTCTCCTTGACCGCGGCATCCGGAAGCCCGACTATGGAGAAATGAGGAAGCCCCCTCGTAGCTATGTCAACCTCCACCTCGACCGGATGGGCGTCTATGCCTATCAGGCTTGCGCTTAGAACCTTTGAAAGCATGATAGATTATATTGGCCGTGGCGGAGAAATGCAACCACCGGCCTGCCCTTTTCTGTCAAGCCTTCCCTTTTACCTCTTTGATGGCCGCAAATATCTCGTCAAGGTTTTGGTATCTCCTGCCCCTGTCCTTTTCCATGCATTTAAGCACAATGCCGTCAAGCCACGCCGGGACATCCACGCCTGTCTCCGAGGGCTTTTTAACCCCTGCGTTATCAAGGCTTCCGGTCAGCATCTCAAACAGTATTACACCCATCGAATATATGTCCGCCCCGGCATCAGGGCTTTTTCCTGATACCGTCTCCGGCGCGCTGTAAGCGAAGTCTATGAGTTCCGCTCTCCCCAACCGCACATTATTGTTTGCATCTATGAAAACAGCGTCTGGCTCTATACGGCCCATGAATATCCCGTTTTTGTGGCTTAAGGCAAGGGACTTAAGAGCCTGCACCCACAGCCTCATTGCGTGCCGCGGCTCCAGCCTGCCCTGTTGGATTATGCCCCTTAGCGAGGTCTCTCTTTTGCACGGCTCCTCCAAAGGAACTTCGGGGGTCCGGGCAGTGGCCTTCTCCACTTGGACTTCACCGGCCTCTGCCTGAGCCCCGGGAGGAGAGATGGCCTCAAGCCTTGCTCCTGCGTCCCTGTAATCCGGGGCTACGGCTATAATCCCCTTAAGCGCCTTTGCCGCCTCTTCCGTCTTTCCTGCGGCCTCAAGCAGCAAGGCATAGGCATAGTACTTGTCCGCATTGGACACGTCCACCTTTTTTTCTCCGGCAAGGGAAAGCCTGTACATCTCAGCCGCCTCTTTGGGCATACCCTCCTCCTTAAGCAGATACGCGGCCCGTGCATAATTGCCCGCCTCCCTGTATTCCCCGACCGCTGCAAGCCTGTTCCCTGAGTCCTCAAGCGCCTCCGCAGCCTTCATACCGTTTCCAAGCCGCTTATAAAACCTTGCGGCCGCGGCATAGTCTCCCACCATGACCGCAGTCTCTGCGGCATTGCCGAGGTCGCCCGCCTTCTCATACATCTCCATTGCCATGGCCGGCCTTTCTATGGCCTTATACAGGGCCGCGGCCCTCATGAAATCCCTTCCCTTCTCATAGAGGACTGCCGCCTGTTCAAGGTTTTTCAGTTTCTCATAGAGTAGCCCTGCGGAGACGAACTCGCCTGCGGCCTCGTATTGCTTTGCCTCGCTTTTCATCTCCTCTATGAGGCCCTTTTGCCTGCTCTCGGCAACCGCCCTCAATGTCTTTCTGATGACAAAAAACGCAACAGGCGCCCCGACGATTGCAATCACACCCCAGAGGAGAGCGGAAAGTCCCCCTGAGGCATCCACAGGCCCTGCCGGCGGAGAGGGCATGAGAGGCTCCCCGGCAAAAATACTCAATGCCCCGGCAGAAAGGGCGTAAAAGAATTTAAGGAGATGCATCTGCATGGTTGATTATATTTTGCAGGGAAAGGCAAATGCAAGGAAGCGCTTATTCAGGGGGGCTATGCAGAACCGGCAGACCGGTCTACGCATTTGGATGCGGCTTGGGGGATGCCTCGATATAAAAAAGAGGGCCCCTTGCGCCAATGAGCTTCAGGAGAAGCCAGAGGGGGAAGCTCAAGGCCATTACGAGGGCCATCTTTACCCTCCGCCTTTTGAGGAGTTCTTGCTCTTTCTCCGGGCTTGCCTCTTGCTTGGCCGCCTCTCCGCCCTTTCCCCTCATTGTGAGAAACGGCGCAAACTTGAGGGCATACTTATAGACAAGCCCGCGCATGTCCTGAAGAGGAAAGTTCTCCACCTTGCACCGCCTGATATAAAACCCGTTGCGGTCAAGGAAATGCTCTACTGCCTTAAGCGACCACCTTGTCAGGTGGTGGGGGGGGTAATCTACCGACTCGCCCAGTATGTCCGGCCATCTATCTCTGAAGGGGAGCAATATCACCACGACAGAATCCCTATGCAGGAGCTCATGTATCTGCGACATCACTTCGTTTGGGTTTTCCAGATGTTCAAGGATATGGAACATCGTCACCACATGGAACTTCATATCCGGGAATTTTCTCCTGAGGCCCTCGCAGCTTGTCGCATAGAGGGTGTCCAGCTTGAAATGCTCCCTTCCCCTTTCAATGGCCCTCTCGCTAAAGTCAATCCCGTATGCATTAAACCCCAAGTCGGATGCCTTTTTCACGAAGAAGCCTGTCCCGCACCCTATATCGAGGAGGTTGCCTTTGCCTATGGGGTGATGCTTCAGGAACTCGTTTATGTCCCAGCGAAAGTCCCACTCGAGGGAATCCACTACGACCGCATCCCTCAGGGCGTAATCCGCATCGGTAGAGTAAAATGCCTTGTCAGTCATCATCGGGTCGGCAAACACAAGGTCGCAGGCTTCGCAGAGATACAGAGTGTAGTCCTTGTAGGTCTCTATGAATCTTTTCTTTTGCCCCAAGCACACGGGGCACCGGGCTTTATCGGGCGCACTCCCCACCGCCATAGCCTCAACTATAGCAAGTCTAATTATTTCTTGTCAAACACGCGCGTAATTAAGGGTTAGACTAAAGTTCTCTTTTCCACGCTTTCTTTTTTTAGTCCGAATTTATATAATAATCTGATGCTTGTCGGATATAATACGAATATCACGCACAAGGGCATGACTTACCATGTCCAGACCGAAGACAGCGGCCCGAAAAATCCGGTTATCATCACGCTGCTTTATCAGAGAGGGGCGATACTTGCGTCAAAAAAGACCAGCTATGCGAACCTGCTTGAAGACGCCGACCTGAAGCAGAAGATAGAGGCCCTGATGAAAAACCAGCATAAGGGCATGATAAAGGAGTTGACATCCGGCCGGTATACCGGGACACAGGAGGCGCAGGCCGAAGACGAACCCGAGCAGGTCGGGGCATCTCTCAGGCAGCCGGAAAGAAGCCTCGACGACATACTCATAGACTTCATAATCGGGAAGGAGAAAACAGCGCGGTGATAGAGTTTCACGGCGTCACAAAGGCATACGAAAACTCCACCGCCCTCCGGAACCTCAGCTTCTTAATCGAAAAAGGCGAGATGGTCTTCATAACCGGGCCGAGCGGCGCGGGGAAATCCACAATGCTTAAGCTCATGTACATGGCCGAAAGGCCCGACGAGGGCAGAATCGTAATCAACGGCACGGAGATTGAGACCCTTGGGGATTCCGACATCCCGTATCTCAGGAGGAACATCGGTGTCGTATTCCAGGACTTCCGCCTCCTCCCAAGGAAAACCGCGTTTGACAACGTTGCCCTTGCCCTGAGGATACGGGGCATGGGGGAAAGCGACATTAAACCCCTCGTAAACGAGACCCTGAAGATGGTCAACCTGAGGCACAAGACCGACAGCCTGCCGGCTGCATTGTCCGGCGGGGAACAGCAGAGGGTCGTTATCGCGCGGGCCATTGTTTCGGAGCCTGCCATAGTGCTTGCCGACGAGCCCACAGGCAACCTTGACCCGGACACGTCATCCGGAATCATGAGGATACTCAAAGAGATAAATGCGCGGGGCACCACCATAGTGATAGCCACTCACAACAGGGAACTGCTTAAGGACACAGGCAGAAGAATTCTCAGGCTTGACGGCGGCAACCTGCTTGAAAGGGGTGACTGACAGAATGTCTGCGCCATATACGTTTAAGCTCGCCATGGACAGCCTCTGGAAGGAAAAATGGATAAACCTGCTTTCCGCCCTGACCATTGCCACCGGCCTGCTGCTGATGGCTGTGGCATTGTCCGTGCTTTATAACATTCAGATTGCCACGCGAAAGCTGCCGGAGAGGTTCGTCATCACGGTTTTTCTCAAGGAAGGGCTCACCGAAGAAAAGATACGGGATGCGGTAAGCGGCATAAAAGCGAACCCGAAGGTAAAAAGCGCAAAATACATCTCCAAAGACGCGGCCATGAAGGAGCTGAAGGCCCTCATGAAGGATTCCGACTATATCCTTGAGGGCCTTGATGAAAACCCCCTTCCCGCATCGGTCGAGGTGGGCATTAACAAGGAAGCCGTCTCCGAACCGTCCGTGAGGGCCTTTTCGGACGAGTTGAGGGCCATAGAGGGGATAGAGGACGTCTCCTACGGGGAGAAGCTCCTTTCCTCCATACAGGCCATAAAGAGCGGGGCGGAAGGCATAGGCGCACTGGTCATAATCATCCTTTCGGCAGGCATCACATTCGTCTGCTACAGCACCGTGAAAATACTTTTCTACAGGAAAAAAGACGAGATAGAGACACTGCAGCTGCTGGGCGCGACAAAGGGATTCATAAGGGCGCCGTTCGTCCTTGAGGGGGGGCTAATCGGCCTTGCAGGCGGGCTTGCGGCGCTATCAGGCATTGCAGGGCTTAAGTACCTTATAAGCATAAAGCTCGCCTCTCTCGTGCCGGTACTGCAGTCATTCGCCTACCCATCGGCCGTAGCCGTTTACCTCCCTGTCGCCGGCCTTTTCGTGGGGCTTCTCGGCGCCCTGATAGCTATCGGCAGGCTGAGGTTTTAACCGGGGATGCCCCCTCTTGCCTTGCGCAGAAAACTTTCCATGCGGCTTTTCGTGCTTAGCATCCTTTTTGCCGCGCTTCTGCCGTCATCTCCGGCATCCGCAGAGGATGCCAAACAGGAATTAAAAGAACTCCAGCAAAAGATACAGACACAAAAGAAAAAACTCATCAAGATAGAGAAATTAGAAAGCTCCGTCCTCAGCGACCTTGAAAAGACAAACTCCGAAATCATGGGCGTTGAAAACAACCTCAGGAAACAAAGGTCCCTGCTTGCGGAGACGGAAAAGAAAACCTCCGCTGTAAAGGGCGAGGTCTCGGTCTTAGAGGCAAGGCTCGGCAAGCGGAAGGACTGGATGAAGAGAAAGCTCCGGGCAGTATACAGGTATGGGAGGGTCGGGGACGTTATCCTCCTTGTCAACTCCGCGGAAAACATCTCCCAGCTCATGAGAAGGCTTGAGTATCTCCAGAGGCTGGCAAAATATGAGAATAAGATAATCGAGGGTTTTAAGGCCGACCTAAGCGCGCTGACCGACAAGCAGAAGTCCCTCGACAGCCTTTATGCCAAGCTGAGAAGGCAGGAGGCAGGCATCAAAAAGACTGCCGAAACCCTTTCCATAAAAAAGACCCAGAAAGAAGACATCCTTGCCTCTGCCAAAAGGGAAAAGGCATCTTACGAGCAGTTGATAAATGAGATGGAGGCGGCCTCCGAAAGGCTCATTGATGTTATCAGGAAATCAGAGGAGTCCGAGGTCCTGAGCGGCGATTTCCGCTTGCAGAAAGGGAAACTCGGGTGGCCCGTCAAAGGCTCGCTGGCCATACCCTACGGCAGGCAGAAAGACTCCCAGTTCGATACAACGATATTCAGAAACGGCATTTACATAAGCACGGCCGCAGGGGCCTCGGCAAAGTCCATATACAGCGGCAAGGTGGTCTTTGCCGAGTGGTTCAAGGGCTACGGCCAGCTCGTCATAGTAAACCACGGGGACGGATACCACAGCCTCTATGCAAATCTATCCGAGATTTTTTTGAGCGTTGGAGATATAATAAAAGAAGATACGGATATCGGCAGGGTCGGAGAGTCGGTCATGCTCAACACCCCGTCGCTTTATTTCGAAATAAGATACAAGGGCAAACCCCTCGACCCTGCTCAGTGGCTCGGAAAGAGATAGGCCCGGAGGTTAAAAAATGCTCGGACACGGAAAAAAGCTCTTAGCCTTAACCCTGATATTGGCCATTGCGGCAACCGCGCTCTTCGTCGGCAGGTGGACGAATGCCGGCGCAGAGGCCGAATCGTACGAAGGGCTTAAGATATTCACGGAAGTCCTCTCCGTCGTCAAGCGCAACTATGTGGAGACTGCGGACACAAAGACGCTCATTTACAGCGCCATAAGAGGCATGCTCAGCTCGCTTGACCCTCACTCAGGCTTCCTCACTCAGGAGGACTACAAGGAGATGCAGGTTGACACCAAGGGCGAGTTCGGCGGCCTCGGCATCCAGATTGCAATTAAAAACGGGGTGCTCATGGTCATATCCCCGATAGAGGACACGCCCGCATGGGAGGCGGGCATTCAGGCCGGAGACAGGATAATCAAGATAAACGGAGAGCAGACAAAGGATATGGGCCTCAACGACGCAGTCCGCAAAATGAGGGGGCCCAAGGGGACACCGGTGACCATCTCGGTGTTCAGGGAAGGGTGGAAGGAGTTGAAGGACTTTACCATCGTAAGGGACATCATAAAGATAAAGAGCGTAAAGTCCAAGGTGCTTGAGGGGAACATAGCATATGTGAGGGTTATGCAGTTCCAGGAGGGAACCGCAGAGGAACTTGCCGGAGCCCTCAAAAAAATCTCGGCTGAGAACACTACATCCATAATCCTTGACCTCAGGAACAATCCAGGAGGTCTCCTACAGAGCGCGATTGACGTGACCGGACAGTTTATCCCGCCGGGCAAGCTCGTTGTCTACTTAAAGGGGCGGGTAGGAGACAGGGTGGACTACAAAACAGGCGGAACCCGCCCGGTTTACTCCGACCCTATGGTAGTGCTCGTCAACCAGGGAAGCGCAAGCGCCTCGGAAATCGTGGCCGGAGCCCTCAAGGACTGGAACAGGGCAGTTATCCTCGGCATGCAGACCTTCGGAAAGGGCTCCGTGCAGAGCGTAATCCCGCTCAGCGACGGCGCCGGATTGAGGCTGACCACCGCAAGGTACTATACGCCTAAGGGCACTTCCATCCAGACAACAGGCATTACACCCGACATCGCGGTGAAGATAGAGCCTAAAAACGGCCAGAAAGAGCATGTCATCATGAGGGAAAAAGACCTCGAAAGACATCTTGTAAACGAAAAGACCGGAGAGCCTGATGACAAAGAGGAGGCTGAAAAAGCCGTTATGTCCGAAGTCGAGGGAAAGGACGACACGCAGCTTCAGAGGGCCATAGACCTCCTTAAGACATGGCATGTCTTTAAAGAGCTTTCCAATAAATAACGTGTCGAGAATTATTTTTGACATAGAGACAGTGGGCAAGGACTTCGAGCAGCTCGACGAGGCAACACAGGACTATCTCCTTAAATACGCAGAGAGCGAAGACGAAAGACAGGCGGTCAGGGACAGTCTGTCGTTCTATCCCCTCACAGGCGAGATAGTCGCCATAGGGATGCTGAACCCTGATACGATGAAGGGCGCCGTCTACTTTCAGGCCTCAGGCGACCTGATGCTGCCCTTCGAGGAAGAGGGCATAAGGTATGAAAGCGGCTCTGAAAAAGACATAATCGTTAAGTTCTGGGGCTCTGTCAAGGGGTATGAAGAATTCGTGACATTCAACGGCAGGGCGTTTGACTGTCCGTTCATACTCATCCGCTCCGCCATCCACAAGGTAAAGCCCACGAGAGACCTCATGCCGAACAGGTACAAAGACCAGCATATAGACCTCCTTGACCGGCTGACGTTCTTCGGAGCCTCAAGGAGGAAGTTCAGCCTTGACATGTGGTGCAGGACATTCGGGATTAAAAGCCCCAAGACGGACATCACGGGCTATGAGGTAAAAGACGTCTTCAAGGCGGGCAGGTATGCGGACATCGCAAGGTACTGCGCAGGAGACCTCAGGGCCACAAAAGAGTTGCTGGATTGCTGGGAAAATTACATCAAGGCTTGACCAAAAGCGCAATTACCCGCCCGTGTTCTTCTGCCTGACCTCAAGGCCAAGTCCCCTAAGCGCAAGGATTATCTTTTCCTCTTGGACCTCCACGGGGTCGTACTCCACATGCACAATGTTTTCCGCGTAATCCACATCTGCCTTCAAAACACCGTCCATATTGCCGAGCACTGTCTCAATGTCCGTGGCGCAGCCAGCGCACGTAATCCCCTCCACGGTAAAATCAAGCGTCATCTTTCGTTGCCAGAACCAAGCCTGCTGAGTATAAACCCAAGACACTTGTTGACGGGGTGTGCCCTGCTTAAAAAAGAGAAGGCAGGCTTTCTCCTCGCCCCAAAACCGTTCAATTCATCTATAATCTCCTGATTTTGTCCCCGGCTTAAACCCTCCCTGAATGCCAGTATCGCATCCTCCTTTTGCCGTGCAAGAAGATACACCCTGCCCATGTTCAGGTACAGCGCCGTGTTGTCCGGCTCTTTCTCTATGGCCTCCCTGCAAAGTTCTATGGCTTTTTTAATCTGCCCCCGTTCCCGTGCGATGAAGTAGGCGAGGTAGGAATTATTGCGGGGGCAGGGGTCAATGCCTGAGGCCCGCTCGAAAAAACTGAGCGCAGACGGCAGATTCCCCTCCCTGAAGGCCTTTAACCCTTTGTCAAAAAGTTCTTCCGCTTCGCCGTCTTTCATCTTGAGGCTACTTCCCCTTGGGCACCTTCTCCCAGTCCTTGAGAAACTTCTCGATTCCTATATCCGTGAGCGGGTGTTTCGCAAGCTGAAGTATCACGGAATAGGGTATCGTTGCAACGTGAGCGCCCATCTTTGCCGAGGCGACCACATGCAGGGGGTTTCTTATGCTCGCCACTATGACCGAAGTGTCAAAGGAATAGTTCTCGTATATGTCGAGAATGTCTGCTACGAGGTCCATGCCCGTATGGCTTATGTCGTCAAGCCTTCCCACAAAAGGGCTGACGTAAGTTGCGCCCGCCTTTGCCGCAAGCAGGGCCTGCGTGGGGGAGAATACAAGGGTCACGTTCGTCTTTATTCCCATGCCTGAAAGCGTCTTTACCGCCCTCAGCCCCTCCTCGGTCATCGGCACCTTGACAACTATATTCTTATGGATGGAGGCAAGGGACCCGGCCTCCTTCACCATCTCATCGGCCTTCATGCTTACCGCCTCTGCGCTTACCGGGCCGTCCACTGCGGAGCAGATTTCCCTTAAAAGCCCCACCGGCTCCCTGCCCTCTTTTGCAATGAGCGAGGGGTTTGTCGTCACACCGTCTATCACTCCGAGTTCCGCAGCCTTTTTAATCTCCTCGAGGTTTGCGGTGTCAATGAAAATCTTCATAAGGCGCCTCCTGAAATTATTTTAAGTGAATCTATTGCTAACGCGCTTTTTAGAGGAAACAATACATCCCCGAAGCCCGCTACGGGACAGGTTCAAATATTCTTATCCCCTCCGGCAGGCACTCCCATTTTACCGCTTCTGAACCCCTCAAGGTCAAGGGAAACGAACCTGTAGCCCAGAGACTTTAATTCCCTGACTATAGACCCCCTCACCTCAGGGTCGAGCGCACGGGCGATATCCTTTTCAGGAATCTCAATCCGGGCCTCATCCCCCAGATGCCTGACCCTCAGCTCCCTAAGCCCCAGAGTCTTTAGAAACCTCTCCGCCTGAGACACCCTCCTTAAGGCGCCCGCGGTTATCCTGACGCCGTAGGGGAACCGAGAACCTAAACACGGGGAGGAGGGCTTATCCCATGTCGGCAGGCCCATGCGCTTTGACTCTTTCCGTATCTCCTGCTTTGTAAAACCCGCCTCCTGAAGGGGGCTTCTCACTCCGTGCCTGATGCCCGCGTCCCTGCCCGGCCGGAAGTCTTCGGTGTCATCCGTAGTGCTTCCGTCTATGACGAAATTATATCCCTCCATTAAGGCTATTGCCTTGAGCCTGCCAAACAGCATGTCCTTGCAGTGAAAGCACCTCATGGGCGTGTTCCTGAGGAAGTCCTCGTTCTTAAGCTCATCCGTCATTATCACCCTGTGATCCATGCCGCATCCGGATGCGACCGTGGCCGCATCCCTAAGGTCGTCAAAAGGCATGGTCTCCGAGTCCCCTGTAACCGCAAGGCTTTTTATGCCTGCAAGCTTTATGACCTTAAGGAGGAATGAGCTGTCAACGCCGCCGGAGTACGCAAGCACGGCGCTCCCCATGTCCCTGAGGATTCCCGAAAGCCTATCCAGTTTTCTTTTCTCCATGCCCCTTTTAAAGCCCTGTATTCGAGTGGCCGCGCCTACAAGCTCGAAATCTCGTAGTTTTCCTGATGCAGGGAGTGGTCCTCGGTAACTATAATCTTCACCCTGCACTGGGCCTCAAGCTCCTCAAGCCCCGGCCTCTCCTCGTCCGAGAGAAGCTCAGCCACAACCGGGTGAGCCCTTATGATTATCTTCTGGCCTCTGGGTGAGGCCATCTTTCTAATCTTACGGAATATCTCATAGCAGAGAGTGAGCGGGGACTTCACAAAGCCCTTGCCTTCGCAGTAAGGACACTGCTCGCTCAGAATCCTGCCGATGCTCTCCCTTACGCGCTTCCTCGTCATCTGTATGAGCCCAAGCTCGGATATCTGGGAGATGGTGTTTTTGGCCCTGTCCTTGGACATCGCATCGGTGAAGGCATGCAGCACCTTCTGCCTGTTTTCATGCCTCTCCATGTCTATGAAGTCTATGATGATAATGCCGCCGAGGTTCCTGAGCCTTATCTGGTAAGCTATCTCTTTTACGGCCTCAAGGTTTGTCTTTAAAATAGTATCCTCAAGGTCTTCCTTGCCCACGAACTTGCCGGTGTTTACGTCTATTACGGTCATGGCCTCGGTCTGGTCGGTAACTATGTAGCCGCCTGATTTAAGCCAGACCCTTCTTCCGAGGGCCCTCGATATGTCTACCTCTATCCCGTAGGCGTCGAATATGGGCTCCTCCCCTTCGTAACGCTGTATCTTGTCTATCAGCTTCGGGAAGTAGGCGTTGACAAAGTCCCTGATGCCCTCATACTCGGCAGGGGAATCCACGACCAGCGCTTCGACGTCCTGCCCCATAAGGTCCCTTACGCTTCTGAGTATGATGTCAAGGTCGCTGTAAAGAAGGGCAGGGGCAATCGCCTTTTCCCTCTTGCCCTGTATGTTCTCCCATACCCGCACGAGAAATTCGAGGTCGCTTCTCAGTTCCTCGGTAGAGGCGCCCTCGCTTACTGTCCTCACTATCAGGCCGAAGCCCTTCTGCCGTATCTCCTCGACAATGGCCTTAAGCCGCGCCCTCTCCCCGTCGTTCTCTATCCTTCTGGAGACGCCTACATGCTCCACATTCGGCATCAGGACGAGGTAGCGGCCCGGAATGGTCACATACGATGTGACCCTTGCGCCTTTTGTGCCGATGGGGTCCTTTGCCACCTGCACGAGGAGGTCCTGCCCCTCCTGAAGTAGCTCGTCTATGTGGAGGTCATGCCTGCCCATAATCCTGTTCCTGGGAGCCGGCAGCTCGAGGGCCTCATTTTCCTCTTCAAAGAACTGGGAGAAATCGTCCACAATGTCCGTCCTTATATCTCCCACGTAGAGGAAGGCCGATTTCTCAAGCCCGATATCCACAAATGCCGAGCGCATGCCCGGCAGTATCTTTACGACCTTTCCCTTATAGATGTTGCTTACGCTGCTTTGGTCCCTCTTTCTCTCTACGTAGACCTCAACCACCTGCCCGCCCTCAAGCAGGGCAACCCTCGTCTCCTGCCTCGTGACGTTTATAAGTATGGCGTTTGTCATCCGGCAGCCGCCATGTTGAGGTTGAGTCCGCTTTCAATCCCTATAGGCATGAGCCACTGCTCCTTGAACCCGTACATCGCAACCCTCCTTACCTCAAGCCCGGAGGCAGGCACGCCGAAGAGCTCTCTGAGAACCTCATCGAGCCTCACCTTCTTCATGCCGGTATCCCCCAGAATTATGTTCACCCTCGCACCCCCATCCGCCTCTTCCGCCTGTTCCACCAGTTCCCATAGCCCGGAGGGCGCTTGGCCCATCCGCTCTTTCCTTTGGCGGAAATAAAGCAGCTCTTTTTCATCAGGGCATATTATCTCATATTCGTACCTCGATATAAAGCTCTGAAGCGACGGCTCGCCCGGCCTTACCGGAACGATTCTTGCAATGCCGACGCCTTCTTTGAGCTTTGAATTTATGGCCTCGGCAAGCGCCTCAAGGTCATATGCGGCCATCACCTCCATGTCAAAGTACTCCCTCAGGCCCGAAACCCCCACATTAAGCGGAGGGCCGAAGGCAAGCCTCGGCGCAGGATGAAAGCCTTTTGAGTAATGAAGCCTTATGCCCGCCCTCCTTAATGCACGGGCAAAGAGGTTCATAACCTCCCTGTGCGAAAGATAGCAGAGGGCGCCGGTCTTTGAGAACTCGGCCCTGAGCTTAAGAGGCCTCTCCAGAGGGGCGCCGGGCGGAACCGGCTGAGCGCCCGTGGCCGGCCTTCTCCTTAAAACAGCGGCATCTTGCTCCCCTACCGGCTTGGCCTCAGGACACCCAAGCCCGCAGCCCGCACACGCCTTCCGGCAGTCCTCGGTTATGACCGCCTTCCGCGCCGACTCGAATTCCTCCTTTAGAAATCTCTTCTCTATGCCTATGTCTATTTTATCCCACGGAAGCGCCTCGTCCGTCCCGTACTCCCTCATCGCATATGCCGCCGCATCCACGCCTGTCTTTTCCATCGCCCTCTGCCAGAGTTCAAAATCAAAGCACTCGGTCCATGCGTCAAGCCTTGAGCCTGCCTCATGGGCGGCCAGAAGAAGTGCGGAGAGTTTTTCGTCCCCGCGGGCGAATGCGGCCTCAAGCATGCTCATGCGCTCGTCATGCCCTTTGATGTTTATCCCCCTCATCGCGCCCCTGAGATAATCCTTCTTCCGCTTCATCTCACCGGTAGCAGCTTGGGCGCACCACTGAAAAGGCGTGTGGGGCTTGGGCACAAACGGCGAGACTGAGACATTGATGTTTACGAACCTCTTTGTGTAGGTCTTTGCGATTTTAAGTGCCTTCATCGCCATTTTAGGTATGGCCTCTATGTCCTCCTCAGTCTCGGTCGGAAGGCCTATCATATAGTAGAGCTTAAGGGTGTGCCACCCTTCCTTAAACAGCGACTGAACGGCCTGCTCGTAATCCTCTTCCCTGAAGTCCTTGTTTATCACCGTCCTGAGCCTCTCGGTTGCGGCCTCTGGTGCAATCGTAAACCCTGTCTTCCTTACGGACTTTATCTCCCTCAGTATCCCTTCGCTGACTGCCTTGACCCTCAGAGAAGGCAGCGAGACCGAGACCCTCTCCTCTCGAAACCTCCTGTTGAACTCCCTTAAAAGCGGGATGAGCGGGCCGTAATCTCCCGCGCTTAAGGACGTAAACGAGACCTCCTCGTACCCCGTTGCCTTAAGAGAAACCTCGGCTATCTCAAGCGCCCTCTCAGGAGACCTCTCCCTTACGGGCCTATAAATCATACCGGCCTGACAGTACCTGCAACCCATAGAGCAGCCGCGGGATACCTCCACATTGACCCTGTCGTGCACAATCTGGGCGTAGGGAACTACCGGGGCCAGGGGATAAGGGGCATCGTCAAGTGAGCTTATAAACCGTCTCTTTGCGCCGGATGAGACCGAAGGGACATACAACCCCTCTACCCGCACAAGGCCGCGGAGAAGGGATTCCTTCCTGCCGTCCCCTCCGGTCTTCCACATAGAGACGGTCTCAAGGATTTCCTTTATCGCATCCTCTCCGTCTCCTATCAAAAAGGCGTCCATAAAAGGAGACATCGGCATGGGGTTAACGGTGCACGGCCCTCCCGCGATTATCAGGGGGTGTTTCGCCGTCCTTTCTTCCGACATAAGAGGGATACCGCCGAGAGAGAGCATGTTAATGACCGATGTAAATGAAAGCTCGTACTGGAGGCTGAAACCCACAACGTCGAAATCCCCAAGCGGCCTTCCAGACTCAAGAGAGCAAAGCCGTAGCCCCTCCTGCTTCATGTGCCCCTCAAGGTCAATCCACGGATGAAAGACCCTTTCCGCCGAGGCATACGGAAGGTCGTTGATTATCTTATAGAGTATTTTAAGGCCCAAATGCGACATCCCGATGTCGTAGATGTCCGGAAACGCAAGTGCCACGGAAAGGGTAGAGTCCCTCCTTATTGCGTTGAACTCGTTGTTTATGTACCTGCTCGGTCTTTCGAAGCGGGAAAGGTTCACAGTTTTAGAATATCATCCGGCAGTGATATTTGGCAAGGAAGCCTAATACACCATCCACTGCTCCGGCAGGAAGAGCCTCTCGTAGGTCATGAGTGCGAACCTATCGGTCATGCCTGCTATGAAGTCACAGACCATGCGCCTTTTGTTGGGCCTTTGTTCTACCGGTATGTCTTTAAATACCTCTTCCGGGTGCTCAAGGTAATAGGCGTAGAGGTCAAGGAGTATCTTCTTTGCCTTCCTGAACTCCTGCTTGGCCCTTGCGTTCTCATACACCCGCTCGTAAAGGAAGTCCCTGAGCCTGTTGACCTGCCCGTAAACCGCATCGCTCATCCTGAGTTCATTAAGGTCAGTCTTAAGGGATGTGTATATGAAGTCCCTGACCATTGTGTCTATGCGCCTTGAATGGGTGTCTCCCAGCACTTTTGTTATCTCCGAAGGGATGTCGGACTTTTTTATGACGCCCGCCCTCTGTGCGTCGTCAAGGTCGTGGTTGAGATACGCTATGATGTCCGAGACCCTGACGACCTGCCCCTCAAGTGTCTCGGCGGCATCGGCCTTGGACAAGGGGATTATAAGCCCCTTTCCCTTTGAGTGCTTCAGTATGCCGTCTCTGACCTCACCGGTAAGGTTAAGCCCCCTCCCGTCGTTTTCAAGGAAGTCCACCACCCTCAGGCTCTGCCTATAGTGCTCAAAGCCTCCGGGATGTATCTCCCTCATCACATCCTCGCCTGCATGGCCGAACGGGGTGTGCCCGAGGTCATGGCCGAGGGCCACGGCCTCGGTAAGGTCTTCGTTGAGCCTCAATGCCCTTGCCGCGGTGCGGGCTATCTGGCTTACCTCAAGGACATGCGTAAGCCTCGTCCTATAGTGGTCTCCCTTTGGGGCAAGGAAAACCTGTGTCTTGTGCTTGAGCCTTCTGAACGACTTAGAGTGTATAATCCTGTCCCTGTCCCTCTGAAAGCACGTCCGTATCTCGTCCTCTTTCTCCGGCCTGAGCCTGCCTTTGCTCTTTGAGCTAAGGCGCGCCTTGGGATGAAGGGTTTTTCTTTCTATCTCCTCTGTCTGCTCGCGAATGGTCATGTTATCACCAGTCTGAGTTTAAGTGAAAGGCGGCCTGATTTTCAATATCAAGATATTTTCCTCAGCCTCGGCACAAACCCCGGCACTTCTTTCATGTACTTCCTGTACTCGTTCCCGAAGCGGCGGATGAGCCTCCTCTGTTCAATAAAAGCCCCAAAGATGAAATACATATCCGACAGGACGCTCACAGTGAGCCAGTTACGGGTGATTACGGGATTAAAAGAAAATATGATTATCCCGGCAAGATACAGCGGATGCCTTACTATGCCGTAAACCCCTGTTTTTATAAGCCCCTCTCCTGTCATGCCTTCGGCATCCCCTCCTGCCTGCCCTTTTACAATATACCTCCATGCCTGAGAAAAACCCATAAATTCAAACGGGTTTACGGCGCGGAGGGAAAGGATGCCTAATATGAAGCCCCCCGACTGGATGGCGTGCATGAGCAGCCTGAGCAGGAACGGGGCTTCATAGAGGGTGACATCAGGGATGCCGAGTATCAGATACACAGCGCCGAGTGTCGTAAGCGCACTAAAGCATGTGTATAGAAACCTGTAGAACGCCCTGACAAAGCCCCTGCCAAAAATCCTCCCTGTAAGGGCCTTGACGAAGCCTGCTGCAGAGAGGCTGTGCACAAAGGCAAATGAGAGGAATATGAGGGTTATGAGACCAACCGCTTCATGCCAGCCCATGCCGGTTGTCAGGCCTTCGCCTTTTTGGCCAATGCCCTTAACTTCTTCGTTACAGCAGGGGATGCCAATGACTTAAGCAGCCTCTCCTTGAGCTTTTTGTCCTTAATCCCGGAGACGGCTCCGGCCCTCAATTTTCCGAGCGAGCCAAGATACGTGCCGAAAATATCCGGATAAAGAGTCTCAAGCTCCATCCTTATCGTCTTTGCCATGGCAGGGCTTGTGCCTGAGGTGGAGACTGCAATTACAAGCGGCCCTCTCCGGACTGTGGAAGGCACTATGAAGCTGCAAAGAGAAGGCGTGTCCACGACATTGACAGGGGTATTTCCGGCATCGGATGAAACCCTCTTGTTCTCCTCATAAGAGTCCGTGGCCGCTATGACAAGGAACGCCCCCCTGAGGTCCGATTTCCTGTAAGGCCGGCTTATGTGCCTGAACCTGCCTTTTGTTTTTTCCTTCTGGAGATTTACGCTCAGCCCGGGGCTTATGACCCTGACGGAAGCCCCAGCCTTAAGCAGGGCCATGACCTTTCTTCCGGCAACCCTGCCTCCGCCGACGACAACGCAGTCCCTGCCCTTGAGGTCAAGGAATACGGGATAGTAGCAGTTATTTGTCACTTTCCTTTGGCGCGGCAAAGGCCTTTTTCGCCTCCTCCAATGCCTTGCTTTCCGGGTATTTTTCGGAAAGGAGCTTCATGTACCCGTCCGCCTTTTCCCCCTCGCCGAGTTCCCTGTATGAAACCGCAATGCGGTATAGGGCATCAGCCTCCTTTTTATATTCAGGGAATTGCTCAAGCAGCCCCAGAAACCTTCCGAGCGCCCCTTTATATACCTTCTTCTTGAAATAAAAATTGCCGACCATGAACTCGTAGTCCGCCATTATATCCCTGCACCTTTGCATCTTCGGCGCCACGTCCTCTGCATACGGGTTCCTCGGGTGCTTCCGCATGAGGGCCTCAAACTCCGCAAGGGCCTTCACAGTAGCGGCATACCCCCTTTCCATGTCTTCTATCTGGCCGTAGTAGACCATGGCGATTTGGTACTGGGCGTAAGGCGCAAACTTGTAATCGGGATAAAGCTCAAGAAAGGCCCTGAACTCTTCAACCGCAAGGTCGGACTCCTCCTCCTTAAGATACGAATCCCCTATCCTGAGTGCGGCAAGCGGGCCGTAGACCCCCATTGCATCCTTGCCTTTGACCTCGTTCAGGAGCTTCCTTGCCTCTTCAAATTTTTTCTTCTCCATGAAATCGTTCGCCTTCGTGTACGCCGCCTCCGGGTCGAAACTGACGGGTTTCACGCCTTTCTTAGCGCACCCGGCAAAGACAACAATGTGGAGGATAAGCGCGGCATAGGCCAGTAAGCGTAATTTCCTCATCCTGTTATTAAAGCCTTTCAGAATTGTTTTCGTCAAGGACACCCCGCCGTCCCTCATCTCCCTGATCCTGCCGTTTACTTTTCTCTCCATTTTGCGGTATCTTTTCCCCATAGAAAGCGACCTCCTTTTGATTTGTTTTCAGCGAATCATTTTAATCGGGGGTCGCTTCCTACTTCAACAACTTACAGGGACATCATCCATGACCTGAGAGCGAGAAACGTTGAAAGTTCTCCTTATCAAGCTCGTTATCTATCTTCATTAAAGGCTCCGGCTCAAGATTAAAGAGAAAAGCTACGCCGAAAATATTCATTATAAAAGGCGTGCCCGGATTTAATATAAAATGAGTTCCTTCTATATGACCGCAGGGAGTGCATTGCTTGCTAATAAAAAGATTGTTTGGAAAAGAACGTTTGCCAAGAATGAAATCTCGTGCGGTATCGTATCTGCAATCTAACGCCATAGGCAGACCATTGCGTATGCAGATTATTCCTAGTGCAATTTTATAAAGAGACCGCCCCAGAAGCTTAGGGTCGAATTTCTTTCTGCCTTGCATAGATAATGTGCCTCTAACATGTTCACCGGTTTCTTCCATGTTGAGTCCAAACTTAGGATTATTCTGCTTGATTATTATTTCCCTTGGACTAATTTTCTCAATAGCCATGTTCTGATACCGTGCTGTCAGAAATTTACCCGTCTTAGGATTGTAAGGTAGAACCAATGTCCTTAAGAAAGATATAATGTCGTGTTCTACTAACTGCTGGTCTAATTCTGAAAGGACACCATTGTTACAATTATCACATACTTGACCTGGCGGAAGGATTACTTCAGTATTTCCCAAAGACTCGGGATAAACATGTTCTTCAGATTTAAAGCTTCCAGTTTTAGTTAAGCAATATATGCACTGATGAGATTTGACATTGTTGGGCTCTGGAATGTGCTTCGTTTTTTCAGCTTCTCTTATAATGTTGTATAAATACTCACATAACTTGTAGACATCAAAGCAGTATGAATAAAATGCATATATCATATATTGAGGAATTATAAGATATCCGTGAAGGTCTTTAATTCTATTAGCTTCAATTTCTTTCTCGTCAAAAAACTCACCCTTAGAGTAAATAAGGTAAAAGTCCAGTCCACGTAATCGTTCGCCAGTTTTCTTGAGCTCTAATAGTATTGGCCCCGTTTCTAACAATTGAACTTCTTTATCGAAAAGTTCCTTATCCGATGAAGGAATGAAACCATTTTCGAGTAAGAGAGTAGCAATATCTTTATAATTCAATCTGCTTCCTGGATCAGCTAATGGTTTAATGACTGTAGCAAAACGTGCAATTTCGTGTTTCGGGGGAAGCCGCAAATTTATATTCGCGCCCTTATTAATTTCGAAATTGAAACTAAAGCCAATGTCTTTCTTGGGCATAGCTTCAACCGCACTTCTCACAAGATGAAATTGGTTCTTGAATTTTTTTAATTTATCCCAATCCATTTGATAATTCCTTCTTACGAGCGTTTGGATGTTGTCCCTTCTTTTCGTTGAAGTAGGAAGGACTCCGGCCTGCCTGTGCGATGCACGCAGACAGGTTACATTATACTAAGCCGCCTCCTTCCTGTCAGGAGATTTTTTGCTGCAACCGCCCGCGAATAGATTCATCCACAGGTCTCTTCACCCTCTTTTCCTGAAGACCTTCATGCCCGGCATAACGAGTTCAAGCCCGTTCATGAGACGCTGGGGTATGGTCTCGGCCTCTCCGAGCACAAGGCAGCCGTTTTTGGAAAGGCAACCGGAGAGGTATTTCAAAACCCTTTCGTTGAGTTCCCGCTCGAAGTATATGAGGACATTACGGCAGAGGATAAGATGATAATCCGAAAATATCCCCTCCCTCGGAGGAGTGCGGCTTGCAAGGTCGTGGTATATGAATGTCACCATAGACCGTATCTCGTCCTTAAGCCTGCAAGCATCGCCATTTTACCTGATAAAATATTTATCCATCGGGCATATTCGTCTCCCCGCAGGCATCTTCGTCTCCCCGGTCGTCAGCTTAAAAACTCCCTGAAGATGTTCATGTATGAAAGCAGTGCCTTTCCGTCCATCTCCTTGTTAAGCCAGAGCCTCATGGATGCCTCTTTTACAGAGGGATTCCGGTGCATCGAGATGAACTTCTCTATCAGCCCTTCGCTATTGCCAAAAAGCGACCAGAGCTTTTTCATGAAGAGAAACCTTGCATAGAACCTCTTCCTCCAGAACTTTTTATATGCGTCCGGCCTTCCTGAGGCCACGGCCTCTGCTGCAAAACTTCCCGCCTTCATCGCATAATAAATGCCTTCAAAAGTAAAGGGCATCACCTGCCCTGCCGCATCACCTGCAAAGAGTATCCTTCCTCTGTTAAAAAGCCCGCCTCCCCATAGCGGCATCCTCCACCCCCGTAAGGGGGCGGCGACTGAACCCTGGTGGCCGGGTTCGTAACCCCTTCTTGAGAGGAAATTTTCAAGAAGGCCCCTGAGGTTTTCCGGCCTGACGCTTCCCGTGCCTATGGATATTCCTCCGGCTGCGGGAAAGACCCATGAATAAAACTTAGGCGCATGGGACTGCCCGAACCAGAACTCGCATGCGTCCTGCTCGCCCGGAAGGATTTTTGAGAGCGTAAAGATGGAGGCAGGGGGTTTAAGCCCCAAGGATGCAAGGGACTTTGAGCCTGCCCCGTCTGCGGCGATAACATAATCCGAAGTTATCGTCCGTAAGAAACCGTTTATCACAACCTCGGAGACAACCTCATCCCCTGTCTCGGCAAATCCCTTGAACTCCGCCTCAATGACCTCTGCGCCCGCCTTTTTTGCCTCTTCCCTCAGGCAGGAGTCGAACCCCCCGCGCTCCACCATGGCCATGAAGCCGCCCTCAAGCTCAAGCTCCGCCTCTTTGCCCTTTGGAGAGACAACCCTGATTTTTCTGACCTCCCTTTTAATCAGATGCCTGGGCAGGTCGAGTTCATTAAATGCGCTTGAGGGCATTACCCCTCCGCAGGGCTTTACGAACGAGGGGTTTTTCTCTATGAGGATTGTGTCTATGCCGCTTCCTGCCAGATGCCTTGCTGCGGTGGAGCCTGAAGGCCCTCCGCCTATGACAAGGGCTTTTGTACGGATGGGCTTCATAAATTCAGCGCCCCGGCCCATTGCTCAAGCGGACGGTAAAGGGGCACCGTGCCTCTCAGAACCCGGGCGGGAACGGGCAGTGTATACGCGCCTTTCTGGCGCTGAGGCTGCCGTTAAGGAAATAAGCCGAAATCTTGAAGAAAAACCTCCCCACGCTGCCTGAGACCGTTCCGTCCCTGTTTTCCCCCCAAATCATCGTCTTTTCGTTGTTGTTTATGGCGATTATGAGGTATATGTTTTCGGCCTTCATCCCCTTTATGTCCTCTTCGCTCGGGATGGACAGGCCCTTTGTATCTCCGAACTGGGTGTGAGAATGAAAATCCCCCACGATTTCAAGCTTGTCGAACTTATCAAGGATAGGCTCTATCTTCCTGTGGTTTTTGTGGTGGTATATGACCCCCTTGTGCCTCCTGCTTGCCGTCTGGAAACTAAAGGCATGCTCCACTATGAACCTGTCCTCGAGCCTGTAGCCGAGAAGATAGCCGAGGCACTCCCTCTTATAGACCTCAGCCGAGCTCAAGAGCAGGTCTATGAAGGCATTTTCGGAGACATACACCCTCTTCATGGAAACAGCGCTCACTTTGCGGAAGGCACCCTCACCGTAAGCACCGGGCACGGAGCGTTTCTTACGGCCTTTGAGGCCGTGCTCCCGAAGAGCACCCTGTCAAGCCCCTTTCTGCCGTGAGTGCCCATCACAAGGAGGTCAATGCCGTTTCCCACGATAAATTTGACAATCTCCTCGTGAGGTATGCCCTTTACTGTAACGCGCTCGATGTCCTTATGTCCCCTCAGTTCCTCCACGCAGCACTTCTGAAGCTCCTTGCCCGCGGCAATCTCCATGTCCTTATAGACCTCATCCATGCTGGTATGAGGGACATACCAGCCCGAGGCCGTGGCGATGTCGTAAATCACGTGGAGGATATAAAGTTTTGCCCCGTACTTTTTCACGAGGTCGGCCAGCAAAGGCACAGCCACCAGAGAGCCCTCCGAGAAATCGGTCGGGTAAAGAATCCTTTTAATTTCCATATCAAGCCTCCTTCAAGTATTTTGCCGCGTCCTCCGGCGTTGTAGTCAGGACGTAGAAGTCCGAACCCCACTCAAAGCCCGATGACCTTACAAGCCTCGGCGTAACCTCTATGTGCCAGTGGAAATCGTCCCCGAGCGTATGCCAGTGGTCCCTTCTGGGAATCCTGTTGGGCGCGGTGTGCACAACGTAATGAAAGGCCGGCTCATCCAACACCCCCCTGAGCTTCTTAAGCAGCGAGGTCATCAGCACGCTGAGGTCGTCCAACTCATCGCCGCTCATATCCTGAAACGCACAGCTATGCCTTTTCGGCATCACCCAGAAGTCGAACGGGAACTTCGGGGCATAGGGGCAGAAGGCTATGAAATGGCCGCTGTCGGCTATCACCCTTGCGCCTGCTCTCTGCTCCTCGGTCATTATGTCGCAGAATATGCACCGCTCCTTATAGGCGTAATAATGCTTTGCGCTGTCAAGCTCCTCCTTCAGAAGCTTTGGGATTACAGGGGTTGCGGTAATCTCGGAATGGGAATGGGAGTACATCGCCCCGGCGCCCCGGCCTGAGTTCTTGCAGATGAAGATGTATCTCATGCGCGCGTCTTTTTCAAGGTCCGCCATCCTTTCCTTATAAAGGGAAAATACCTTCTTCACCTGCTCGCTGCCCATGTCCTCGGCCCTTAGTCCGTGTTCCGGGGTCTCTATTAATATCTCGTTTGCGCCCACGCTGTTCATCCTGTCATACATGCCCACGCCCCTTCTGTCAAGGTCGCCCTCTATATGGAGAATCGGCTTGGGGTTCGGTATCACCCTTGCGGCCCAGCCCGGCGTATTGGGCTCGGTGCCGTTGGCCCTTATGGCCGCAATCTCCGGAGGTGTTTCAGCCTCCCTGCCGGCGCAGAAAACGCAGGACGCCTTTTCCTCGGCCCGGCGCGTCATCTTTCTCGCATAGTCCTCGGGCTTTAAGGAGTAATCAAGTATCGCCACCCACCTGTTTAACAGCGGGTCTTTTCTCAGCTCATGCATCGCTGGTTTCCCTGCATATAGACCTCAGGCCCTTGAGGACAAGATGGGGCTCGATGAAATCGAACCTTCTCAGATAGGGCGCTATAAGGCCGCAATTGCCGCCGGTAAGCACAACCTTGTATGTCTCAGCCTCCATCTCCTCGGTCTCGGATATAATCCTCTCTACGGCTCCGGCAGTCCCGTATACGATGCCTGAAAGCATGGAGCCGGACGTATCCGTGCCGAGCACAGAGGACGGCCCCCTGAGGGGGATTTCAGGCAGCCCTGCCGTATGCTCGTAAAGACAGTCCCTCATAAGCCCGACACCCGGCAATATCGCCCCTCCCTTGAAAATATTCCCCAAGCCTATAAAATTAACCGTAGTGGCCGTACCGAAATCAACAACAGCCACAGGCGCGCCGTAAATCTCTATAGCAGCCGCAGCAGCCGCTATCCTGTCCGCCCCAAGTTTGTCCGGCTCACTAACGCCGAATTTAAGCCTCCCTGATAAGGCAGAACTTACAATCAGGGGCTCCATTTTGCACACCTGCCTGCATGCCTCCATAAGGGCGGCAGTGTGTCCCGGAACCACAGTTGATATTATACAGGCTTCAGGGGTTTTTTCCACATTATTTTCTTTCAGAACCTGCCTGAAAATGCCTGCATATTCCAAGGGCAACTTTAAGGGATATACGTCCATTTTATGGACAATGAGCTCCTCCCCGATAAAAAACCCCATATTTATAGAGGAGTTGCCTATGTCTATTGTTAGAAGCATTCTGTCACCTGAGCACTGTCAAATCCCCTGCGCTTATCTTAAGAGGGCCATCCGCTGTGCTTAAAATGAGCCTCCCCTCCCTGTCTATGTCCTCTGCAGTTCCCCTGATGGTAATATCACCTGTGGTGACGATGACATCACGGCCTAATGTTGATGAAAGCCCGCGCCACATCTGAAGAAGAAGAGAAATCTTGCCTTGTTTAAGCAGGTTCAGGTTATTCTCCATGCCGGTTAGTATTTCCGCCGCAATCGTCGTCCTTTTAGCCTGGTCTCCCGTCTCCTCAAGAACCGAGGTTGCAATGTCCCTTATATCAGGAGGAAAGGCCGAAGACCTGATATTTACGTTTATTCCCACGCCGACGACTGCAAAGAGTATTCTGTCCGGCTCCGAGCGCATCTCAAGGAGTATGCCTCCGAGTTTTCTGCCTGAGACGATGAGGTCGTTGGGCCACTTTATGGTCACATCAAGCCCTGTGGTCTTCTTCACCGCTTCTGCTACTGAGACTGCGCTCATGATTGTAAGGAGCGTGGCGTCCTTTGGGGCTATTTCCGGCCTCAGGATTACGCTCATGTATATGTTTACTCCCTGAGGGGATGACCATCTCCTTCCGAGCCTTCCCCTGCCATTTGTCTGGCTGTCGGCTATGACAACCGTTCCCTCTGGGGCGTGGTTCTGGGCCAGTTCCATTGCAAGGTCGTTTGTGGAGGCGGTCTTTTTAAGGAAGATTATCTCTTTTCCGAAGCGGCCTTTGAGGAGCGCTTGAAGCTCCTCCACTGAAAACTCAGGGGCGCTCAAAAGCCTGTAGCCCTTGCCTGATGAGGCCTCGATGATGAAGCCTTTTTCCCTTAGGCTGCGGATTCTCTTCCAGACGGCAGCCCTCGTCAGCCCCAGTTCGCCGCTTATCTTTGCGCCCGAAACAAAGCCCTCCGCTTCTTTAAGAATCCCTATAATCCGCCCGGACATAACCCTCCATATAAGTATGGGTTTAGTATAACAAAAAGGGGGAGGGATGATGCGCCTGAGCCGTAAGGCCCGAAGGGGTTTGCCGAAGGCTCGTAGAGCGGAAACAGGCCTATCGGGGAGGCGTTAGAGGCCCCATCGCGATGGCCGCAGGCGCAATGGATGCGAGGGCCTCGTCCATCACGGATTTCAGTTTCTCAAACTCGGCCATGAGGGGCTTGGGCACGCTCCTGCCGCGGGGCATCTTGAGCCTCAGCGGGTTTACGAACCTGCCGTTAAGCTTTATCCTGTAGTCCAGATGCGGCCCTGTAGAAAGCCCGGACGTGCCCACATAGCCTATGACCTGTCCCTGCCTGACCTTGGATCCCCTGCGCACTCCTTCTGCAATACGGGACAGGTGCCCGTAGTATGTCACATATCCGCCGCTGTGCCTCAGTGCCACCATCCTGCCGTTCTGTCCCTTATAGCCGGAAAACTCCACCCTGCCGTCGCCGACCGAGGAGACCGGAGTCCCCGCAGGCGCGGAGTAGTCAACGCCGAGGTGCGGCCTGAATATCCTCAAGATGGGGTGGAACCTCTTGTTTGTAAACCCCGAGCTTATGCTCCTGTAGCTTAATGGCGACTTGAGAAACGCCCTTCTTAATGAGTTTCCGCCTTCGTCGTAATAGTCCGCATCCCCGTTGTGTTGGAACCTGTAGGCATGGTATGCCTGCCCGTTGTTTCTGAATTCCGCGGAAAGTATCCTGCCGTATTTCCTGAACTCCCCGTCGAGCCAGAGCTCCTCGACAAACGCCTTGAATGTGTCGCCTTCCCTGAGGTCGGTCGTGAAGTCTATGTCCCATGCGAATATGTCGGAAAGCTCAAGCGCAAGGGCAAGGTTATCCATGGCGGAAACGAGGTTGTCCTTTATTGTGCCGGATACATTGCCTGTCCTCATGTCGTAGACGATGTTGGTTTTCTCGGCCTTGAAGCCGTTTTCGGTCTTTGTGACGGTGAGCCCGGAATCGTCGTTTATGGAGTACCAGAACGACTGAATACGGTTTGCGCTGTCCACGCAGAGGCTATAGGGCCGGCCAGGGATAAGCCTCCGCATTATATCCAGTCCCCTACAGGCATCGGTTAAAGAGACAAGCTCTTTCATGTCCAGCCCGCGCCTCTTGAATATCCCGGACAGGGTTTCCCCCTGTCCTATGACCCCTGCCATCTCTATCAGGGCGGACTCCTCGGCCCGCGCACGCCCGGAACTCATGCGGTCCATGATGCCTGTGTCCGTCAGAAAGAATGCCGCGGCTGCAATCAGCGCCGAGGAGACGGAGGCGAGAAGAAGTTTTTTCATCGGTATATTTTATCTATTCGGCGGGCCTTAAGGCAACCTCCGGGGCGGGCATTGAATTTTACCCGGATAAGATACTACTATATTAGTATTTTGGTTAAGGCTGGGCTTATCGAAAACATAAGCGGCATTTATAAAAGGCTCTCTCATGCCGCCATGCGCGCGGGCAGAAATCCCGGGGACGTCCTGCTCATTGCGGTCTCAAAAGGGGTAAGCGTTGAACTCATGAGAGAGGCCGCCGAGGCAGGACTGAGGGTATTCGGGGAAAGCAGGGTGCAGGAGGCCGTTAAAAAAGCGGCGGAGCTTGAAACCGCATCCTCAGGCATAAGGTGGCATATGATAGGGCATCTACAGAAAAACAAGGCCGGGGCTGCGGTCGGGCTTTTCGAGCTTATCCACTCGCTCGATTCCGTGGAGCTTGCCTCCCTCATAAACAGGCACGCTTCGGGCAAAGGGAAGGTGCAGAGGGTTTTGATGGAGGTAAACCTTTCGGGAGAGCGGAGCAAGCACGGCATAGGAAAAGATGAAATCGGAAGCCTTATTAAGGCAGCGGCTAAGATGGAAAACATCAGTGTCGAGGGGCTGATGACGATTCCCCCTTATTCGGATGACCCGGAGGCCTCAAGGCCGTATTATAAGGAGCTTAAAGAACTGGCCGATGGATACGGCCTCAGAGAGCTTTCAATGGGCATGACCGGCGACTTTGAGGTCGCTGTTGAAGAGGGCGCGACTATGGTAAGGGTGGGGACGGCGATTTTTGGGGAGAGAATAAAGGCAAATATTGGAGAATAAAAATTAAGTGCGTATTTTAACCGACCAAGAAATTGCAGCCTACATCTCCGAACCAAAGGTAGTGCCTAATAACTGGTACTCCGGACTTGGATTAAAAGACAAATCACAATATCAGCATAGAGAAAAAGAGCTTGAAATTGAGGGTCGGGAAAAAAATCTTTTCCGGGTCATCATTAGACAAAATAAACTCAATATATTGGATTTTTCTATCATCCTTACTTTAAGGGAAAAAGACTCAAATGTTGAATATAACTTATTAAGGGTAAATGGGAAGCACCCTTCAAGGCATACAAATAAATGGGAAAAGGAAAATAAATTGCCCGGCCATACTTTCTGGCCTCATTTCCATATCCACAAGGCAACACAACGGTATCAGGAAAGCGGCTATAATATCGATGGCTATGCCGAGGTAACTCCACACTATTCGGATTTTCATTCGGCGCTTAACCAATTCCTGTTAGAATGTAATTTCAAGAGAGAAGATGAGGGACAGTTCTCTTTATTTAAAGGAGGTGAAACGCTATGAATATCGAGCACATAGAAAAAGATTTTAAGAAAAAAATATGTGACGAAATCACTATTGAGCAAGAAGGATTAAATAGGTTTATTGTATTTAACCCTTTTATGTTTGATGACGGGGACCATCTCGTGGTTTTGCTGAAAGGCGTGGAAGGAAAATGGCTTTTCACCGATGAAGGACATACATTTATGCATGTGAGTTACGATGATATTGATATTGACAAGGGAACAAGAAAGAAGATTATCGACAATGTTCTTTTGAGTTATGGCATAAAAAATCAGGAAGGAGAACTAATAGCGGAAATACTGGACAATCACTTTGGCGACGCATTGTACAGCTATTTACAGGGGTTGATAAAAATAACTGATATTAATTACCTGACAAGAGAACGCGTCAGATCAACTTTTATGGAAGATTTCAAAGCTTTCATCGAAGACAAAGTGCCTTCTGAAAGGCGCATCTTTAATTATTATGATAAGCACCACGACCCCGATGGTAAATATATTGTTGATTTCAGAATCAACGGCATGAAACGCCCACTTCTCGTATTCGGTGTCCCAAGTGATGCTCAGTGTCGTGACGCAACCATTACTTGTCTGCAATTTGAGAAATTCAATGAGCCGTTCAGGTCAATGGCCATATTTGAAGATCAGGAATCTATTAATCGCAAGGTCTTGGCACGATTCAGTGATGTTTGCGACAAACAATTCTCTTCGCTGGCGACAAATAGGGACAGAATTGATAAGCATCTCCATGAAATAATGGAAGAAAAATAGATGATTGCAATAGGGAAATTAAAATGACCGGCTTTATAGGCGGGGGGAACATGGCGGAAGCCCTGATAAAAGGGATGGTCTCTCACGGCATGAGGGATATAATGGTATCCGAGCCGAGGGAGGAAAGGCGGGATTATCTTAAGAAAACTTACGGGGTAAAAACATCCGCAAGCAATCTTGATACGGTAAAGTCATGCAGGATAATAATACTTGCCGTAAAGCCCCAGCAGATGGCCGCAGTGCTTGATGAGATAAAAGATTATGTCACTGAGGATAAGGCAGTCGTCTCCATAGCCGCGGGCATAACCCTTTCTTTCCTTCAGTCAAGGCTTAGCACCAAAAAGATAGTGCGCGTCATGCCTAATGTGTGCGCCCTTGCAGGCGAGGGGATGTCCGTAATCTCGCTCTGTGAGTGTTTTTCAGACAAAGACATAGGTATTATAAGGGACATATTCATGTCCGTGGGGAAAGTCCTGACCCTGCCAGAAAGGCAGATAGATGCGGTTACGGCTCTTTCAGGGAGCGGCCCTGCTTTTATCGCCCTTTTTCTGGAGGCTATGATTGAGGCCGGTGTTAGGCTTGGACTCAGAGAGGATGACGCCTTTAGTCTTGCCTCCCAGACCCTTTTGGGGACCGCGGCTCTCATAGACGGCGGGATGCCGCCCCGGAGGCTGAGGGAGATGGTTACGTCCCCCGGCGGGACAACCGCAGAGGGCTTGAAGGTGTTTAACGAAAAGGGGCTTGGGGCAATCGTGGCCGAGGCCATGGAAGCGGCGGAAAAAAGAGCAAGGGAACTGGCGAAATGACAGTGGAGGCAGGATGTTCATATTAGGGAATCTACTGCTCGGCATAGCAAAGGTACTTGACATAGCCCTTGAGGCTTACATGTGGATTATCATCATAAGGGCGTTAATAAGCTGGGTCAACCCGGACCCCTATAACCCGATAGTAAGGTTCCTTCATGCCGTTACCGACCCTGTTCTAAGGCCGGTGAGGAAGGTCATAGGGTTCGGGATGGGCATAGACATCTCGCCGGTGGTGGTGATTCTCGGCATAATGTTTTTGAAATATTTCATAGTGGCGTCTCTATCAGAACTCGCTGTCAGGATTAAAGGAGGGGGCATTTAGATGAGGATAACGCCTTTAGACATTCAGCAGAAACATTTTCCGATGAAGTTCAGGGGTTTCGACGTGGAGGAGGTGCTCGCTTTTCTTGAGGTGATAAGGGACGAGATGGAGGACCTCATGAGGGAGAACGCCTCACTGAAGGAATCCATTGCAAGGACTGAAACACAGGTAGGGGAGTACAGAGACATGGAGGGCACGCTCCGCGAGACCCTCATGACCGCCCAACTGATGGTCGAGGAGTACAAGACGAACTCAAGGAAGGAGGCCGAACTCCTGATAAGGGAGGCGGAGCTGAAGGCCGACTCCCTGATGAAGGATGCGCAGGAAAAGGTCATTAAGATACACGAGGACATCACTGACCTCAAGGGCATAAGGCGACACTTCAAGGAGGAGGTGAAAAGGCTCATAGAGTCCCACCTGAGGATGCTTGATTTCGACAAGGAGAGAGAGGAGTCGGAGGGCATTTGAGCCCCGCAAGATATCCCGGAGTAAAGGGGGTGGAGGACATCCTGCCTCCGGACACTTATTTGCTTCAGGAGATGGAGGCCGCCATGAGAGAGGCATTCTCCCTCTACGGCTTCAAGGAACTCAGGATACCCGTAATAGAGTTCACGGACGTCTTCACAAGGAGCATCGGCGAGACCTCGGACATAGTGGAAAAGGAGATGTACACCTTCCTTGACAGGGCCGGAAGGAGCATAACGCTCCGGCCCGAGGGCACGGCATCCGTGGTCAGGTGCTATGTGGAAAAACACCTCTACAACCTCCCGGCCCCCCAGAAGTTCTTTTATTCCGGCCCGATGTTCAGGTACGAAAGGCCGCAGAAAGGCCGTCAAAGGCAGTTCTATCAGATAGGCGCTGAGGCGTTCGGCGTTGAGGAGCCGAAGATGGATGCCGAGGTGATCTCCATGCTGGTGATGTTCCTTAAGGGGATAGGGCTTGAGGGTTTCAGGGTAGAGTTAAACTCCATCGGGTGCAAAAACTGCAGGCCCGCCTACAGGGAGGCGCTGAGGGGCGCCTTTGCTCCCGGTCTCGGCTCCCTCTGCCCGGACTGCCAAAGAAGATATGAGCTAAACCCCCTCCGCATACTGGACTGCAAGGTGGACAAATGCCGGGAGTTGCGCAAGGGAGCGCCCCTCGTTACGGACTCCTTATGCCCCGAATGCAGGGAGCACTTCAGGGAGCTTAAGTCCCTCCTCGATATGCTCGGCATCCGTTATGAGCTTAACCCGGAGATGGTCAGGGGGCTTGACTACTACAGCCGGACGACCTTTGAGGTGACGAGCGACCGGCTCGGAAGCCAGAGCGCGGTTGCCGCAGGAGGCAGATACGACGGGCTTGTGGAGGAGTTCGGAGGGCCGGCCACTCCGGCCATAGGATTTGCAATAGGCGTGGAGAGGTTGATTTATCTTCTGAAGGAAAGGGAGTTAGACATTCCCCTGCCGGATGTCTTCATAGCAGCGATAGGCCCTGCCGCAAACAGGGAGGCCGTCAGGCTGGCCGGGAGGCTCAGGGCGGAAGGGGCATGGGTTGAGCTCGGCTATGGGGGTGCGTCGCTTAAGAGCCAGATGAGGAGGGCCGACAGGCTCGGGGCGGCCTATGCCTTCATAATCGGCGACGATGAGCTCGGCGCGGGCGTGTTTAAATGGAAGTCACTTAAAGATGGAAGCGCCGGGGAAATATCCGGGGCCGATGCGCCCGGGTTTATAAAAAGCCGAAAAAATAGGCTATAATAGGCATAATCCTATGGGAAAACTGAAAGGCATATTTCCGGGTCTGACGGTAACGCTTCTTGTAGCGATAATATCCTTTCTGACGTCCTCCCTGCACCAGTCTTTTGACCTTCTGGTCATATCCATAGTATTCGGGATGCTTGTCTCAAGCCTGCTCGGTGAAAAGGAGGTGTTTTTGGACGGCATAAATGCGGCCCTCAGGTTTTTCCTGCCGATAGGCATAGGCATTTACGGGCTGCAGCTTGAATTCGGCGGTGCGGAGATGAAGTTCTGGCCGATAGTGGCCGGTGTTTTCATCGTTGCCTTCTTCACCACCTATTTCGTATCAAGGGCCTTCGGCCTTGACAGGACGCTATCGGTGCTCTTGGGCTCGGGGATGTCCATATGCGGGGCATCGGCCATTGTCGTAGTGGCGCCGCTTCTTGATTCCAAAAAAGAGGATACATCCATAGCCCTCATATCCATACTTACGGTCGGGCTTACCGGCATGCTCATTTACAAGTTTCTTCCCCAGATGACGGGTATTTCGCCGCTGAAATTCGCAATCCTTTCCGGCACGACGCTGCCCATGTTCGGTCAGGTAAAGGTCGCAGCAGCAGCCCTCGGCCCTGAGGTCCTTTCGCTTGCGGTAAAGCTGAAGCTCCTCAGAATATCTTTTCTCATATTTCTTGCCTGCGGGGTCCTCTTTTTTATGGGGAGGCGGAAAAAGAGGTTCTATATCCCGTGGTTTATGGTATTGTTTTTCGTGCTCGCGGCTGCGGTGAATTTTTCGGAAACGGTTGCCGGCATCAGGGGGGCAGTTGAGCCTGTCGGCAGGTTCTCCCTCGCCACGGCGCTTGCCGCCATAGGGCTTTCCATAGATGTGGATTCAATAACCGACAAGGGCGCAAGTCCCCTGCTGGTTGTCTTCCTCTCATGGGGCATAATTGTGACAATGGTTTTCCTTATACTGAACGTAATCAATGTTTAAAAACAGGCTGGCATATAAGCTCCTTGTGGTGTTCCTCGTGTTTGCGCTTGCGGTCATAGCGCCCCTCTCCCTTATCCTCTATTACGATTCGGTCAGCATGATACAGGACATCGAGAGGGTTGCGTTCCTTCTGCCCGAGCAAAAGGCCATCCACGACGGCTTTGAAACTCAGGTGATAGACACCTTTGTTTCGCTCGTTTTTTACATATTCATCCTCTCCTTCATAGCCTCCCTTTTTCTTTCCCGCAGGTTCCTCATGCCGGTAAGAGAGCTTTACAGGGGGGCAAAGGCCATTGAAGAAGGCGTCCTCGATATGAGGCTCGATGTCAAATCCGACGACGAACTGGGGGCGGTGACAAAGGCGTTCAACGACATGGCCGCCGGCCTTAAGGAAAAGACTAATGCGCTCATGAGAAAGGACATCTATGTCAATTCCATGCTGGACCCGCTCTGGGTCGTGGATATGGATAATATAATAACCGACATAAACCCCGCTTTCACGAGGCTTTTGGGCTACACCATAGATGAAGTCATAGGCGCCTCTATATTCGATTTCCTCGACGAAGAAAACGAAAAGGTTATGAGGACCCAGCTTTCAAAAAGAGACGAGGGGATTTCTTCGAGCTACGGCATATCCATAATCTCCAAAAACGAGGGTCTCATTCCTGTGCTGATAAGCGGCGCCCCTGTGGTGGAGAACGGGGAGGTGGTCGCAAAGATAGGGATAATCAAGGACTTCAGGGCGGAGGTTGCCCTTAGGGACGCCCTCAAGGAGGAGAAAGACCACAGCGAGGCAATCATGGACAGCCTCGTGGACGTGCTCGTTGTCATCAACAGGGACATGAGGATAATAAAGGCCAACAGGGCGGCCATAGCCACGGCCGGGGAGGATATTACCGGGAGGTTCTGCCACGAGATATTCCATAAGCTACCGGAGAGCTGCTTTATACGGGGCATGGACTGTCCCGTAAAGGTGGTGTTTGAGACCGGCCGGAGTTATAAAACCGTTCATGAGCATGTAGAGGCAGGAAATGTTAAGGTGTTCCACGAGATAACAGCCTTCCCGGTAAAAAGCAGCGGCAGCGAGATTATAAATGTCGTCGAACTTATAAGGGACATAACCGAAAAGAAGAGCTTCGAGGACGAGATAGCCCAGAGGAACAAAGAGCTTGTAACCTTAAACAGCATCTCAAGGATGCTGAGCCATTCCCTGAGGGCGGAGGACATATTCAACAATGTCCTTGAAAAGGTGATTGACATGCTCCGCATGGACGGAGGCGGAATATACTTCCTCGACGAGGCAGGCAGGGAGCTGATATGCAGGTATCAGAAGGGCGCCTCGGAGGATTTCATGCGGGGCGTAGCGAGGGTCAGGGTGGGAGAGGACATCCCGGGCAGGGTTGCGGTCACGGGCCAGAGCATAGTCTCGCCCGATATACTGAAGGATGAGAGGGTGGAGAAGTCCATACTGAGGCATTCTGGCATCAGGGGGCTGGCCGCCATCCCGGTGAAGGGCAAGGAAAAGCTTATGGGCGTCTTTTATATATTCAGCTTCAGCCCGCGCATATTCACGCCTGAGGACGAGAGGATACTTGATTCCGTAGGCGAGATGGCGGGCATGGCGTTTGAGAACATCAGGCTTTATGAAAAGATGCGCGAGCTTTACGAGCACCAGAGGAAGCGCAGGGCCGCCGAACAGCAAAACCTCCTCATGTTTGCCTCGCTGCTTTCAGACACGCTGGATATAAATACCGTGCTTGATTCCGCGGTCTCGGCCATAAAGGATACGAGCAAGGCCGATTTTGTGTGGCTTCTTCAGGCGGATGAGACAGGGAATCTCCTCTTAAGCAGCGCCTCTCAGGAGGCCGGGGCAAAAGGGGGGATGGTATATTCCCGTGATACAAGCTCGATAGAGAGATATTCCATGGAAAAGAGAAAGCCCATCGTCTTTTCGGAGCTTGTAACGGAGTCGAGATTCTATCTCTCGGAATACCTGAGCGGCTACAACACCGCGTGCTCCATCCCGGTGTACGTGGGCAATAAAACGCTCGGCGCCTTCACGCTTTATTTCAGGGGGTTCACCATACTGCCGGAGGAGGATATCTTTTTCCTTCAGACCGCCGGGAATATCCTTGCGGTCTCCATGGAAAGGGCAAGGCTCTACGAGGAGGTAATAATAGAAAAGGGAATGGCCGATGCCATACTTCAGAGCATCGCCGACGGCATAATGACGGTTGATACGGACGGCAGGGTCGTTTCTATGAACAGGGCGGCCAAGGCCATGACCGGTCTTCCCTATGCCCTTGATGAACCGGTGGGGAGGCCGTGCTGCGATATCTTCGGCTACTCGCCCGAAAATACCGAGCTCAGATGGGCGCTCGGCGAGTGCCTTGAGGAGGCCGTCTTAAAGAGGGTCTCGGCGCGGGAGGCCGAACTCTTCACCGCGGGCGGGAGGAAGCTTCCCATAGAAATAAACAGCGCGCCTGTGACGGACAAGGAGGGAAAGGTCGCGGGGGTCGTTTACGTCCTAAGGGACAAGAGCAGGGAAAAAGAGATGGACACGATGAAAACCGAATTTGTCAGGGCGGTGTCCCACGAGTTCAGAACCCCGCTTTCCGCAATTGTGGGCATGGCCGAGATGCTTATGGATGGGGAGGTCGGGCGGGACCGGCAAAGGGAATACCTCAACACCATACTGCTTGAGGGCAGGAGGCTCTCCGATATGGTCTCCGAACTGCTTGATGTCGCAAGGATAGAAAGCGGCAAGGAGGTCTTCAGGGAAAGCGAGATTGACTTTAAGGCCGTGCTTGAGGACATAAGGGAGGCGTTCAACCCTGTTATACTCAAAAAAGAAATGAAATTTTCCACAAGGCTTGAGGAGGAAATAAAAGGCTACAAGGGAGACAAGGACAAGATAAAGCAGATGCTCATGAATCTCGTGGACAACTCGCTGACATACTCGGACGGGGGGTGCGCGGTAGAGGTGAACGTCGGAAGGCACGGCGATGCGGTCAGGATACAGGTAAGAGACGAGGGATGGGGGATACCCGACGAGGACATGGGGCATTTAGGCGAAAAGTTCTACAGGGGCAGACACGGCTTATCCACCAAGGGGACAGGGCTTGGGCTTTCCCTATGCAGGGAGATTGCAAAGATGCACGGCGGGGACTTGCATATAGAAAGCGCTGCCGGAGAGGGCACCACGGTTACCGTGGAAATTCCATTAAGGAGGAAAGAGTGAGCAAGGTTATTATCATTGACGATGAGCCGTTCATACTGATGATGGTGGAGGACAAGCTCAAAAGGGCGGGGATTAAGGTCGTCACCCTCAGGGAAAGCGTAAATGCCGTAGATGTCATAAGGAAAGAGTCCCCTGACCTCATAATACTGGATTGGATGATGCCAGAGGTAAGCGGCATAGAGGTTTGCAGAAGGCTCAAGGCGGACCCCGACCTTGCGGCCATCCCCATCTTCATGCTTACCGCCAAAGGGCAGGAGGAAGATGAAAAGCAGGGGCTCATCTGCGGGGTGGAAAGATACATAACCAAACCCTTCAGCCCCAAGGTGCTTCTTGACCATGTGCTTGAGACGCTCGGCAGGCAGGGAAGCCGGTAATCTCTCTTGATTTTCACCCGCGTGGGGACAGGGCTGGCTACCCCACGATATCGAGTTTTCTAATCCTCAGCTTGACCCCGAGTTTCTCCGTAATCTCCCTGCACTTCCCTATGTCAACGCCTTCTCCTTCCACAACGCTTGCCTCGACATCGGGTATGTACTGCTTTGCATCCTTTATGAATTCCACCACCGCATCGAATGCGCGGTCAAACACCGGCCTGCACAGCCTCTTGTAAGTCTCCTCGTCATGGGCATCAAGGCTTACGGATATGGCATCCACGATGCCCTTAAGCTCCGGGAGTATGTTTCTTTTGTGTATCAGGTTCCCGTGGCCGTTGGTGTTTATCCTCACCCTCCCCCCCGTCTTTTTAATCCATGCGGCCGTCTCCTTCACCGCATCAAGCCTCAGAAGCGGCTCGCCGTACCCGCAGAAGACAACCTCCCTGTATCTCTTCGGGTCGCCGATGGCTGCCTTAAGTTTTCTAACGGATGGCTCCTCCGCAAGCCTCAGGCGGTGTCCCTTTACGTAGTCCGAATGGAGACTGATGCAGAAGGAGCACCGGTTCGTGCACCTGTTGGTGATGTTCAGATACAGGCTGTCCCGTATCCCGTAGGCTATCTCGCCCTCCTCAGGCATTTCCCCTATGCCGAAGAGCCTCCTTGCATTGAGCGTCGTAATGCGGGCGATGTCCCTTGCGCTTACTCCCCTGAGCCTTGCCAATTCCCCTGCTATGTGCATCACATATGAAGGCTCGTTTCTTTTTCCCCTCAGAGGCTCCGGCGTAAGATAGGGCGCATCCGTCTCTATCAGGAGATAATCGTCCGGTATCTCAAGGGCAATCTCCTTAAGCCCCTTTGCGTTTTTGAATGTGACCGGCCCTGCAAATGATATATAAAAGCCCATTGACATTGCCTCCTCCGCCGCCTTCATGCCGCCGGAAAAACAATGCATCACCCCCTTTGTCAGCCCGGATTCCTTGAGTATGGCCATGGTGTCGGCCTCGGCCTCCCTGCTGTGGACTATGACCGGAAGGCCCTTTCTAACGGCAAGGGCTGCCTGCCTTCTGAAGACCTCCTGCTGCTTTTCTTTGGGCGAGTGCATGTAGTGGTAGTCAAGCCCTGTCTCTCCAACTGCAACGGCTTTTTTGTGCGATGCCCATTCCGAAAGCCGATTGAAGACGTCCTCGTTGAAGTCCTTTGCATCATGGGGGTGAAGCCCCGCGGAGCAGTATACAAAGTCGTGTTCTTCGGCAAGTTTTATGGCAAGCGGGTTGCTTTGGAGGTCGGATGCGATTGTGATTACAGCCTCAAGCCCCGCATCCTTGGCCCTTTTTATGACCTCTCCGCGGTCAGGGTCGAACTGCCCCATCTCAAGATGGCAGTGGGTGTCTATCAAAGATAATTCTTCATCGGGCATGAAAAATTATAACACGACAAAACCGCCTGAGTGGTTAATGAATTTGCCAAGAAAGTTGCTCCTGTTCTATCCCCCTTTACACTTCCCTGAAATCTG
>JAUXOF010000009.1 GCA_030682405.1 Thermodesulfovibrionales bacterium
TGGAGGCGCGGCTTTTTATTTTCCATTCCCGCCGTCTCTTTTTATCCCGTACTCTCTCTCAAGTATTTCCTCTGCCTTGCGCTTCCATGCCTTTTCGTCAAAAGGCGTCTTAAGCTGGTATTTCTCCGAAAGCCCGACCGCGAACCTCCTTTCTCTTCTTTCCGTGGTTAATACGGCTTTTGGCAGTTTGACAGGGGTGTGAAGAGAGGGAGGCGCATCTTAAATTTTGACTTGCGGAGTTCCTTTCGTTGCCTATGGCTCATAGAGAAGCAGGAAAGACTCCGGTTGCATTATCCTAAGCAGCCGCCTCCTTTCTGTTAAGAGATTTTTGCTGGCTGCGGGAACCCGAAGTTGCTTTTAGGAGACATACATTTTTTTAGTTGCAAAGCCCTGCTTGTTGTGCTAAATATCTAATAATAAGCTTGCGGTATCTGAAAATGAACATGCGCAATACCATATTTAAGGTTTTTTTCAACTCCATAACGGATCCGGTCGTCTTTATAGGCAAGGACTATAAGATAGTCGAGGCGAACCACTCGTTTCTGAGCGCACGGGGGCTTACAAAGTCTCAGGCGGTGGGAAAGGCCTGCTATGCGCTCGTTCCTGCAAAAAAGCCCTGCAACCCGTGCCCGGTCAATGAGGCGTTTAAGACCGGCATGCCTTCGACTGCCGCGCACCTTTACACAGAAGGAGGCAAAACCCGGCATATTCAGATTGACGCCATCCCCCTTGAGGGCAGGGAGGTGGCCGTTGAAATAACGAGGGACATTTCCGAGGCCGCATACGCAAAAAGCGAGCTTGAGGAAAAAGTCGCAACGCTCAAGATACTCGAAATGGTATCAAGGCAGTGGACAGAGGCGGAAAACCCCAAAGACATCTTTGAAAAGGTATGCGACTGCATACTGAGGGAGTTCGGATACAAGATGGCATGGGTGGGGCTTCTTGATGAAGCCGGCCGCAAGGTAAAACCGGTGTTTTCAACGGGGTTTGAAGAGGGCTACCTCTCCAAGATAGAGGCGCTGTGCAACGGCTCGCCTCTTGGCAGCGGGCCCACGGGTACGGCGATAAAGACAGGACAGGCAAAGGTAATAAGCGATATCAGGGAAGACCCTGAATACGAACCGTGGAGGCAGGAGGCCGTAAAAAGGGGGTATCTGTCTTCAGCCGCATTCCCGCTAATCTCAAAGGGCAAGACAATAGGCGCCCTGAACATCTACAGCGACAGGCCGGATGCGTTTTTGCCCCGCGAGACGGCGATAATAAATGCCCTCTGCGTGCATGTGACAACGGCCCTTGAACATTCCATGCTCCTTTCTACCATCATAAAGGGCAAGACGGAGTGGGAAGAGACCTTCGACTCCATCGCAAGCCCGATATTCATCCACGACCTCAATTACAAAGTAGTTAAGGCAAACAAGGCATACAGGGAGGTATCCGGCTTTGGGTTTGAAGATATAATAGGGAAACCCTACTGGGAGATATTCCCCAAGATGGACGGCCCACTGCCCTCCTGCAAAAAAGCCATAGAAAGCGGCAATACCGAGGAGAAGACAGGCGAGATAAAAACCCCTTCCGGCGGGACGTTCATCTCAGACGCCTTCCCCATATACGAGGAGGGGAAGCCTGTTGCCTTTGTCCATGTGTTCAAGGACATCTCCAAGCTGAAAAAGGCGCAGGAGAGGATAAAGGAGGAGGCGCGGATATCCCACTTCATGCTTGAGCTTACGGCGACCATAGGCAGGCTCATGGACATAGGGGCGATACTGGAGGAGGTCTCAAAAACAATCATGAAGCTCATATCCACGGAAAGGACGGTCGCATTCCTGAGGCACGAAGAGGAGGACGACTACAGGGCGGCGGCATTTCACGGGTGGCCCGAATACCTCATACCCGTCATAAGCACCTTCAGGCTCAGGGTGGGGGAAGTGCCTGCCATGGACATGATACTAAGAGGGGAGGACGTCAGTGTCGAGGACGCAGCGTCAAGCGAGCTTATAGGCAAGAGGCTTGCCGACACCCTTAACCTAAGGGCGGTGATAATCTCGCCGTTCATAACCGGCGAGGGCGTCATGGGCGCCCTTATGGCAGAAAGGCAGGAGAGGTTCTCGGAAAAGGACAAATACATCCTGAAGGGCATAACCTCAAACACCGCCATCGCGGTGGAAAACGCAAGGCTTTACAAGGAATCCATAGAGATGGCCGCAGACCTTGCAAGGAGGATGGAAACCATAAGAACCACATATGAAATAGACAGGGCGATACTGTCCTCCCTCAACCGGAAAGAGATACTTGAAGTCGCCACGAAAAACACCCAGAGGATAATCCCCGCAGACAAGGTGATTACCGTGCAGATAAATGACAAGGAAGCGGGCTATGCCTACGGGACGGAGGTAATACCCTTCGGCGCATCATCCCTGCTGGATTCCGTGCTGAGGACCGGCAGGGTCGTCTCCGTGCCGGACCTCTCCCTTCACCGGCATACGGAACCGGTAATTATGAATCTGATAAGGGAGGGGTTCGGCTCCCTTATCGCCCTGCCGCTTCATACGAAGGGCAAGAGGTTCGGCTGCATCATCATGGCCGGCAAAAGGGTAGCCGCATTCGACAAGGACGATATCTCAAGCGGCGAGAAGCTGACCGCACAGATTGCAATCGCGCTTGAGAACGCAAAGCTCTATGAGGACATAAAGGAGATATTCATCTCCATACTGAAGGCCCTCGTCAACGCCGTGGACGCCAAATCCCCGTGGACCAAGGGCCATTCCGAACGCGTGACCGGATATGCCCTCATGCTTGGCAGGGAAATGGAACTGAAGGAAGAGGAACTGGAGAAGTTACGGCTTGCCAGCCTCCTGCACGACATAGGCAAAATCGGCACATACGATGCGCTGCTCGACAAGCCCGAAAAGCTCACGGATGCGGAATTCGACCTCGTAAAGATGCACCCGGGCAAAGGCGCAGAGATAATCAAGCCTATCTCCCAGCTTGCGAATATAATCCCGATAATCAGGGGACATCACGAGAAGATGGACGGAAGCGGATACCCCGACGGGCTCAGGGGAGATGAAATCCCTCTCCTTGCAAGGATACTCTGCGTTGTCGATTCCTTTGATTCAATGACCGCGGACAGGCCGTACCGTTCGTCGCCGGGCAGGGAATTTGCCGTAGAGGAGCTCAAAAAGTGCTCGGGCGCGCAGTTTGACCCGAATGTTGTAGCCGCGTTTTTAAAGGCTATAGAGGCGGTTTCCACAGGGGTCTTCACGTAATAGAGCGGGTAAATTCTTACAAATCACTTCCACGAAGAGCCGGAAAAAGGAACGACCCGTCTGCGCTTT
>JAUXOF010000012.1 GCA_030682405.1 Thermodesulfovibrionales bacterium
TGAGACAAGTTCGTTTATCTTTCCCATGTTTTCACGGATGGCTACATGGCATATGAGACATGCCTCGTCCTTCCTCTCAGCCGGCAGCGCCATAATACTCTGAAGCGCAGGCTTCTGCGTGCCCTCCCATAGCTCTGTCAGTTCACTAAGCATAAGGAGTGATTCCGGAGCATGTCTGGGAATGGGGTCAAAACCGAGCTTTTCGCTTCCGTCCCTGAGCCCGTAGAGTATTTCCTCATACTCGGCCATCACATCCTCGGCCCTTTCCGTGTAAGGCATCTCCTCTTCAGGCTTAAGCCCGATCGCTGCATGAAACAAATACGCTATGCTCATCATGCGCATCCTCTCCGAGCCTGCAAGGTTTATCTGCCTTGCCGCGCCGACCATGTGGTGTGCAAAGCGGAAGTCCGCATAGATGTAGGCCGCAAAGAATGCAAGCATTACAGCTCCTATGATGACGAACTTCCGGGTGATAGACATACTAAAAAATAACATAATATTCATAATAACGCTATATAGGGCATCGGGTTCGGCATGACATCTGGTTTTATGATTTGGCTCATACCGCATAATCCTGCGGTCTGTTAAAATATATGCATGGGCATATTAAAGGAAAGCTGTCCGGGAAGCACGGAGATACGGAATCCGTATCCTGAGGAGATAATGTGCGTCTTCTGCCGGGGCGCATGCGAGATATGGAGCGACGAGGTTGAAATCGAATGCAAATCCTGCGGGAAGACCCTCAGCAGGGAGATGAAGCCAAACTGCCTCCTGTGGTGCCCTGCCGCAAAGGAGTGCGTGGGAGCCGAAAAATACGAAAGGCTCATGAAGGCCAAACCCAAAGAGGACTAAGGGGCGCGGCCTTCTTATTAAAAAATCTCCCCTATCCCCTCTTTTCCAAAGAGGGTTTTAAAAACCTTAATCAGCTTTACCCCACATTTATAACGCATACCCAATGGGGCACTACTTCCGCTTGGTGATACCTTTGAGGTTCTCTATCTCTTTTTTTACCTCAAGGGCATCAGGCGCATTCGGGGCAAGCCTTAGATAGGCCTCAAACTCCTTAAGCCCGCCTGCCGAGTCGCCGAGGTCGTAGGCAAGGACAATGCCAAGGTTTTTATGCGCATAAAGGTGCTCGGGATTTATCTCGAGCGCCTTCCTGTACTCCTCCACGGCCCTGTCGGGCAGGCCCGCATATCTCAGGCATGTGCCCATGTCAACCCTGACGTCTATGTTTTTAGGGTCTATCTCAAGGGCCTTGCCGTAAGCATCCACAGCCTCCTTAAACCTCTTTGAGTCCATGTAGGCGTTTCCCATTTTTATCAGCGCATTGAGGTTTTTCGGGTCTTCCTTAAGCACGTCCTTAAGGAGCTTTATTTCATGCTCACCCGTTATGGGCGAGGTAAACCCTCCCTGCGGGTATGCCGCCTGCTCCTCTTTTTTCTTACAGCCCGCTCCCGCCGCAAGCAGAAAAATCATTACCGCAAGCATCGCCGCATATAAAGCCTTTTTTGACATCTCACACCCCTTTTCGGTTTATAATCCGCCGTTAGGCCGGCGGCTGTTAGGTTTTCTCTTCGCTCAGATACGAACTTAAAGATTCCTCTATCTCGTCCATCGTGTCCGTGATGACGAAGGGCACGAGCGAGGCGAGTTTGTTAAGGGTCGAAATGGCGGTCATGTTGGCGTCGCTTTTGGCCGCATTCTTAAACCTCAGCGACATGCCGGCGTTGACCTTCATGACCCCCTCGTAGATTGCCTCAAGCTTTTTCAATTCCCAGTCCGGCTTCTTCCCCCTTCTTTTGAGGAAGTACTGGATGAGGAGGTACATCGAGGTGACCCTCACCACGGTCTCATGCAGCGTGGCAAACGGAAGATGATACCTCACGAGCGGCTTCAGCTTCTCCATCACAGGGCATCCGCTTGTGACCATGTATATGCCCAGAAGCGAGCTGAGGCCCTCTTCAACAGTCGTATTCTTGGATATATCCCTCTGTGCCGTCATGACGAGGACGTAGGCGTTCTCATAGGACAAATGGTCTTTGAATGCGTCAACGATGCCTGATACTGCGACCGCTATAGGACAGAATTCATGCTGCCGGGCGTCAAGGGGGCAGTTCTCGCACCGGCTGAAGGCAAGCGCCGTCCATTCCGGATAGGTCTGCGCCTCCGGGCCTATCCGGTTAAGAGTCCGCGGGTCAAGAGAAACCTCAAAGCCCCTGGATGTGCCGTCTATGAACTTGAATATGTAATGGAAACTGAGGGGCTTGTCATGTCCTATCATCCGCATACCCTTATATTATTTTATAACGGCCATAGAGGTCAACTGCCGGACCGGGATTTCAAGCCCCTCAGGGCGAAAATCTTTACTGTGGCATGCCTGCCCTTAACCGCAACCTCTCCCAGCGGCTCGACCTCGACCTTATCCTTCACCCTCTCATAAAGGGTTTCCGATATCACCGGGCTTTTTGCCTCCCTGCTCATTACCTGAAGCCTGTGGGTGATATTCACATTGTCGCCTATGACGGTATAATCCAGTTTCTTGCCCTCAACGCCTATATTGCCGACTATCACCTCGCCGGTGTTAAGCCCTATGCCGCACTCAAGGCTCTCCTTTCCCTCGGCGAGCCACTTCCCCTGCAGCCACTGCATCTTCTTCACCATGCCCATGGCGCACCTTACCGCGAGTTCGGGGTGGTTTTCCTGTTCAAGGGGCGCACCCCAGAAGGCCATTATCCCGTCTCCGAGAAACTTATCGAGCGTGCCGTCGTGCTCCATTATCACGTCCGTCATCGCGGCAAGGAACTCGTTCAATGTGCCGACAACCTCCTCCGGCCCGTGCCTTTCGCTGAACGACGTATATCCCCTCACATCGGCAAACAGGATGGTCAGGGTCTTTCTCTCTCCCCCGACCTTTGCCCGCTCGGGATGCCTTACAAGCTCGTCCACCACCTTCTTGGACACATAGCTTGAAAACATCGCCCTTACCTCTTTTGCCTTCTTCTCAACAATAAAGAACCGCAGCGACGAGGCAATGGAGAAAGAGACGATTATGCTCAGCACGGGGTAGACCATGCTCAGCCAGTGTCCCCTCAGGAACATCACATAGGCGAAGTAGGAATATCCTGCCGTAAGTGCGATAACAAAGGGAAAGGCCACAAGCGCCCTCACCCGCAAAAGCACGGCGAAAACGGAAAAGGCCAGAACGGCTATGAAGGCAATGTCAAGAAGCGCCTCTCCCGCCCCGGCCTTGATGAAATTGCCCTTTACGATGTTCTCTATTATATTTGCATTGACTTCCACCCCTGGCATGTTATTGGAAAACGGCGTCACCCTCAGGTCGTAAATCCCCATTGCCGTGGAGCCTAAGAGAAGTACCCTGTCCTTAAGCTCGGCCCTGCCGACCTTTCCGCTGAGGACGTCGGAAAAAGAATACATCTGGAATGTGCGCTCAGGCCCTGTGTAGTTTATCAGCATCCGTAACTGCCTGCCCGGTCCGCTTCCTCCTATGGGGTTTACCGGTATCTCCCTATTGCCGAGCATTATCTTAAAGTCGGTAGTTGAAACCGTTTCCGCCCCAAGCGCCTCTTTTGCTCCTATAAGCCCGATTGCGGGATAGGACTTGTCCTTGCCTGTTATGACAAGCGGGGTCCATCTTATGACCCCGTCCTCGTCAGGGACTATGTTTATAGTGCATTCGTTCTTTGAGGCGGACTGAAGCTCAGGGATATTTTCCGTTATGCGGGCTATGCCCCCGCCGGCTGAAAACTCGACCACAAGAGGAAGCGTTGTTATGCCTGAGCGCCTCATGGCAGCGGCAAATGCGCCGTCCGCCTCCGGCGATTCGCTCTCAGGGAAAAACACATCGAAAAGAAGCGCCTTTGCGCCGGCATCAGATACGGCATTGATAAACCCTGCGTAATACTTCCTTGACCACGGGAACCTGCCGAGCTGCCCTATGCTGGTTTCATCTATGGCGATAACCGCTACTCCGCCGCTCGGAGGCAGGCCTCCCCTCAGTTTGAACCTCAGGTCGTAGGTATTGCGCTCCACTCCCTCAAAGAAACCCAACTGCGCGTAATAAAGCGCTATGACCGCAACCGCCACAAGAAAGGCCAGAGAAAGGTTTATAAATAAATATTTCTTCATACCCTATCCTGCCCGTATTATATCCTTAAATCCTTCCCTTTGTGGAAGGAACCCCTTTTGAGCGGGGGTCTATCTCCACCGCCTCCCTCAATGCCCTTCCGAGGGCCTTGAATACAGCCTCTATCATATGGTGGGTGTTTCTTCCATACTGAACATTTACGTGAAGCGTGATGCCTCCGCTTGAGGTAAGCGCTTGAAAAAAATCCTGCACAAGGTCGGTATCAAAATCATTAATCTTCCGTTTAACCATGGCATTATAAACGAGATAGGGCCTTCCGCTTATGTCGAGGCTCACCGTGGCGAGGGCCTCATCCATCGGCACCGAGGCCGAGCCGTATCTTTTGATGCCCTTCATGTCCTTTAGGGCGTCTTTGACGCATTTTCCCAAAACTATTCCGATGTCCTCGACCGTGTGGTGCTGGTCTATCTCCAAGTCTCCCCTCGCCTTGAGCTTCATGTCTATCAGTCCGTGCTTGCACATCAAAGAGAGCATATGGTCAAAAAACGGGATGGAGGTGCTGATTTTGTAATCCCCCCTTCCGTCAAGGTTAAGGTCAATGGCTATGTCAGTCTCCTTTGTCTTTCTCTTAACCGCTGATTTTCTCATCTCGCCACCTCTTTTAAAGCCTTAAGGAAAAAATTGTTTTCAGCTTTCGTGCCTACTGTAACCCTGAGGCATCCGTCAACCGCTCCACTCATGTCTCTTAGCAGCACGCCCTGCTTAAGGAGCTTATTATAAACCCTCCGGGAGTTTTTAACCTTAAAGAGTATGAAATTGGCCTCGGACGGATACGGGGTCGCAGCCTTAATCCCTTCAAGCGCCTCAAAGAGCCTCTCCCTTTCGGAGACCACGGCCTTTATCGCCGAGCGCATCGCCTTCCGGTCTTCTATCGCGCTTACCGCGATTGCCTGCGAATAGGAGTTCAGGTTGAAAGGGAGCCGCACTTTATTCACTTCGTTTATTATTGCCTCATCGCCTATGAGATAGCCTGTCCTCAGTCCTGCAAGCCCCACCTTGCTCAGTGTCCTTAAGATTAGAAGGTTTTTGTAATCCTTAAGCATAGGCAGAAAGCCCTTGTCCGACGAGAACGGCTGGTATGCCTCGTCAACGACTACGAGAGCGCTTGAGGACTCTATGACCTTAAGCATCCTGTCCGAAGAAAAGCAGTTTCCGGTCGGGTTGTTCGGGGAGCTTAGAAACGTGAGCTTCGGCCTCGCGGTCTTAAGCGCCCCGAGCATGAGCGGCAGGTCGAGGTCAAAGGAGCCGTCAAGGGGCAAGCCTATGATGCTTTCTCCGAGGGCCTTTCCGATTATCCCGTACATGGAGAACGTGGGGACAGGGAAAAGAACCGGGCCTCCGAATGTCGTTATCAGGTAATAGATAATCTCGTCAGAGCCGTTTCCGACGAGGATATTAGGGGGCTTTACTTCTAACTGTTTTGCAAGCGCTCCCCTGAGGGCCCTTGCCTCAGGGTCAGGGTATCTGTTGGTGGAAATCCTTTTGATTACGGACTGCCTGACTTTAAATCCGAAGGGGCTTTCGTTTGCGTCGAGCTTTACGCGGCAGGGCATCTCCTTTGCCTCATAAGCCCTAAGGCTGCGGATGTTCGGCCTTGCGAGGGATTTTGCATCAAACTTCTTCAAGAAAGCCTCCTTTACGGCAAGATTATAACATATCGCTTCCCCCTTTGTTTCAGGAACAAAATTGTAGTCTCCTGACATTTTTGTAGAGGCCCGATGCCCGTAAACCCTTGAATATCAAGCATTTCCGGCATGGCACGGTTCGTGTATTTATAAATGCGAAGATTTTGTGGAGGTGAGACGATGAAGATGATTTCAGCGGTAATCAAGCATTTCAGGCTTGATGATGTAAGAAAAGCCCTTCTTGCCCTCGGAATTCAGGGCATGACCATAGTGGATGTAAAAGGGTTTGGCAGACAGAAAGGTCATACCGAGGTCTACAGGGGGGCGGAGTTTGAGGTCAGGTTCCTGCCAAAGATAAAGGTCGAGGTGGCAGTGCCGGATGCCCTGCTTGAAAAAACGGTAAAGGCTATAGAGACCTCTGCACGGACAGGCGAGGTAGGAGACGGAAAGATATTCGTCTATGGCCTTGAGGACATAGTAAGAATAAGGACCGGGGAACGCGGAGAGGAGGCGATATGAGAAAGTTAAGTCTATTAAAAGCGGCTCTGGCGCTTGTATTAGTCCTTTTTCCTGTGGGACTTGCCCTTGCCGGGGAAGCGCCCAAGGTGGACACAGGGGATACGGCGTGGGTCTTATTTTCAGCCGCGCTTGTGATGCTGATGACTCCGGGACTTGCGCTTTTTTACGGCGGCATGGTCAGGAGGAAAAACGTGCTTGGGACCATCATGCAGAGCTTCATAGCTCTGGGCGTAGTGACCATACAGTGGGTGCTCTGGGGCTACAGCCTTTCGTTCGGCCCGGACGTATGGCATTTAATAGGAGGGCTTGACTGGCTCGGGCTTAGGGGCGTGGGGCTTGAGCCTAATCCCGATTATTCGGCAACCGTGCCGCATCAGGCGTTCATGATATTCCAGATGATGTTCGCCGTGATTACTCCGGCCCTGATAACAGGCGCATTTGCCGAGAGGTTCAAGTTCAAGACATACCTCGTCTTCCTCCTGCTCTGGTCGACTTTCGTTTATGACCCAATCGCGCATTGGGTATGGGGCACGGGTGGGTGGATAAGGAACCTCGGCGCGCTCGATTTCGCAGGGGGTCTCGTCGTGCACATAAGCTCAGGCGTTGCGGCTCTTGCAGCCGCCATAGTGGTGGGGAAAAGAAAAGGGCACGGCACAGAGCCGATGCCGCCCCACAACCTGACCATGACCTTTCTTGGAGCAGCGCTCCTTTGGTTCGGATGGTTCGGGTTCAACGGCGGGAGCGCGGTATCCTCAGGCGCGCTTGCAACAAACGCATTCGTGGTAACCCACATCTCAACCGCGGCGGCGGCGCTTTCGTGGATGGCCATTGAATGGGTTCACAGGGAAAAGCCCACTGCGCTTGGGGCCGCATCGGGCGCGATTGCAGGGCTTGTGGCAATCACCCCGGCATGTATGATGTTATAGGGCAGGTCGCTTTTTGAGACGGCCTCGCCTTCGGCCATTATGACGAGCCTTTCTAAGGTATTTGCAAGCTCCCTCACATTGCCCGGCCAATTGTATGAACAGAGGGCCTCAAGCGCCTCTCCCTCAATCACCGGGTTCTTCCTGTACATTACCCCGAACCTCTTTATGTAATGGCTCACAAGGAGCGGTATGTCTTTCTTCCTGTCCCTCAAAGAAGGGAGCACTATCGGAACGACATTGAGCCTCCAGTAGAGGTCCTCCCTGAACATTCCCATCCTTGCCTCGGCCTCAAGATTCCTGTTGGTTGCCGCTATTATCCTTACATCCGCCTTCTTTGACATTGAAGAGCCGAGCGGCTCGAAGGTGCGCTCCTGAAGCACGCGAAGGAGCTTGGGCTGAAGCGCAAGCGGAAGCTCCGCCACCTCGTCCAGAAAAACAGTTCCCCCTTCCGCAAGCTCGAACCTGCCTGCCCTTCTGGATGTCGCGCCTGTGAATGCGCCCTTTTCGGCTCCGAAAAGCTCTACCTCAAGAAGGTTTTCGGGAAGGGCCGCACAGTTCACCGCGACAAAAGGCCCCTTTGCCCTCCTGCTCTGGAAATGAAGGGTGCTTGCTATGAGTTCCTTGCCTGTGCCGCTTTCCCCTAAAAGAAGCACAGTGGCGTCAGTGCCTGCCACCTTGTGGACGGTCTTCAGCACGGCCTGAAACCGTTCGGACTCTCCGATAATGTTGGGAAAGCTGTAGCGGTCCTTAAGCTGAGACCTCAGGACCTCGCTCTCCTCCTCAGCCCGCCTGTAGTTTTCCCAGAGCTTTACGAATTGGGCGATGAGGGAGGCCACTATGCTTAAAACACGGAGGTCGTCGTCAACCCCTCCGTGCTCTTCCGAATATATCCTGTCCGCGCTGATAACCCCCAGCACCTCGCCCTTAAGCCCTATGGGGATTGAAAGGAAGGAGACGCCTGATTTTTCCGGCCTTGAGCCTGTCCTGTTTAAAAACCTCGGCTCCTCCCCGATGTCCGGCACGAACATGGGAGTTCGGCTCTCCATGACCCGGCCGACTATTCCCTCGCCTATCTTGTATTTCCCCCTCCGTATCTCCTCGCTGCTGAGGCCGTGGGCCGCCGCTATCCACAGTCCCTTTGTGCCGGGGTCAAGGAGAAATACGCACCCCCTCTGCATCTCAAGCCGGGTGGCAAGTATGTTCATGACCGAGGTGAGGTTGTCCTCAAGGTCAAAAGAAGAGGTGAGCACCCTGCTTACCTCCAGTATGGCCTCAAGCTCCCTGTTCTTTCTGAGTATAAGCCCTTTGTCGTGCATACAGTTAATCCTACATGGCAATCGGTTGCCGTTTACCTTATGATAATACAAAATTGTCGGAAGGTCAAGCCCGCGGGGTTCTGACTTCTTCTTCGGCCATATCCAAAAGCCTTAAGCCGTAATCCACATTGAGTATCTCGCGCGCCTCTTGCCCCGTCTCCTTGGGGTCAAAGCCCCTCGGGCACTTTCTTGAGAGTTCGCAGGCGGCCTTAAGCATATTTACGTAGGCATAGACCGTCTGAGGGTCGGCCTTTCCCTTTATCTCCATCTCGCGCTCGAACTTATTAATCATCCGGCTGAGCCTGATTAGCATGTCTTCATGCACTGATGCGGCCCTGCCCATGCGTCTGTGCCAATCCCCATCCCTCTTCCACTCATATAATGTCCGGGCGGATATTTTTAGGCCGAACTCGGCCTCAAGCCTCTTTAGAATCTCCTTTACGTTCCTGCCTCCGGCCTCTGCGTATGCCCTGAAGGCCCTCTCCATGTTCTCTGCCGTTGCCGCCCCTTTTTTCATTATCCTCCTTTTATTCCGCTTTTTAGGGGGGAGGGGGGGGTATCCAGCCCTTTCTTCCCTTGATTTAATTCAATTCCTGCTTCCGAATTTGCCGAAATGCCTCCTCATCCTGCATCACCGCACCCTATGGGTAATCCTGTTCATGTCTAACTATAGTTCATTTAAGGCGGGCTTGTCAAGAGGTGTTTTTAACTAAAGTTGCGGCATAATGAAGCTACTTGCAACGGGCTTCCGCCCCGCCTTAAAACCTCCCCTCAATCCCCTCCTTGGCAAGGAGGGGACGGGGTGGTCAAATCATCAAATTACCGAATCACTGTCCTCAACGCACGCAGGGGACATCGTTGTTTTAGATGTCAGGTTATGTTATTGGTAATGATCGTTTACGTCGATAATCTCTACAACATCTTTCTTATGGAAGATAAACAACGCTCTGAATTTTCTGTCGATTCTGAAACTCCAGATTTTCATTTTTCTCGGCTCAAGCAATTCGGTTTTCAAGCCGGGATGAAAAGGATTCTCTTTGAATAAATTTATCTGTTTTTCGAATTTCTTTTCAAGGTTTCTTGTTTTAAGATAGTTCTTTATTTCCTGATGGACGGGTAAGACTTTCATTTAAAATACGAGGAGCGTTTAAGTCCTTTTTTAAGGCTGTCAATAAACCTCTGATTGTAAAGGCCGGTCGCTTTAAAAGAGGAGATTACTTCTTCAATGTCTTTTGACTGTGGAGGAGAGAATATATCTCCCTCAATTATCTGGTGAAGGTATTCATAGCGGAGTTTCTTATCGAGCAACTCGTTATATTCTTTTTGCGATATCGTAACCGTCTGCATGTGTTTAATTTATCATACCCGACAAGGCAAGTCAAACAATATACCTGACAAAAAAGAGGGCGCCGACAGGCGCCCTCTTTACGCTTCTATACGGGTTCAATCCCGTAGGGGCAACCCCCCGTGGTTGCCCGTTGATATTCGGTCGTTTTTTATCAGGGCAGGCGCAGGGGCCTGCCCCTACAAGGACGATGATGCCGTGGAAAATAAAAAATTTTACTACCCCCCTGTCCTCATTTGACCGAACCAGTTCGGGTTGACCAGTTCCTTAAGGCCATAGCACATTAACCGCAGAGGCAAAGGATTTGTAGGGGCGGGTTTAAAACCCGCCCTGTTCACTTTTATGACGCACACCCCGGCAGATTTGGGGCATAGTTAATTCTTGAAAAAAGAGGTATAATAAGCAAGGTGAGACGCATGAAGAACCTTGTAATCGTATCGGCGATTGTCCTTGCAGCAAGCGTTGTCTTTGCGGATGACCGTGCGGTTCCTCCGATAAAGAAGGACTGCGGTTCCTGTCATGTCTCTCACAAAATGGCGACGGAAGTGCTGCTTAAGTCTCCGCTTTCAGAGTTGTGCGCAGGCTGCCATCCCGACAGGCAGGCCCCCAACGAGCATGTGGTGGATATTGTGCCGTCAATGCCGGTTTCAAACCTGCCCCTTAGCGACAGCGGCAAGATGACGTGCATCACATGCCATGACCCTCACGGCAAGGGGGACTTCCCGAAGATGCTCAGGGCAAGGCCAAGCCGCATCTGCGCATACTGCCACAGGATGTAATGCAGGCAGTTTCTGGCTGCTTCAAAAACCGGACATTTAGAGCCTTAAAAGACGGATTTCAAAAGGGCGGTTAGCTCAGCTGGGAGAGCACCACGTTCGCAACGTGGGGGTCGAGGGTTCGAATCCCTTACCGTCCACTTTTTCCGGTCGGTAAAAGTTTAATCAATGCAGGCCAAAAAACAGTATCACGCGTAAATTGAAGGCGACTGATAAGGGGTTGGCGGCTTCCCGCCAACCCCTTATATTTCCAAATGGTAGGCACGCGGGGTTTCGAACCCCGGACCTCTACCGTGTCAAGGTAGCGCTCTCCCACTGAGCTACGCGCCTTTTTTAAGGCCTCAATTTAAAATTAAACCCCAAAAGCAATATCTTTGTCAAGATTGGGTCAAGATTTTCCGGCCTTCTTAGCGGTCTTTCACGTCCGCCTTCTTCTGGTCTGCGACCACTACGAGGACGCAGTTTTCAAGGTCAAGGTATTTGGCGGCAACGCGCTTTATGTCGCCGGGTGTAACCGAGTTTATGTACGCGGGATACCTGTCCATATAGTCAGTGCCGAGGCCGTAGAACTCTACCGTGCTTATGAAATCCGCTATCTTCCTCATGGTGTCTATTTTGCCGGGGAAGCTGCCTGTAAGAAACGCCTTTGCGTCCTCAAGTTCCCCTGAGGCAACCCCTTCGGCCTTCATGCTTTTTATCTGGGCTGTTATCTCCTCTATGACCGTATTGGCCGAGGCGTTTTTTGTCTGAACCCCGACCTGAAAATAACCGGGCTCTTTGTTTGAGGTAAAAAAGCTGTGGACGTCGTAGGCAAGCCCCATCTCATCCCGTATCCTCCGCATAAGCCTTGAGGAAAAACCGCCTCCGCCGAGTATATAGTTCATTACGGAAACGGCATAGAAGTCCGGGTTGTCCCTTTTTATCCCAATGCCCCCGAAAAGTATATTTGCCTGCGTAAGGTCCTTGTCTATCCTGACAAGCCGGCTTCCCTTCATCGCCTCAAACCCATGCCCGGACTCCGGCACGCCTGCCTTCTCCCATCCCCTGAAGAACTTCTTTATAAGGCCGTCAAGCTCCTCCCCGGATACGTCGCCCACCACGGCAAGTATTGCGTTATTGGGCGCATAGTAGTCTTTATGGAAATTAACTATCTCTTTCCTATTGATTTTATCGAGAGTTTCGCCCGAGCCTTCCACAACCCGGCCATAGGGGTGGCTTCCGTAAAGCTCTCTCTTAAACGCCCGGTCGGCAACATAGGACGGCTCCTCCTCCCTCTGCCTGAGGGAGCCTTTGATAAGTTCCCTCTTGCGCTCTATCTCCTCATTGGAAAATTTCGGGTTGAGCAGGACGTCGGAGAAAAGTTCAAACCCTTTGTTAATGTCCTTTTTCAGAACTGAAAGCCTGACTATCGTATAATCCTGATTCGTCCCGGCATCAAGGGAGGCGCCGATGAACTCCGTCTCCTCGCTTATTTCCGAGGAGGTGCGGGATTTCGTGCCCTCCGTAAGCAGCGTTGCCGTAAGATATGCAAGCCCCGCCCTGTCCGCAGGCTCGTCAAGCGGGCTTGCCTTTAAAAGAAGCGTCACCATGACAACGGGAAGGTTATCCCTCTTTACATGAAGGAGGGTGAGGCCGTCTGCGAGCGTCTTTCTTTTGATTTCAAGCGCAGCCGAGGGAGAACCGAAGATTAAAAAAGCAATGCTTAAGATTAATGCGGCCTTGACCGTTTTTCTTGCGCGCATGAGGTTCATTTGTTCTCCTTAACAGGCATTAGTATCCCCACAGTGCCTGCGTCCTCTATGAGGTATTTCCGCGCGACCCTCTGAATGTCCTCAGGCGTGACCTTTCGTATCCCTTGGAGGTAACTGTCCTTGAGCCTCCAGCCGCCTGCCATCTCATACATCCCGGTCAGTTGAGCCTGAAAATATATGGAGTCCTGAGACATAAGAAACGACGCCTCTATCTGGTTCCTGGCCTTCTGCACCTCGATGCCGGACGGCGGCCCGGCCTTAATCTTATCTATCTCCTCATGAAAAGCCCTCTCCACCTCCCCGATGTCCCTTCCGGGCGATGCCGTGCCCCCAAGGTAAAAGAGCGCGGGGCCGGATGTAAGGCCGCTATAATCCGCAAATGCGCTGATGGCAATCTTCTTTTCGTATATGAGGGATTTATAAACCCTTCCGCTTTTGCCGCCTGAAAGCACCATTGCGAGAACCTCAAGGCTGTAAGCATCCTCATCGGGAAACGCGGGTGCATGGTATACGGCCAGCATGTAAGGGAGTTCCGCCTCCCTCTTAAGATAAACCCTCCTCTGCCCCTTTTGGGGCGGCTCCTCAGAGGTTATCTCAGGCCGCGGCACGGGCGAGGGTTTGATGCCGGAGAACCCGGCCTCTATCTTTTTTATCAATTCATCCGGGTTTATGTCCCCGGAGACAACGATTACGGCATTGTCAGGGGAATAGTATTTCTTATAATAATCATACAGGTCGTCCCTCCCTATGCCCTTAAGGTCGGACATCCAGCCTATGACCGGCCAGCGGTAGGGATAAACCTTGAATGCCGCAGCCATGACCTCCTCATAAAGCGAGGTCTGCGGGTCGTCCTCATACCTGAGCCTCCGCTCCTCCATGACCACGTCGCGCTCGGCAAGGGTCTCCTTCTCATCCATAAGCAGGTTCTTCATCCTGTCCGCCTCAAGCTCTATAGAGAGGTCTATTTTACCGGACGGCAGGCGCTGGTAATACATCGTGTAGTCCTTGGTCGTGTATGCGTTGTCCGTGCCGCCGTATTTCTGCACCAGGTTGGAGAACGCCTTTGAGCCGTACTTCGGGGTGCCTTTGAACATCATGTGCTCAAGGAGATGGCTCAGGCCGGTCTTTCCGGCAGGCTCGTTACGGGAGCCCACACGGTACCATATCTGGAACACGGCAAGCGGGGCCTTGTGGTCCTCTATCATCAGGACATTCAGGCCGTTGGGGAGACGGTACTCCTTAACCTCCGCATATGAAGGGGCGGCGATAAGTAAAATTATTGCGAAACAAACAATGAGCTTGCGCACGGGTAAATTCTACCAGAAAGCCCTGATACAGTAAAGAAGAGGCACAGAAATAAGGCAACCCCGTGGCAAGACCACGGGGAATTATAAGTTCATGTTAAAATAGAGCCTATTAAAAATAAGAAAGGAATCCATTGGCTGCTGATAGTAATAAGAAATCCGACATGCCTACGTTCCGCTCGGGTTATGCTGCAATATTCGGAAGGCCCAATGTCGGCAAATCCACGTTCTTAAATTCCGTCCTCGGCCAGAAGGTCTCAATCGTAACGCCCAAGCCCCAGACAACCCGCAACAGGATAATCGGGATTAAGACCGCGCACGACTGTCAAATCATATTCATAGACACGCCCGGCATCCACAGGCCGAGGCACAGTCTTGGCGCGCTCATGGTAAAAAGGGCCAAGGAGGCTATCAGGGATGCGGACGTCATACTCCTTATGGTGGAGGCCGTCCCGCCCACACAAGGGGAGTTGCACATAATAAAGCTGCTACAGGGGGTGCCGGTCCCTGTGTTTCTGCTGATTAATAAAATAGATATGGTCAAAAAGCCCTCGGTGCTTCCGGTGATAGAGGCCTATCAGGGGCTTTACCCGTTCAGGGAGATAATCCCCATATCCGCGCTCAAAGGAGACGGCATTGATATCGTGCTTGGGAAAATCGCAGGGCTTCTGCCCGAAGGACCTAAGTACTATCCCGATGACCTCGTAACCGACCAGTTAGAGAGGTTCATGGTCTCGGAGATAATAAGGGAGAAGATCATGAAGGCAACGGAGGAGGAGATACCGCATTCCGCAGCAGTTGAAATAATAGGGTGGGAGGAGAAACAAAACGGGGTTGTCCTCATCAGCGCGAATATTTATGTTGAAAAAGAGGGGCAGAAAGCTATTATAATAGGAAAGAAGGGATTGCGGCTTAAGGCCGTAGGCTCGTCCGCAAGGGCGGACATAGAAAGGCTTCTGGGTGCAAAGGTATTCCTTGAGTTATGGGTGAAGGTCAAAAAACTCTGGAGAAGCAACAAGGCGGCTTTAACGGAACTTGGGTTTTAGGTAAATGCATATCCGAATGACAGTCGAGGGGCTTCTTTTCGACCCCCGCAGCAACATGTACATCCTGCTCCTTAAAGAAGTGGACGGCGCAGACACGCTCCCCATCTGGATAGGAAAGCCGGAGGCGGATTCCATAGCCCTTGCCATCGGGAAAGTGATGACACCGAGGCCGCTTACGCACGACCTCATTAAAAACCTCATTGACAACCTGAGGGTAAGGGTGACAAAGATAGTCGTCACCGAGATACTGGAAAACACATACTACGCCATCATATACCTTACGGACGGCAAAAAGGAGATATCGGTTGACTCAAGGCCCTCGGATGCCGTGGCCGTAGCCCTAAGGACGAACGCCCCGATATTCGTAGACGACGAGGTGCTCGATAAAAAGAACACGGACGAGCTGGTTGAGTGGCTCAAAAACCTCAAGCCCGAAGACTTCGGCAACATCATGTGACCCCGTATCAGGGGCAACCCCTTAAGCGCGGCTGCTTTATAAATGCCGCTTATGAAAATTCCGAGACGGATTTCCTTGTCTATCTCTATTTTAGGGCTTCATGCTCCGCAGAACCGAAGGCATAGTCCTTAAAACCTTTCCCTTGGGCGAGGCGGACCTCATAGTCTCATTCCTTACGCCTGACCACGGCCTCATAAGCGCGTTCGCAAAAAGCCCCCGCAAGACCAAAAGCCGCTTCGGAAGCTCGCTTGAGCCTTTTACATACTCCAATATCTCGTTCTGGGGCAAGGAGGACTCTAAACTGCCACGGCTTACGCAGGCCGACATAATAGAACCGTTTCAGGAACTCAGGGAGGACATCGCCACTTTCACGGCAGCCTCCGAAGCCGCATTGTTTACCCTGAGGCTCCTTGCCGAAGGCGAGGCCAATAAAAAGGCGTTTTACCTCTTAAGGGGCGTCCTCCGCATGATGCTCAGGCCGTCCGACCGCTCTTTCGTCATTGTCCTCTATAAGATACGGCTCCTTGACATAGCAGGCTACTCCCCGTCCCTTAAAGGGTGCGCAAGATGCGGGAAAACAGGATACGGGTTTTATACGCCTGACGGCTCGATAATATGCGACTCCTGCATAGGGGGTGCGGCCACGCGCGGCCTCAGGGGCGCAACCCCTCATCACATAAGACTCTCTCCTGGATGCGTAAAGCTCTACGAGAGCCTTAGGACGTGGGACATGGAGAAGGTTTTTAGGATAAAGCCCTCTTTAGGCATGATGAAGGAGCTTCAGAGCCTCCTCGGCGCGCACGTGGAGTATCTGCACCCGGAGAAGAGGTAAAGGCTCTTCTACCTTAACATTTCCCAATTGGCGGAGAGGGGGGGATTTGAACCCCCGGTGGAGTTACCCCCACAACGGTTTTCGAGACCGCCGCTTTCAACCGCTCAGCCACCTCTCCTAAGCTTGAAAAACATTTTCAAGGCCCCGGCGCATTCCTCTTCCAAAACACCGGATACGACCTCAACCCTATGGTTAAGCCTTTTGTCCTCAAGTATATTATACAGGCTTCCGGCAGCCCCTGCCTTTGAGTCACGGCAGCCAAAGACAAGCCTCTTGACCCTCGAATTGACTATAGCGCCCGCGCACATGACGCACGGCTCTTTGGTCACATACAGGGTTGCGTCTGAAAGCCGCCAACCAGCCGTCCTTTTGGCGGCATTCCTGATTGCAATCAGCTCGGCATGGGCCGTGGGGTCGTTTGACGCCTCGCGCGCGTTTCGGGCCTTGGCTATGACCGAGCCGTCTTTTACGAGCACCGCGCCCACCGGCACTTCCCCTTCCAAAAAAGCAAGGCCGGCTTCTTCCAGCGCCAGCTTCATATAGCGTATGTCTTCGGGGTCAAAAACCTTTTCAATCACGCAGACCCATCCCGTACTTCTTCATCTTCAAAAAGAGACTTTTCCTGCTGATGCCCAAGATATCGGCAGCCTCCTGCCTCCTCCATCTGGCGCGGACAAGGGCGTCCTCTATGAGCCTTTTTTCCTCCGCCTCCTTAGCCGCCTGCATAGCGCCTCCGGTTGCCTCAGGCCCGGTTTCCGTCCTGTCCTCTATTATCCCGGCTATCGTGTCTTCGCCGATGAGATTGCCCTCTTCAACTATTATGGCCCTCTGAAAGAGGTTTTCCATCTCCCTGACATTCCCCTGCCACCTGTAGCCCAGAAGAAGCCTCATAGCAGGCCCTGAGATGCCTTTTATGTCTTTGCCTATTTCAGCGGAGTATTTCCTGAGGAAAAAGGCCGAAAGAAGCGGGATGTCCTCTTTCCTTTCCCTCAGCGGAGGGACGTCTATCTCAAAAACCTTTATCCTGTAAAAAAGGTCCTCCCTGAAAAGGCCTTCTTTTACGAGGCCTGAGATGTTCTTGTTCGTGGCGGATATGACCCTGATGTCAACCTTGACCATGGCTTTTCCGCCGAGCCTCTCTATCTGCCTGTCCTGAAGGACGCGGAGGAGCTTTGCCTGAAGGTTCAGGGTGAGGTCCCCTATCTCGTCAAGGAATATCGTGCCGCCCCCTGCCCGCTCAAACTTCCCGATATGCCGGTGCCGGGCGCCTGTGAATGCGCCTTTTTCATACCCGAATAGCTCGGACTCAAGCAGTCCCTCCGGTATGGCGGCACAGTTTACGCTTACAAAAGGCGCATCATGCCTTGTGCTTAACCTGTGAACTGCCCGCGCTATAATCTCCTTGCCTGAGCCGGACTCTCCAGAGACAAAGACCGTCACATCCGTCTGGGCAACCTTCCTTGCAAGCTCAAGCGCCTTCCTCATGCTCGGGCTTTCAGCGATAATCTCATGCCTTAGCGCACTTTCCTCAAGGTCGTATCTCAGTCCCTCCAGTTCCACCTGAAGCTCGTACTTCTCTAAGGCCCTCTTTATCACCGTCCTTACGACCTCGATGTCAACCGGCTTTGTGAAAAAGTCATAAGCGCCTTCTTCCATCGCCTTTAAGGCAAGCCCCCTTGAGCCGTATGCCGTTATCATTATCACAGGCATCCTCATGCCCCCGGCCCTCATCTCCTTAAGCACATCAATCCCGCTCATCCCCGGCATCTTCTCGTCAAGGAGCACAAGGCTGTAGTCGGCAGCCTTTAAGAGTTCAATTGCCTCAGCGCCGCTTCCTGCTATGTCAAAACCGAACCCCTCTTTTTTCAGAAATTCCGCCATGAAAAACCGGATGCTCGCATCGTCATCAACAACAAGTATCCTGTGGGGGGCACTGCCCCCTGCGGGATTGGGGGCACGACCCCCTGCGGAAGTTTTTTCTTTCTTTTTATTTATAAAAGCCATCGCAATTCATTTATCCGCCGGTCTTACAGCCCTAAGGAAGCCATATCCTGAACACGGTTTTGCCGTTCTCCATACGGGCATCTATGTCTCCGCCCGCCTGCCTGAGGGCGTCTCTGGCGATTTTAAGCCCTGCGCCCCTGCCCTTGCCCTTGGTGGTGACGTCCGGCAAAAATATCCTCTCCATCATCCCATCCTTGAGCACGGAGCTGCTTGCAACATCAACCACAGCGCCACTGCCGGATGAGGCTGCGGTTATATCAACGCTCCCGCCCTCGGTGACCGCTTCATAGGCATTCAGGACTACATTATAGATTCCGTTAAATATCCCTTCGTCTTTGACCTCGTAAGAGGCTGCCTGCTCATCGTAATGCTCAGTAGCGCGGACATTTTTCTCCTTCATGGCTTGGTCGCAAAGAAGCCTTGCCCTCCTGAGCGTCTCGCCGAGCGTTTCACCCTCAAACCGGGAGTCTCTCATCTCATAGAGGTTGTCCACGACCCGGTTGAGCCTGTCAGCCTCTTTAAGTATTGTGTCCAGATAGAGCCTCCGAGGGTCGTCCTCCTTCATGTCCTCGGCTATAAGCTGGGCAAACCCCTTTATGGAAGTCAGGGGGTTCCTCACCTCATGGGCCACGCTCATGGCAAGGCTGCCGATGCCGGCAAGCCTCCCTGTGCGCGCAAGCTCCTCGTGCATCTCCCTGATTTTAGATATATCCCTGAAATTAAACACCGCGCCCTCCACGCCTCTTTTACCCCTGATGGGAGATATTGTGCATTCCATCGGCCGCAGGCCGCTCGATGTTAGGGCATCCACTTCGGAAGTCACCGCAGCCGCCCCGGCAAGCACCTTGCCAAGCTTGTCGCCAAGGAGGAAAAGCTCCCGGATGTCGGTTGAGGGAAGCTCCTTGCCGCCGGAGCTTAACATCTCAAATGCCTGCCTGTTGGCCATGGTTATCACTCCGTCCTTGTTTGCGGTGATAACGCCGCCGGTAATGCTCTCAAGAGCGGCCACATGCTGCCTTAAGGAGGCGGCCATATCCCTGAACTCGTTCCCAAGAGAGCCGAACTCATCCACATCCGCCCTCTGCTCCTTTAGCATCCTCTTGGCCGGCCTCAGGAGCGCATAAGCTACGATAATCCCGGCAAACAGGGCGACCGCCGTAAATGCGTACGCCCAGTTCTCCAATAGGCCGTACACGGCGCGGAAGCGGCCTCCGTCTATCACAGTAAGACTCCTTAGCGGCTCTAACTTTGCAAAGACCAGAAAGAACGCGCCCAAGGAAAACAGGCAGAAAAATGCAGGCAGGAGAATAAAAAGCCCCAGATAGAACCTCTTTTTTAGAAAGAGGAATCTTACCTTTTCATAACGCTTATTATGTCCCATATCGGAAGAAAGATGCCCAGAGCCAGAAAAAGCACCGCGCCGGCAAGTATGAACACAAGGATAGGTTCGATTGTGGTCGAGAGGTTTTTGATTGCGTACTCCACCTCAAGGTCGTAGTAGTCGGACACCTTTATCAGCATTTCATCGAGCGCCCCGGTCTCCTCGCCCACCGCCACCATCTGAACCACTATCGGGGGGAATGCCCCGGTCTTTGCCATCGGCTGGGAAAGCCCCTTGCCTTCCCTGACATCCTCTTTTATTATATCCACCGCCCTTCCTATTGTGACATTGCCCAATGTGCCGGAGACTATGTCAAGGGAATGCAGCATCGGTATGCCGCTCCGGTAGAGTGTGGAGAAGATTCGCGCAAACCTCGACATGACCGCACGCTCCACAATGGGGCCGAGAATCGGGGCCTTAAGCTTGAGCTTGTCCCAGTTCCACCTGCCGGACGGGGTCTTTATATACCCCCGCGCGAGAAAGACCGTGCCCGCGACAACCCCGATGATAACCATCCAGTAGCGGGTAAGGGCTATGTTTAGGAAAATCAAAACCCTTGTGGCAAGGGGAAGCTCAACCTTTGCCGAGCCGTAAATGCCTGCAAATTTCGGCACAACGAATGCAGTCAGAAAGACAAACGCTATCAGGAGCACCGCCAGCACCAGCATCGGGTATCTCGTTGCAGTCTTGATTCTTGCCCTTGTGACCGCCTCATGCTCAAGAAGGCTGGCAAGCCTCTCCAGTATGTCGTCAAGCACTCCGGCCTCCTCTCCCACCTTCACCATGCTTATATAAAGCGGAGAAAATACCCTTGGGTGAATAGAAAGGGCCTCTGAAAACGAGGTGCCGGCCTCGACATCCCTTCTGATGGCGGTTATCACTTCCTTGAGCCTTCTGCTTTTTGTCTGCTCATGAAGGGTGTCAAGGCATCTCATGAAGGATATGCCCGCCTTTATGAGGGTTGCAAACTGGCGGCTGAAGACTATCAGGTCCTCCGGCGTGAGCCTTCCGAAAAGCTCGGCCCTTCCGGCCTTTGCCTCCTTCTCAAGCTTTACCTCGACAGGGGTGTATCCCCGGCCGAAGAGTTCCGAGGCAACGGACTCCTGATTGTCGCCGTGGGCAATACCGGTCACAAGCTCGCCGTTTTTGTCCCTGACCTTATATAAAAAGGCAGGCAACCCGTTCCGCCTCCTTTATTTCCCCGCAAGCCGCGCTCATCTTCCGTGCCGCATGTGAGGGGTGACCCTCATTACTTCTTCCAGCGCGGTTACGCCATTGAGGGCTTTCCTTATGCCTTCCTGCCTCAGGGTCTTGAAGCCTTCCCTTATCGCCTCTTCCTTTATGTTGCTTGCAGTCGCCTTCTCCACTATCAGCCTCTTTACGCCCTCCGAGATTAGAAGGAGTTCAAACAGCCCCTCCCTGCCCAGATAGCCTGTGTTGCGGCACTCCTCGCACCCCCCGCCCCTGTAAAGAACCGCTCCGGCCGCGATGCCCAGTTCCTTCAGCATCTCGGGCTCGGCAGCGTAGCTTTCCCTGCAATGAGGACATATCTTCCTTATGAGCCTCTGCCCCAGAACCCCCATAAGGGAGGATGTGATTAGGAAGGGTTCCACCCCCATGTCCATCAGCCGGGCGATTGCCCCTATGGACTCGTTCGTGTGCAGGGTGCTTAAGACGAGATGGCCGGTGAGCGCGGCATGGGTTGCTATGGCCGCGGTCTCAAGGTCCCGTATCTCGCCTATCATAATAATGTCAGGGTCCTGCCTCAAAATAGACCTGAGGCCTGATGCGAACGTCAGCCCTGCCTTCGGGTTGACCTGCACCTGATTTATGCCCTTGAGGTTATACTCTATGGGGTCTTCAACTGTGATGATGTTCTTTTCAAGGGTGCTGATGTTGTTGAGGGACGAATACATCGTAGTCGTTTTGCCGCAGCCCGTGGGGCCGGTGGCCAGTATGAAGCCGTAAGGCTCGCTGATAATCCCGTGGTATTGGCGGAGCATCTCATCTTCAAGCCCCAGTTCGCTTAAAGAGGGAAGGCCCGATGTCTTCTCAAGGAGCCTCATCACCACCTTTTCTCCATAGAGGGTCGGAAGGGTCGAGGACCTTACGTCAAACTGTCTGCCCTCTATGTTTATGGGGAACCTGCCGTCCTGAGGCACCCGTTTTTCGGCTATGTCCATGCCCGAAAGTATCTTCACCCTTGAGATGACTCCGGCATGAAGATGCTTGGGCGGGGTCATGACCTCATGCAGCATTCCGTCAATCCTGAACCTCACCCTGAGGACATCCGCATGCGGCTCTATGTGTATGTCGCTGGCCCTGTCCTTTACGGCCTGCGAAATCGTCGTGTTTACAAGCCTCACTACCGGGGTGTCTTCCGCAGCGGCTTCGGCCAGAGGAGCGGCCCTTTCCTCCTCTGCGTAATAACCGGCCTCAACGGCCCTGAAAGCCTCCTGCATCTCGCCCTTGTAATATTTATCGAGCGTCTTGAGTATCTCGGATTCCGTCGCAACGGCAGTATCCACTGGCATTTTGGCAAGCCGCTTTATCTCGTCCGCGGCAAAGATGTCAAGGGGGTCTGCCATGGCCAGCACAAGCCTCCCGTCCTTTATCTCCACGGGCAACACCCTGTGCTTGCGGGCGAGGGCCTCAGGCACCATGTCTATGAGCGCCGAATCTATGCGGGCGGACTTAAGCTCCATAAACGGGACATGCAGTTGGCGGCTCAGGGCCTGTACTATCCCGTCCTCTGTAAGGATGCCCATTGCCACAAGCACCTCGCCGAGCCTTTTGCCGAGCCTTTTTTGTTCCTTAAGAGCCTTGTCCCTCTGCTCCTTGGTTATTGCCCCGGCCTCTATTAGGAGTTCGCCGAGGAATTTCTTTTTTAATGCCATGCCAAAACCCTCACAGTACGCCGAAGGCGCCGAGCCCCTTCAGGTCTATCGTTAAAAACACGCTGTAGTCGTGAGGCCTCCTTGCCAAAGAGGCGCTCAATCCCCAGCACTGCCTTGTGTATTTTATGTCTCCTGTCAGATTGCTCAACTGTCCTTCCTTAGAATCATACCAAAGCTTAGCCCCAAGAAACAATGCCTTGGAGTAGTCATAGCCTATCCCGAAGGTATGGACAAAGACATCGCTGTCTCTTGAATACTGCTGGCCCAAAGAGACCGACGCCTTTGAAACGCTTGCGCTTGCCTCCGCGCTTGAGTCCTTGAATGCGCCCTCCCTGAGGTCGTATGAGGAGTTGAGCCTGAGGGTAAGCAGCCGCCTGAGCGCAAGAGACAGTTTCAGGTTATTGCCGTCTTCGGAGTCTATGACCTCTGAAAGCCGTGCGACGGCAAACTCCCCGTCGCGGTCTCTGAGGCGGTTCGTAAGGGAAAGCTCAACCGTGCCCTGAGGCGGCCTCAGCTCCGCGGAGTCAAAAAGCGGCGGCTCCTCTCCGTTCTGAACTATATACCTGTATGAGACCGCGGGGACGAGGGCGTGGCTGAAACTCCGGTAGCCTTTTATGAACCTGCCCTGAAGCGCTGCATCATAACGGCCGGTCGTGCGGCCTATGCCCCTTTCATCCGTGCCGTCGAGGTCATAGAGCGCCTCCTCTATAGACACGGACTGAAAGAGCGTGACCGAGCTTCCTATTGTGTGGCCTGCGGACGCATCCATTACGAGCCTCCGGCCCTGAGCCCCCTCTTTTCTTGAGAAGTTTGCGATGGAGGAGCCAAAGGCAAAGGAAAACGACCCTGCACCCTGCGGGTTTAAGACAAAGCCCGCCTCAGGCATCCTCTGGGCAACCGTCCCCTGCCTTACGCCCTCCTTAAGCTCTATCCAATGGTTGCCTCTCAGATAGAGCCTCCCCTGCTTGAGGAAATTTTCAGCCTCAAATGACGACTCAAGAAACCTCTTTGACCGCTCCTCTATATAAGGTTTATGCAGCCTCAGAAACTCCCGCCTGTTTACTATGTTCAGATTAAGCCGTACACCCGCGTTTGAGCCCCTTATGCTGTGGCCGCCCCTTATGTCGTAGAAGTCCGTATTAAGGGCAGTGTCTCTCAGGTGGTAGACATACTGGGTTCCCTCAACCCCCTTGCCCTCTATGTACCGGTATTCAACCCCCTCGCCCAAACCCCTCCGGGCGTACACGTCGAGAAAGAAAGTGGCATCCCTGTTGTCGCTCATCGCCCAGAAAAAGGGCTGCTTCCAGTAAAACCCCTTTGAGTCCGCATAGCCGAATGTGGGCATAAGCAGCCCTGTCTTTCTGTCCGTGAGTATAGGCGCCCAGAGATAGGGTGTGTACATGACCGGAACGCCCTTGACCCTGAAGGAGACGCCCCTGCCCGTAAGCCTGTCTCCGAGAACCACATCTATTTCCCTGCCCTTAAGACACCATGCGGGAACCGGCGCATCGCAGGTGGTAATAGAGGCGTCCCTGAGGCTGTACCTCTGTCCCTGCGCCTTTTCCACCTCCCTGCTCCTGAAGTGATAATTGTCCTTTTTAATAAAAACCTCTACATCGTAAAGCAGCCCTGTCTCCGTCTCTATGTTCAGATTCGCCCTCTTTGCCTTCATGCTTGCCTGAGGGGAATCGAACGTGACATTGCCCTGAAGAGATGCCTCCGAAGTCACTGCATCGTAGGTAAGCTCATCCGCCTCCACCACCATGCCGGCCTTCTGAATCCTCACCGAGCCTATTGCCCTGTAGCCGGAGCCTTCCTGCTCTATGGTGTCTGCCGTGATGACCGTATCCTCGGCACACGCGGGCCGCGGCTGAAGGAGGCACGCTGCGGCATGCACAAACAGGGGCAGTAAAAGCAGAAGGAATGCCCTTGCCTGAGGTCTCATTCCCTCAGCCCTGTCAGCACGCCTTTTACGCCCATAGCCTCCATCGCCTCGCCCGCCGTATAGAAAGAGCCTGTGATTACGACCGGGCCGCCAAGGGCAGCAGCGGCATCTATCGCCCCTTTTACAGAGTCTGCCGTCCTGGATTCATATCCCATGGAGGCCGCCTGCCTTTTCAGTTCCTCAGGCCTCGCCGCCCTTTCATAGGCAGGGGCCGCAAATATGATATGGGAGGCAAGCGGAAGCAGGGGCTCCATTATGCCGGCGGCGTCCTTGTCCGCCATTATGCCCATAACAAGGACTATCCGCCTGCCCTTAATGACGAACTCCTCTTTCAGGGTCTCTGAAAGGGCGCGGGCAGCCGCAGGGTTATGCGCGCCGTCTATGAATATCTCCGGAGAGGCGGAGATGCGCTGAAGCCTGCCAGGCCACAAGACAGCGCTTAGCCCCTCTTTTATTTTATCCCCTGCCTCCGCGCCCAAGACAAGCTCTGCGGCCTTTATCGCAAGCCCTGCATTATGCGCCTGATGCGCGCCTGCGAGCGGAAGGCCAATGCCGGATAGATTAAGAGATGAAGACGAATAGTCAAGATAAATCCCTGAGATGCCGTGCCCTTTAAGCTCCACCCTGAAGTCCCTCCCCTCAAGGTGCAAGGGCGCACCCATCCTGTCAGCCATCCTCTCTATGACATCAATGGCATCAGGCTCCTGAGCCGCAGAGACGATTGGAACACCCTGTTTTATTATCCCCGCTTTCTCGGCTGCTATCTCTTTTAAGCTCCCGCCTAAAAACTCCCTGTGGTCAAGGGCCACAGGCGTTATGACCGAGACCTCAGGCAGTATGATATTCGTGGCGTCAAGCCTCCCTCCCATCCCGGTCTCCACAACAGCCCAGTCCGCTTCCTGCCGCTTGAAATAAACAAACCCCATGGCAGTCACGAACTCAAAAAACGTGGGGCTGAAATCAGGGTCTTTGACTCCTCCCCTTATCTTTTCTCTTATCTCATCGGTGAGGGAGACGACCTCTTCCTCCTTTATCTCCCTGCCGTTTACCCTGATTCTCTCGGTAAAGCTCACAAGGTGGGGAGACGTGAAAAGCCCGGCCCTCTTTCCCGATGCCTTGAGAACCGAGGCTGTGATTGCGGATGTCGAGCCTTTGCCGTTTGTGCCTGCAACGTGTATTTTTCGGAAAGAGTCCTGCGGGTTTCCGAGCAGGACGGAAAGTTTCAATGCGTTGTCAAGCCCGAGCTTGATTCCATGCTTTTGCAGGCCGTAGAGGTAGCTGATTGCGTTGCCGTACGCCATTGGAGAGATTTTAACATGAATGCCCTTTTTAATCAGAACGCTACGGCGCTTAAACCTTACGGAAAAACAGGCAGGGTGTCAGCCCTCTAAAATTCAAGGCGAAAGGTCTTGGGGATGTTTTTCATGTTGCGGTAGGCATTTCCTTTTATGAAGGCGTCGGCTGTATCCGAATTCAGCCCGCCGTCTGAGAGCAGGAGCTTCAGTGCGGTTTCCTGTTTTATATCATAGGGCGATACAGCGGAAAGCTCGGGCACAAGGAAAACGCCCATATTGCCGTAATCGTTCGTAAAGTTGTTATAGAAGTCCTCAAGGCACCTGCCTATATAGCTTCCGCCGAGCAGTATATTTTTGGCATCCACGTTCAGGAGAAACTCCGTAAGATGAACCCTGTCCTCTTCGTTAAGCGCGCCGCCGTTGCGCCTTGATTCCATGTATATTACGCTCTCAGACTCGTTGGTCGCCTCGTTGAGAAACCTTTTATACTCATCCGGGCCTTTTCTGTAGAGATAGATAGGGTTTTCTTCGTAATCCGTCTCGATAATTATTATCACCAGCCTTTTCTGTGCGGACTTAAGCTCGAGGAAATCCCGTATCTGCCTCTCCTGTGCCTGAATGAGCGCGGTCTTTGCGGTTTCGGCAGGCGTATCAAGGAATTTCTCAACCGCGTTGCGCTTGGAAATCCCTTCCTCCACTCCGGCGCCGGTAAGAGAGCGCGGGAGATTGAAAAAGGACGTATAGGCAGGATGCACTATTATGTATATCGAGCCGTTGTCAAGATGCTCGCGGTATTTGCCGTAATCGCGTCCGCCAATGTTCCGGATGTTTTTTATCCTCAGGGCCTTGTATGACTCCTCTATCCAATCAGGGTCGTCCTCTACAGTCGTATTCCTTTCGGCAATCTCCTTTAACTCAGCCTCATACCCCGCGGAGTTTGAGGCCGGAGTCCCCGCAGGCATGCGTATGATGTCCGAAGGGAGCCGCTTCGCGGCAACGAACTTTCCGCCGCATCCGGCCAAAAGCAAAGTGAACGCGGCAAGAAAAAACAGTCTCTTCATCCTGCATTACCTCTTCCACGCAAGTTTGTTAAGCGCGTTTATGTACGCCTTTGCCGCCGCAACTATTATGTCCGTGTCCGCGCCGTGCCCGCGCACCGTGCGCCCGTCCTCCTCCGAGGAGTTACCCGCCGTAAATGACAATGCCTTTTTTCTTAATCTCGGTCAATATGAAATCGTCCGAATCAGAGTCGTAGTCCTTCAGATTAAAAGCAACGGGCTGTATGTCAAGCCTGTATTTCAGTATATGTTTAAGGAATATGGACATATATTCATGGCGGTTCGAGTTGTTAATTTCCCTTGAAAATACGGCGATATCTATGTCGCTTTCCTTGGCCTGAGTGCCTTTTGCGTAAGAGCCGAACAGCACGACTTTGTCTATCCGGCAAACTTCGCTGATATCGGAGGCGTAAGCTCTTAATTTCTTAATTACCGAAGGCCGGACTTTAGCCATTTCATAAACCCCTTGGTCTCATCGAGAATGGATTCTGCTTTACTCTTGCTGAGCGTCATTGAAACCTTTTGCTTATAAGTAGGGTAGCGCCCCTCGATATAATAACTCGTGAGGTCGGTGAGCAGTTTCATCAGCTCATCATCTACCTCAAGCTCAAGCAGTCCAACGAGATAGACGAGGTTGTGGGTGCGGGGAGCTTCCCTTGAGGTTTTCCTGAGATGAAGGGCCTTAAGATATTTTTCTATGGCCTGCTGGCAGAGAAATGCCGTATAGACATAGCGGCCTGATTCCTGCATGAACTCCGCCGTTTTCAGGTCATAGCTGCCCGCATCCAGCCAGAAAGAGATTTTGTCTGAGGTTTTCATCGGTGTATTAAATTATTAGCCTTGCGATAATTATAAACAGCATTTTTTGCTTGCCCATGACTGAAACCTAAACTTTCCAAATAATGTATACATTCCATATTGCTGAGTAAATATCCTTTAAACTTATCTAAAACTATATTGTATTTCTCTTGCGACCCTCTTTGTTTCTTTATTAAATGTGCACCGTGGTGTAAATAGATATATGCACCGTTATTGGCTTGACTGTAGGATGCACAATGTTCCATTAATAACCTAACGCATTTAGCATTGCTCAACTGACTACCATTATGGTTATCCAATACACGAGTATATTCAGACTGAGAAAAACTTCTGAGGTTCTCACACATAAACACCCTCCTGTTATGTTGGAATTCAATTCGTTAATCTCCGAGTTAGGCAATAGCCGAAATACCTTAAATATCCCATCTTCTAAAAGATACCTCCTCGTTTATCTCTTATTATACACTCTCAGCCAATGCTCCTTTATCTCCTTGCCGCAAGTTTGTTAAGCGCGTTTATGTACGCCTTTGCCGCCGCAACTATTATGTCCGTGTCCGCGCCGTGCCCGCGCACAGTCCTGCCGTCCTCCTCCAAGGAGACCGTGACCTCGCCCAAGGCATCCGTACCTCCGGTTATGCTTTTAACCTCGAACTTAAGGAGGCTGCTCTTTGTGCCGGTAAGCTCGGCTATCGCCTTATAGCAGGCGTCCACAGGGCCGTCCCCGTGCTCCGTCCGGTCGAGCACGCCTTCGCCAACCCTGAGCTTTACGGTCGCAGTCGGCTTCTGGCTCATGCCGCTTGAGACGGAGAGGTCAACGAGGCTGTATGTCTCAGGCGTCTTTGCAACCTCCTCGGATACGAGGGTCTCTATGTCCTCGTCGTATATCTCTTTTTTCTGGTCGGAAAGATGCTTGAACTTTTCAAATGCGCTTTCCGCTTCCATATCCGAGATGTCATAGCCCATCTCCTTGAGCCTTGTTTTGAAGGCGTGCCTTCCGGAGTGTTTGCCGAGCACTAATTTTGCGCTCCTTAGGCCGATGCTTTCGGGCCTGATTATCTCGTACGTGGTCTTCTCCTTCAGGAGGCCGTCCTGATGTATCCCTGCCTCGTGCGCGAATGCGTTTGCGCCCACTATCGCCTTGTTGGGCTGAACCGGAATGCCGGTTATCTTCGTCACAAGCCTGCTTGAGCGGGTTATCTCCTCTGTGGTTATATTCGTGTCCGCACCGAAGAAGTCCATGCGGGTCCTCAAGGCCATGACTACCTCTTCCATAGAGCAGTTGCCCGCCCGCTCGCCTATGCCGTTTATGGTGCACTCCACCTGCCCGGCTCCGTTTACCACTGCCGAAAGAGAGTTTGAAACCGCAAGACCGAGGTCGTTATGGCAGTGAACCGAGATTACGGCCCTGTCGCCTATTCTTTCCTTTATCGCCTTTATGAGCCTCCCGAACTCCTCCGGGATGGCGTAGCCCACTGTATCCGGGATGTTGACCGTTCCGGCGCCGGCCTCTATGACTGCCTCCACAACGTCAATGAGATAGCCCGTTTCCGTCCTCGTTGCATCCATCGGCGAGAACTCCACGTCATCCACAAGGCTCTTTGCGAGTGCCACCATCTCAACAGACCTTTTCAGGGCCTCCTCCCGGCTCACCCTGAACTGGTATTTAAGATGGATGTCGGATGTGGAGTGAAACGTGTGGATGCGCCTCCGTGGGGCGTCCTTCAGGGCCTCCCATGCCCGTTTTATATCCGCCTCCTTCGCCCTTGCCAGAGAGCATATGATAGGGCCTTCAACCTCTGCGCCTATCCGCCTTATGGCCTCGAAGTCCCCGTGAGAGCTTATGGCAAAACCCGCCTCTATTACGTCTACGCCGAGACGGGCAAGCTGGCGGGCCACCTGAAGCTTTTCCTCTACAGTCATGGACGCCCCTGGGGACTGCTCGCCGTCCCTGAGGGTCGTATCGAATATCCTTATTGTCCGCATTGTCTTTCCATTCATCTTAGCACTCCTTTTATAACACAAAACCCGGTCATCAGCCCAGAGGGATGTCATATAGCACGGAGTACTTCGGCCCCTTGGGGCTAAGCTCGCTCTTCATAAGCGATACGCTTCTTACTTCAACAAAGCCGAAAGACACCCCTTCGAGGGAGACAATCCCTTTTGAGAGAGCGTCTTTGCCCCTTTCGCTCCTTACCCTGCCGACTGTGAGATGCGGCACGAATCGCTTTTCCTCCGGGTCAAAACCGAGCCCGGACATCGCGGCCTCAACAGCGGCCTGAAGCCCCTTGAGGGAATCCGCATCCTTAACCCCTATCCATACGACCTTGGGATGCCTTGCCGTTGGGAATGCGCCCGCGCCCCTGAGCTCTACACTGAAGGGTTTAAAGGCCGATGCGGCCTCAAGGAGTTTTCCTCGTATCTCAGGCAAAAGCGCATCAGGGGTATCTCCAAGGAACTTAAGAGTGAGGTGGAGGTTTTCAGGCCTGACCCATCTGACGTCTGCGCCCGCGGCATTAAGCCTCTCTACTGTCCCTGAGATATTGTCTCTCACCCCGGCGGGCAGCTCAAGAGAGATAAAGCACCTCAGGTCCATAGTATTGTTACGAGTAGGCTTCTACGGCCTCATAAAGGAACTCAATAGCCGCAACCGCAGCGAGCCGCCTCACCTCATCCCTTGAGCCGCTGAAGATAAAACCCCTCGATGTGGTCACTTCCCTGTGGGAGACGGATATGAATATGAGCCCGACCCTTTTGTCCTCCATGGCGACGGGCCCGGTGTTGCCGGTTACGGCAAGGGAAAAATCGCTTCCAGTCTTATCCCTTACGGCCTCGGACATGGCCCGTGCGGTCTCCTCGCTTATGACGCCGTGCTTTTCTATGAAGGATTTTTTAATGCCGAGCAGGTTTTTTTTGGACTCGGCGGAATATGCGACCACTGAGGAATCAAAGAAAGCGGATGCGCCGGGGAGGCTCGTCAGCATGTGGCTCAGCAGCCCGGCTGTTGCAGACTCGGCAACCGAAAGCCTCAGGCCTTTCGATGTGAAGGCTTCCTGTATCTTCTCTATAAGCTCCATACCGAAAGTCTCCATATCTGAAGTATCAGGTTTGTGTACACCCCGGCCATGAGGTCGTCCATCATGACCCCTGCGCCGCCACGGAGGCGCTCAAGCCGCCTCAAGGGCGGTGGTTTAAGTATATCGAAAAACCTGAATAAAATAAAGGACGAAATGAAGTAGCCTGTAGTATGCGGAAGAAAGGCCATTGAGACCAAATATCCTGCGAATTCGTCTATCACTATGTGGCCTGAGTCCTTGGCCCCGAGTATCTTCTCCGCCTCCCCGGAAGCGGCGATGCCCAATAGAACAACAGCGAGGGTGATTGCGATGTGCCAAAGCGGCGAAGGCTTTAAAGCAAAGAGAAATATTGCGGCGGTAAGGGTGCCGAATGTGCCCGGGGCAACAGGGAAATAGCCCACAGGGCCTAAGGTCGAGAAGTTTTTAATGAGCCATCTGGTCACCTGCCCTTGCCCACAAAGCCGGAAAGTATCTCCTTGTCCTTATGCGTAAGGTTTATAAACCTTGCGCCGTAGTAGGCCGAGCCGTCATCAGGGTCCACACCGCTCCTTGCCACCTCGGCCTCAAGGCTCACCCTTTTGTCTATGCCCATGACATAGAAAGAGACGAGCACCGTATCGCCTGCCTTCAGAGCCGTGTCCACCTTAAACGCAAGCCCGGTCTCGCTGAAGTTCTCAGACCTCCCCATGTACATTGCCTTTTCGCCTTTACGCTCAATGCCTATTACAGCCTTAAAGAGCCTTCTTTCCGAGACGTGAAGCATCTGCGAGGTTATCTCAAGCATGTGTTCCTTGTCCTCCGGCCACATCAGGTAGCGGACGTTCTTCAGCCTTTCTTCAGGCGGCTTCCCATCAACTATGACTATCCTTGGGATGTCTTTAGCCTCTCCTGAAAGCCCTCTGAAGGCGGCCTCCCCGGTTATCACGATGTCCGGCTTTGAGCGGAGGACCGCCGCGCCTTCGTTTTGCTCAAGCGCAACTACCTTGGCATTGGCGTCCCTCAGGTGCCCTGCTATTTCATTCCAAAAAGGCCTTTTGTCTTTGATTAAGCATATCGTCTTCAATGCCTTCTATAAACTCCCTATTCCTCCAGTATCCTATAACTCCAGTTCACCTTCGCCGTGCCCTCAAGTGTAGCCTTTACAGAGCAGTACTTTTCCATGGAAAGCTCAACAGCCCTCTTTACCGACTCCTCCTTCAGTCCCCTGCCTTTTACGACGAACTCTATCTCTATGGCCGTGTATTTCTTAGGGTGCTCGTCCGCCTTCTGCCCCTTGAGGTTTATCTCAAAGCTGGTGACATGCTCCTTTTTCTTTTTGAGGATGGATGCCACATCCATGCCCGAACATCCTCCCAGCGCGACCAGCAAAAGCTCCATCGGCCTCATGCCGGTATCGTTCCCGCCCACCTCCGGCGTTCCGTCCATCACGATTGCATGGCCGGAGTGAGACTCTCCAACGAACTGGAGACCGTCTATGTACTTGACCTTAACGCTCATTTCTTCCCCTTCTTTTTAGCTTGTCCGCTTTTTATGCTCAGATAAAGCTCGTATGCCTTCTTCGGCTTTTCCCCTTTATGCACCACTGCCCTTACGGCCTGTATCATTGCCAAGGGGGATTCCGCCTGAAAGATGTTCCTTCCCATGTCCACGCCCGCCGCCCCCCGGCTTATCGCATCATAGGTGAGTTGAAGGGCCTCGGGTTCCGGGAGCTTCTTCCCCCCTGCCATCACAAGGGGCACAGGGCAGGTCCTGACCACACGCTCGAAGTCCTCGCAGTAGTATGTCTTTACGAAGTGCGCGCCAAGTTCAGCGGCTATCCTGCATGCAAGCGAGAGGTATCTGGCGTCCCTTGCCATGTCCTTCCCCACTGCGGTCACAGCAAGCACAGGGATGCCGTATCTTTCGCCCTCGTCAACGAGCCTTGAGAGGTTGATGAGCGTCCGGTGCTGGTTGGCCGCGCCCACATAGATTGAAATGGCAACGGCAGAGACGTTGAGCCTTATGGCGTCTTCCATGGAAACGGTTAAGCCCTCGTCCGAAAGCTCTCCGAGGATGCTGTTTCCGCCCGACACCCTTAGCGCTATCGGAGTGCCTGCGGCCTCGGCAGGGTCAACGCATGCGCGGAGAACGCCTCTTGTCGGCATGAGGGCGTCGGCGTACTGGAGAAGCGGAGAAAGGAGCGCTCCCGGATCCTCAAGCCCGGTAGTCGGGCCAAGGAAATACCCGTGGTCAACCGCAAGCATCACCGTCCTTCCCGTATCCGGCTTGATTATCCTTGAAAGCCTGTTTCTAAGTCCCCATTGCATAGAATCCTCCTTAATTTACCGTAATTTTAGCCTTGCGACTTCTGCTTCTATCGCTCGTAGGACTTCTTCGTTTTTGATTTTCTTTTCTTCACAAAAAATGATGAAACCTTTGCCGCAGAATCGTTCTGTAAATTCCTCAAAACTTGCTTTCATTCTTTCGCTTACAGAGTAATTCCCGAAGCTCGACTGTGCAGTGATTGGTTTTATTTGAATCCCAAAGGCTCTTTCGCCAACCCATCCAAGATAATCAATATCTCCAGCATGATCAAGTTCTGGGTCACTTTCTTCAAATTTAATAGCAGGAAACTTTTTAGCAAGATAATCATTAACAACAGATTTTTCTCTTATGAATCCGTCATAGGTTCTATGGATTGTTACTTCATAAACAAAATCAATGCAATCTTGTAAGGTAATCTGACTAAATGCTTCTGTCCATTCAGGAACAACTACTTGAGTAATTTTTTCATAAAGCCTTATTCCAAGTTCTGTCAGAATTTCTTTCGTAACCTTTATTGGCGTTTTGGTCTTTGTGAAGGCTTTTTCAAAATAGAAAGATTCCCATTCTTCAAATGTTTTCGGCTGACATTCACGCATTAAAGCCATAACAGCATCAACTTTTTTAGGTCTGGTCAAGTGGTAAGTGTTGCTCGTATAGTTTAACACCTTCTCTTTTTTGCCGAAGGCTTTGGCAACTTTCTTAATTTTGAGTTTGGACATTGGTGTTTTCTCTTAAAATAGATATAAATTTCTGTTTATACTTAAAGTCAGCTTCAACGGCAACTTGCGCCAAACCGTGTTTGATTAAATGAGCATTTATAAAGGTCTTATTTTTCAAATACAGATAACACAATAAATTCCCTTCATTATCATATTTGGTGCCGTCATATTTCATAAAGACCTTTTGCCCCTTAAGTTTTTCCGAAAGGAATCGCAAGGCTTCTCCATTTATTTCTTTTTTTTCTTTTATGCCAATAAGTCTGACTCTCAGGCCGTTATTAAGCACCAGAAGCTCAGGACTAATAATTTGTTTTACGGAGTGGTAGGTCTCGCAGCTATAGTCTGAATTGTCTATCCTTGAACCAAACTTTAACTTTTTTGGATCAATCTTTTTGTCAAACTTAACAGGGTCTCTAAAGGTATAAGGCAACTTATTAATTTCTTTTTTGAAATCAATGTTAAGTTTTTCTTGTTTAATAATTACCATATCGGCGGCATTCAGTTTAGACTTTATCGCCGGAAGAAATTCTTTATTTATTTCATAGCCGACTGAGTTCCTATTAAGATTTTCAGCCGCCAAACAAGTCGTGCCGCTTCCCAAAAAAGGGTCGAGGACAATATCTCCGACAAAACTAAACATCTTAATCAATCTTCTCGGCAGTTCTTCAGGAAACACCGCAAGGTGCTTGTCCTGTCTTTCGCCGGGGAAATACCAGTGGCCCGAAAAATACTCGTTCCATTCCTCGGTAGTCAATTTTGATTTCTCTTTTATCTCTTTACTCACCTTTGGCGGGTCGCCGAGTTTCTTAAAGACAAGTATAAACTCGTAATCGAGCTTTAGTATTCCGTTTCTCGGATACGGGAATGAACCCATTATAGTTGCCCCGCCGGTTGTGTTGCAGGTTGTCACTTT
>JAUXOF010000021.1 GCA_030682405.1 Thermodesulfovibrionales bacterium
ATAAGAGGCAAGCTCTCCCAGCGTGAAGATGTCGTCGGCCTCAAAGAGCGCAACGGCATCGCCTGCATCTAAGCGCTCGCCTGAATAGACCTTCTCCTTAATGCGTTTGAGCATTAATAATTATAAAACAATCCGTGATAGAATTAGTAATTCCCAATAACCGCGGAGGGTGAGATGAGGATTCTTAGGTGGCAGGTTTTTCTGGGGCTCGGCCTGATAGCGCTTTCGGCCATGCTTTATGCCCTGCACTATGCGATGTTCAGGGACAGCCATCACATATTCATATATCTCATAGGCGATATAGCGTTTGTGCCTATAGAGGTGCTGCTCGTAACCCTGATAATCCACAGGCTTCTGAGCCAGAGGGAGAAACAGGGCATGCTTGACAAAATGAACATGGTCATAGGCGCATTCTTCAGCGCGGCAGGCACGGGACTGCTGAAAAAACTCTCCGGCTTCAGCCCTAAGCCATCGTGCATGGACAAAAACCTCATTGCCACGGCTGGATGGTCTGAAAAAGATTTCAAGAACGCCTCAACGTGCGTCAAAGACATTGACCACGGGCTTGACTCAAAAAGGGCCGACCTCGCAGAGCTGCGGGATTTTCTTTCAGATAGGCAGGACTTCATGCTGAGGCTTCTTGAGAACCCCACGCTCCTTGAGCACGACTCTTTTACGGACCTCTTATGGGCCGTGTTTCATCTGACCGAGGAGCTTCAGGCAAGGGAAAATTTAAACGACCTGCCAGCTTCCGACCTCGAACACCTCACAGGGGACATGAAACGCGTATACAGCCAACTGATATCCGAATGGCTTGCCTACCTCAAGCATCTTAAAGGGGCGTATCCTTTCCTATATTCCCTCGCCGTAAGGACAAACCCCTTGAATCCTGAAGCCTCGCCGGTTATCAGGGAATAGGGAGCCGGCAGTAAATGGTCTCCTACCCTCCCTCGTAACCGGTAACGAGGGTGCTGTAGCCTTCGTCGGCAAGTACCTTTGCATTTTGGTATGCCCTCTCTCTTGTATTGAACTTCCCGAGCCTCACCCTGTGGTATGTCTCACCGTTTATCTGGGCGGTGGTTATGTAAACGTCTTTGTACCCGAGCTCCAGAGCATCCTTAAGCCGCAGGGCATTTTCCTGCTCTGTAAAAGAGCCTACCTGTATTGTAAACGGCCCGCTTCCGCCGGAGCTGAAACCGACCCGCTTGACATAGCGCATATCGCGGCCCAGATGCTCAACCTTCACACTGCCCGTGCCCGGCCCAACAATGCCTATCTCCTTTGCAGCGCCGTATGAGAGGTCAAGGTCTCTTCCGCCAATAAACGGCCCCCTGTCGTTTACCACGACATCCGCGGACTTGCCGCTCTCTTCATAGGTTACCCTCAATTTCGTGCCGAACGGCAGGGACTTATGAGCGCACGTAAACCCGTACATGTCATAACGCTCCCCGGATGAGGTCTGCTTGCCGTGGAATCCCGGGCCGTACCACGAGGCGGTCATGTAACCGCCGCCCTTTTTCACCCCATACCTCGGAGCGGCGCATGAGGCGATGACAAAAAGGGCGGCAAAAAGGATATATGCTGCGGGCCTTAAAATTTTACCGCCGGTTCTGATTGCGGGTTTTCTCCTTCTGCTTTAAAGTATATACCTGCTTAAGTCCTCGTCCTTTACTATGTCGCTTAACTTTGACATCACGTATTCCCTGTCTATGACCAGTTTGCTGTTTTTCTTTTCAGGCGCATCAAAAGATATGTCCTCAAGGAGTTTTTCAAGCACCGTATGGAGTCTCCTTGCCCCTATGTTTTCGGTCTTTTCGTTCACCTCAGCCGCTATGCCTGCAATCTCGTCTATGGCATCATCCTCAAACCGCATGTCTATATCCTCTGTCCCGAGGAGGGCAATGTACTGCTTTATCAGAGCGTTTGAAGGCTCAGTAAGTATCCTTATAAACTCGTCCTTTCCGAGGGGGTCAAGCTCCACCCGTATCGGGAACCTGCCCTGAAGCTCGGGTATGAGGTCAGAGGGTTTTGCGCTGTGAAACGCGCCTGCGGCTATGAAAAGCACATGCTCGGTCCTTACCGGGCCGTGCTTTGTCGAGACGGTCGAGCCCTCCACAACAGGTAACAGGTCCCTCTGAACCCCCTCCCTCGACACATCGGGGCCGTACGCCGAACCCTTTGCCGCAATCTTGTCTATCTCGTCTATGAAGACTATGCCTAACTGCTCGACGCTCTCTATGGCCTCCTTCGTAACCTTGTCCATGTCTATGAGCTTGCCTGCCTCTTCCTGCCTGAGCATGGCAAGGGCCTCAGGCACCTTTGCCTTCCTCCTCTTTGACTTTTCCGGGAAAAAATTTCCGAGCATCTCCTTGAGGTTTATCTCAAGCTCATCAAGCCCGACATTTGAAATCACGCCGAAAGGCATGGTCTTCTCCCTCACCTCTACATCCACGTATCTTGCATCAAGCCTTCCCTCTTTTAGCTGCTGTCTGAGTTTCTCCCTCGTCTCTTTGTACTTGTCCTTCTCCTCCTCTGTAACAGGCGCCCCCCTTGTGCCCCGTGGATGGGGCAGGAGGAGGTCAAGGAGCCTCTCCTCCGCATATGCCGCGGCCTTCTCCTGAACCTTCTCCATGTGCTCGGTCCTGACCATGTTGACCGAGGTCTCCGTAAGGTCCCTTATAATGGACTCCACGTCCCTGCCCACGTATCCGACCTCTGTGAACTTCGAGGCCTCGACCTTTATAAAAGGCGCGCTTGCAAGCCTTGCAAGCCTGCGGGCTATCTCTGTTTTGCCCACGCCGGTGGGGCCTATCATTATTATGTTCTTGGGAAGAACCTCGTCCTTGAGGTCAGGCGAAAGCCTCTGTCTTCTCCACCTGTTACGGAGGGCTATGGCAACGGCCCTCTTGGCCCTGTTCTGCCCTATTATGTATCTGTCGAGTTCCCCGACTATCTTTTTAGGCGTAAGCTCATCCATTCAGTTCCTCTACCGTTATGGTTTCATTGGTGTATACGCATATGCCTGCCGCTATCTTCATCGCCCTCTCCACAATCTCCTTTGCCGCGAGGTCCGTGTTATCGTAGAGCGCCCTTGCCGCGGCCTGCGCATACGGGCCGCCGGAGCCTATCGCCGCAATCCCCTCCTCCGGCTCTATCACATCCCCTGTGCCGGATATGACAAAGGTGTGCTCCCTGTCCGCCACTATGAGGAGGGCCTCAAGCCTCCTCAGTATCCTGTCGGTCCTCCAGTCCTTGGCAAGCTCCACGGCAGCGCGCGTGATGTTGCCCCTGTAGGATTCCACCTTTTCCTCGAACTTCTCAAACAGGGTAAAGGCATCCGCAGTCGCTCCGGCAAAACCGGCAAGTATCTTTTCCCCGTACATCTTCCGTATCTTCTTGGCGTTCTGCTTCAGTATCGTGTTGCCCATCGTCACCTGCCCGTCGCCTGCTATGGCGACATTGTCACCGCGCCTTACGCACAAAATCGTAGTTCCCTTAAACACTTTCACCTCGCCAAAGGCATTATAAAAAGTTGATTGATAATAATATCATAAGAGCCTGCCCTATATACAAGCCTGAAACAGCGATAGGACATCCCGGAAATAGAAAAACTTCTTCCGGGTTAATGTTTGTTTTACAGAGGGAGCATCTTTTGCCTGAAGAGACAAGGACAAAGACGATACATACCTTAAGGTGCAGCAGGGCGCCGTATTCGTAATGCGTATATGCCGTATACAACTGCGGCCAAAATGAGAACTGCCGCGGCCCCGACAAACGACTTTCCGTAACCGAAATAGGCGGCAATTATTCCGGAGACCAGAGGCCCCGCTGTGTGCCCGACATCCATTATCGAACCGAGAATCCCCATAGCCGAACCGTGAGATTCTTTTCTGCTTGAATCAGCTATAAAGGCCGACGTGGCGGACGTTACGACAGACAAACACAGGCCGAATGCTATGCTCAAGGCAAGCAGCGGCAGAAAAGACCTGAAAAGGGAGAAGCTCCCCATGCAGAGTGCGCCGAAAACTGTGCCGGCAAGTATTTGAGGCATCCTCCCGTGCCTGTCCGAGAACCTGCCCATTACGGGTTTTGTCAGAGCCAGAGTTATGACCTGCGAGGAAAGGAATATGCCCACATGATATGCGCTCAGACCCGACTTCATCGAATATAGGGGGAGAAATGTCTCGAATGTGCCGTATGCAAAGAGCATGGCGGCCTCGACCCCGCTGATGATGACGATTCCCCTGTCAGAAACAACCGACTTAAAAGCACTGAACGTTCCTATCCATGAAGGATTTTCCGTCGCTTTTTCGGGTGTTGGCAGTTTAAGGGCGAGCAGTAAAGCGATTATCCCTGCAACCCCGCATGTAAGGTACACGGCCTTATAACTTAAGGAAGGGTTTAAAACCAGCATGCCTATAATGACGCCTCCTGCCATCGGCGACATGAACCTGCCAAGGAGGGTTGACGTTGAGAACCAACCCATCTTTTCGCCTCTCTCTGTGTGAAACAGGTCTGCAACAAGCGCCATTGCCACGGGGATGAATATGGCTGTGGCGAATCCGTGGTAGAACCTAACTGCGGCAAGCTGCCAGATGTTGCCCACGAACAGGTAAAGGAAAGGCGCTGTGGAAAAAACGAAGAGTGAAAAGATGAGCATTCTCTTCCTGCCTAACCTATCCGAGAGTAAGCCGGCCGGGATGCTTGCGACTATGCCGGTAAATGCCGAAACCGACGCCACAAACCCGATGCCCGAAGGGTCTGCGCCAAGGTGGGACGCAAAAAGGGGAAGCACGGGGCTTTTTGATATCGTCGAGCTGAATATGGCAAAGAGCCCCGTGGCGCACAAAAGAATGAACGGGCTGGTTCTCATATGCACCCGGAATTTTGACGGCTACCCGAGGGCAGCCGTCTTCATGAGGGCATGTATCTCCCCGTGATAGCCGATGTACCTAAGGGGTGTTTTCTCATTTTTCCCGTATTTGGGATATGCCTTAAGTATCTCCTCGAACCGCTCTTCCGCCTCGGACTCGTTTGGCGAACAATATCCCAATGCCAAGTGCAGCCTTGCCTCATTGTACACTTCCTCGATAAAACAAGATACGCTTCTTTTAAGTTATTTTACCTAACTTTTGGTGTCCACTTTTTCCAGCTTACCCCATGATGTCAAAGTCTATCGGCAAATTTGGGGAAACTCCAAAACCTTGACTTCTCCTCCGGCATGTGATACAAATCTAAATATGTGTATTTAGGCGGCATATAAACCTTAGATTGAGCGGAATCGCTCTGGCTTGGGGGGTTAAGGATGATGGAATGCGAGTTGCTCGAAAACTGCGGGTTTTTTAAGAAGTATGCTGCGGTAAACGAAAAGGCATGTGCGAACTACAGGGAGACCTACTGCGAGGGAAAAGGCCCTGTAAGGAAGGAGTGCAGGAGAAAGCAGTACCGGGATGCCCACAGCGCGCCGCCGCCCGATGATATGCTGCCAAACGGCAAGATGCTCTTTAGCTGAGGCGGCCAAAGTCTTTCATAGAAAAGGTCAAATGGAGTCACTGAATTCATCCCCCGGTCTTTTTCATTAAATGCCCTTTGAGCCTCTGAAGTGCCCTGCCCCTGTGGCTCATGCCGTCTTTTTCCCCGGAAGACATCTCGGCAAAAGTCCTGTCATGGCCTTCGGGGTAAAACACGGGGTCGTACCCGAACCCGGCCTCGCCTTTTGGCTCCCTGCCTATCCTCCCCTCAACATAGCCCTCGAAGGTCTCTAAAGAGCCGTCAGGCACGGCAATGGCCAGCGCGCATGCAAACCTCGCACCCCTTTTTCCGTCCGGGATTGATTCCATCTCCCTCAATAGCTTGGCCGCATTCTCGCTGTCCGTAGCCCATAACCCTGCATACCGCGCCGAATATACGCCGGGCGCGCCTCCGAGGGCGTAGACCTCAAGCCCTGAGTCGTCGGCAAGCGAGGGCTTGCCTGTGAACCCGGCGACTGCACGGGCCTTTATCACGGCGTTCTCCATAAACGACTTCCCTGTCTCCTCAACTGGAGGACAGCCGGGGAAGTCATCGAGGCTAAGAAGCGTGACAGGCATCCCCTTTAGAATCCTTCTTATCTCTTCTATCTTCTTTTTGTTCCTTGTGGCCGCGACTATCTCCATGGCCTTTAAGATATACCATCTGCGCCCCCTGCGGCAACCCCGCTTCGGCCGCCGCACGGCCCGGAGGAACCGGATGCCGCCTGTTGCACTGTTGCCATACCGGGCCGGTTTATGTGTATAATATAATTTCGGAGGGCAAATTGTATGGGAAACAAAGTCTATCTAATTGACGTTACGAACAGGGACGGGGTGCAGACATCAAGGATACTGCTTCCCAAGCTGGCAAAGACCATGCTCAACGTCTACCTTGACGAGATGGGCCTGTACCAGAGCGAAATAGGTTTTCCGACCCTCAAGCACGAGGTAAATTACATCAATGCAAACCTCCAACTGGCAAAGCTCGGGGGCATAAAGCGGCTGCACCTTGAGGGATGGTGCAGGGCGATACCCGAGGACATAAGGCTCTCGTTTGCCAACTGCCCTGACATCAAACACCTGAACATCTCTATATCCACTTCCGAGATTATGATTCAGGGGAAATTCGCCGGCAGAAAGACATGGAAGGATATCCTCAAGACCACTATAGAGGCGGTCAAGCTCGCGAAGGAAATGGGAGCGGAGACCGTCGGCCTGAACGCCGAGGACGCCTCCCGCACGGAGATTGACAGGCTTATAGAATTCGTTCTTGCGGGCAAGGAGGCAGGGGCGGACAGGTTCCGCTACTGCGACACCTTGGGCACCGACGACCCGATAACCATCTACGAGCGGATTAAGACGCTTGCCGTCGCAACGAAGTTTCCGGTGGAGATGCACTGCCACAACGACCTCGGCATGGCAGAGGCCGTCTCCGTGGCAGGCGCGCAGGGGGCAATAGAGTCAGGCGTGGACACATACATAAACACCACCATAAACGGCTATGGGGAGAGGTGCGGAAACTGCGACCTTGCCTCGACCATACTGGCCCTGAAGTTCTCACACGGCCTGAGCAGGAAGATGCATCTTGACGAGCATATAGACCTGAAAAAGACATGGAGGCTGGCAAGGTATGCCTCTTACGCCTTCGGGCTTCCGATACCGATAAACCAGCCGGGCGTGGGCGCAAACGCCTTTGCCCACGAATCCGGCATACACGCGGACGGCGCGCTCAAAGACAGGAGAAATTACGAGCTTTACGACCCTGAGGACGTCGGCAGGGGCGAGCCCGAACTCTTTGAGACCGGAAGGGTCATTACCACAGGCGAGTACGGAGGCTTAAAAGGCTTCCAGCACGTATACGACAAGCTCGGCATACATTTCAATAGCGACGCGGAAGCAAGAAATATACTCGACCTCGCGCAGTATGCAAACCTCCACACCCAAAAGCCGCTTACGGACGACGAGTTGAAGTTCATCGCCACCTATCCGGAGGTTGCCAGAAAGACAATGACTGTAAACCCCTAATGCACACGATCACTTTCATACCCGGAGACGGCGTCGGCCCGGAGATATCCGAGGCCACAAGGCGGGTGCTTGAGGCAACCGGAGTCCCGTTCACATGGCGGGTGCACGAGGCGGGAGAGGATGTCTATAAAAAAGAAGGCATCCCGCTTCCGGAATCAGTCATAAACTCCATCAGGGAAACCAAGGTGGCAATCAAGGGCCCGGTCACAACGCCGGTAGGCAAGGGCTTCAGGAGCGTCAACGTCACGCTCAGACAGGAGCTTGACCTTTACGCCTGCCTCAGGCCGTGCAGGAGTTTCAAAGGCGCAAAGACGCGCTTTACGGACATAGACCTCGTCATTGTAAGGGAAAACACCGAAGACCTCTATGCAGGGATTGAGTTTGAAAGGGGTAAGGAAGAAACCTTAAGGCTCATGGATTTTATCATGCAGTCCACGGGCAAGGCAATAAGGCCGGATTCCGGCATAAGCATAAAGCCCATCTCGGAGTACGGCACGGAGCGGATAGTCAGGTTCGCCTTTGACTACGCAAGGAAGAACAATAGGAAAAAGGTGACCTCCGTGCACAAGGCAAACATAATGAAGCACTCCGACGGCCTCTTCCTTGAGGTCTCAAGGGCAGTGGCTGCCCGTTACCCGGACATAGAGTTTGAGGACAGGATAGTGGACAACATGTGCATGCAGCTTGTGCAGAAGCCCGAACTTTACGATGTGCTCGTGCTTCCGAACCTCTACGGCGACATAGTATCCGACCTTGCCGCAGGGCTCATCGGCGGCCTCGGCCTTGCGCCGGGAGCAAACATCGGCGACGGCATGGCGGTCTTTGAGCCTACGCACGGAAGCGCACCCAAGTACAAGGGCTTGAACAAAATGAACCCTTTTGCTATGATGCTGTCAGGGGTTATGATGTTACGGCACATTGGCGAGACGGATGCGGCGGCAAGGCTGGAAAACGCAATAGCCTCAATCATCGAGGAAGGCAGGCATGTGACCTACGACATGAAGCCCTCGCCCGACGACCCGACCGCAGTCGGCACCTCTGATGTGGCCGACGCGGTCATCAAAAAACTGAAAAACTGATGGAACCTCCAAGTCTGCTGAATTTAATCATAATCGCCGCCTCCATTCTGGCAGTGGCGGTGCTTTCAAGCTCCGAGTCCTCCATTATAGCCGTCAACAAGCTGAGGATACGGACGCTCAAGGACAAGGGCGACAAAAGGGCGCAGGCCGCCCATAGACTTCTGGAGAAACACGACAAACTCTTCAGCGCCGTAGTGCTCTCAGGCAACCTCTTTACAATCCTTGCGACATCCATGGGCACTGCGCTTGCCGTAAACATGCTCGGCGAGGACTATGGCGTAATAACGGCCACTGTCCTCATGACGTTCCTCACAGCCGTCTTCGGGGAGCTTGCGCCCAAAACCTTTGCGGTCACCCACTCCGAAAAGGTCACGCTCTTTCTTGCAAAGCCGCTTGAGCTTTACATAAAGGCCATCTCGCCCCTCATATGGGTATTCAACTCCTCATCAAACCTGATATTGAGGATGCTCGGAGTAAAGGAAAGGCCGTCCTCGCCCTTTGTCACAGAGGAGGAGATAAAGGCCCTGCTTAAGATAGGCAAGGAAGAGGGCACCATCGAGGAAGAGGAACGAAAGATGCTGCACCGCGTCTTTGAGTTCGGGGATAAGATGGTCTCAGAGGCCATGGTCCCGCGGACGGAGATAGTGGCAATCCCGGAGAATGCCACCATAGAGGATGCGGTAAAGCTCGTCTCAGGGGAGGGCTATTCAAGATACCCTGTCATAAAGGAAAGCATAGACAACATAACCGGCCTGCTTTACATAAAAGACATGCTCATGCGGATGCCGGAGGCGCAGCCGGGCATGCCCATATCGGACTTAATGCGCGAGGCATACTATATACCCGAAAGCAAGATGGTCTCGGAACTCCTTGACGAGATGCAGAAGAAAAAGTTCCACATAGCCATAGTCGTGGACGAGTACGGGGGCACTGCCGGGCTCATCACCCTTGAGGACATAATAGAGGAAATCGTAGGCGGGCTTCAGGACGAGTTCGAGGCCCTTGAGGCTGAAAAGGACATAGAAATAATAGACGAACGGACATCCATAGTCTCAGGCCAGACGGGAATAGACGAGATAAACGAACTCATAGGCGCAAGGCTTGCAAGCGAGGGGTTCCACACGATAGGCGGCTTTGTCTTCGGCCTCTTCGGAAGGCTTCCGAGGGTCGGAGAGCAGGTGAGGTACCATAATCTGAGGTTCCTCATACTTGAGATGGAAGACAGAAAAATCTCAAAGATAAAGATAACCCGGCTTTAGGGGGATGAGAGTTTAAACGGGTTATAATAATACATGGCAAAGGTTCAATGCGAGCTATGCCCCACCGAATGCGTGCTCGGCGAATACGAGGTGGGAGTATGCCGCGTTAGAATCAACAAAGGCGGCGTCCTCTACAGCCTTGTCTACGGCAAGCCCTGCGCCGTGCAGGTAGACCCCATAGAGAAAAAGCCTTTTTACCATTTCCTTCCGGCCTCAACCGCATTCTCAATAGCGACCGCAGGCTGCGTCCTCGGATGCAAGTTCTGCCAGAACTG
>JAUXOF010000030.1 GCA_030682405.1 Thermodesulfovibrionales bacterium
GGAATAACTGCCTATCGACGCCTCGGCGATTTCGTTTTTGAACGCCACCTGCTCGATTGCGGACGCAAGAGAGGCAAAGGACAGAAAGATAAACAGGATTAAGGCGAAGATGCAAGATTTCCGCATTGTCTACCCCCATACTTGAAGCTAAAACAATGGTTCAAAGTTCCTCATTGAACCGTTGTTCTATAATTATAGGGCGCACGCATTTAAAATTTCAACTCCGGTAACCATCGCCCTAAGATTTACATCATATCCAGATGCTCTATGAGTATTTTTATCCCTATGCCGATGAGTATCAACCCTCCTCCTGCCTCGACCTTGCTTTCAAGCAGGTGACCGAACCTCCTGCCCAATAATGCCCCTGCAAGAGAAAGCAAAAACGTCACGGCGCCGATTATGAGCGCAGGGCTTAAAATCGGGACGTTCAGAAACGAAAGCGTAAGCCCGACTGCAAGGGCGTCTATGCTCGTTGCAATGGAAAGAATTAACAGGGTGTAGATGCCGGGCGGGGCCGCCGCCTTTTCCTTTGATTTCAGCGAGAAAGATTCCGCTATCATCTTTGAGCCGATAATGCTGAGAAGCCCGAAGGCCACCCAGTGGTCTACGCCTGAGATGAAATCCCTCATGCCAAAGCCTGCCGACCATCCTATGATGGGCATAACGGCCTGAAACAGCCCGAAGGACATGGCCATCCTCAAGACATGGCTCAGTCTTAGGGGCCTGACTGCAATGCCGCTTGCCACAGAGACGGCAAACGTATCCATCGCAAGCCCTACGGCTATAAAAAGGATTGTAAAGGCGTCCATTAATTGACCATATGGCTCGGAGCGAAATGCCCCAACCCCAAAGGATTATAACACCTGCGGTTACTGCAATCAACGCCCTAAGCGGGCTTCTTATGCTTTTCGCCCTTAGACCCCGCCCCGTGTAAATCATGCCAACTGTGAGTGCATTTCCGGCACGACAGGTGCATATGAAAATCTCTTTCAAAAAGCGACAAAATATGTTAAGTTATTTCATTATAAGGTTCTGGAGGTAGATATGTTAAAAGTCAGTATGGCGGTTGTTGCTGATGCGGCCAATATCTCGCAGGAGGGAAAGTTAAATATATGCGGCATTTTCAATAGCGTGACCGTGCATCAGTTACCAGCTGTACACCCATGGATGGTTCTGGTCTTTGAGATAGAAGGGGACCGAAGCGACGCACACGCCGAACATAAAATGAAATTAGATATGATAGATGCAGACGGAGCTTCTGTGTTGCCCCCAATCGAGGGAGAAATCAAGTTCGGACAGGTAGCATCCGGCGGAACCATACGAGCCCCGCAAATTCTAAATATAGCAAACATTCAATTTAAGAAGTTTGGGCGGCATGATATAAAGATAATCCTTAACGGTGAGGTCATGGCAGAGGTGCCAATAAACGTTATTGAGCATGCAAAGCAAGTAGTGAAATGAGGTATGTCGAGGGCGGCAGAAAAACTGCTGGAGCGGATGTGGGCGACCAAGGCAGATTGGGGACATGATGACCTCGATAAGTTATATAAGGGATTTGGTTTTATGTTGCGGCAGGGCGGGAAGCACACTGTTTATAGTCATCCCCAATATAAAATTCTGCGGGCAACAGTTGCACGGCATGACCGTCTTGCCGTAGGCTATTATAGAGACAGCTATTAAATTGATAGACCGACTGAAGGCACTGGAGGGTACAGATGAACCTTGAGGATTATATGCGGCTTGAATACATGACTGTAGTCCTGTCAGACCAATACACGGACGGTGCCCCTTGTTTCATGGCGATGCATCCCCAATTGCCGGGATGTATGAGTCATGGGGATACTATAGAGGAGGCTATACAAAACCTCGCAGAGGCCAGGCGCGAATATATAGCGTCTCTTATAGAAGACGGTCTTGAAGTTCCGAGACCGATTACTATGACCGTAGGGACAGGTTACCAGTCAAGCCGTTTTGAATTCGCTACGGAGTTAACCACGTCGCCGAAAATTGAGGTCGAGCGCAGCTTAAAAGAAGAAAAATGGATAATGGCGGCCGCTTGATATTATGCAACCGGAGTCCTTCCTACTTCAACGAAAGGAAGGGACAATATCGCCTTCTCCCTTTCATCAACCGTGTAAATCACTCTATAATCCCCTACTCTGAGCCTGCGTTTGCCTTTGCCCTTCAGTTCTCTTGACTGAGGATAAGGGTAAGGCTCTTTTTTTAGGGACATTATCGCGCAATCTATTTTCAGGAACTGATTTTCCGGTATGCCGTCAAGCTCTTTCCTCGCGGATTTTTTGACGGCAAGCCTATACATTCAGGCGGGATTTTCTCTTCCGGCGGTATGCCTCGTAGTCCTCCTCCTGCTCTCGCCCCCTGTCCTCTATGGCCTTCAGGTCAGATAGGTCTTCAAGCATGTCAGCCACCCGCGCGAGTTCTTCGATATCAAGGATGGCGGCCACCTTATGCCCCTTCCTGTCAATCACGTACTGCTTGACCCTGACGCTCTCCTTTTGCCTTACCCCTGTCGGCATCTTTACCTCCTCACTCAAACCTCGGATTATTTTACCATAAGGCGATTTCAAATACCCCCCTGTCAAATTCTCAAAAGGGGTCACAGACCCGGCAGGGGAATTACAAACATGGTAAAATCCCTGAAAGGCGGATGACGCGGCAATTGTCTTCTCAGGCAGCACTGGAATTTCTGAACCGTGCGGTTCACAAGCCGCACCGGACATGATGGCTTACCGGACGACGAGAAAACATTTCGAGGGGCTGGCCCAGAAGGCCATCGAGGCGCTTCCAGCCGAATTCAGGCGGCTGATGACAAACGTCTCGATAGTGGTCGAGGATTCCCCCTCAAGAGATGAGGCCGGGGAGGTCGGCGTCCCGAGGGACGAGCTCCTTGGGCTGTTCGTAGGAGTGGCCCACGCCGGACAGGAACTGTTTTTCGACCGCCCCCCGTCCCTCCCAGACAGGATAGTCCTTTACCAGAGGAACATCGAGGCCCTGTGCTCTTCCGAGAAAGAGCTTGTCGAAGAGATAAGAGTTACTCTACTTCACGAGGCGGGCCATTACTTCGGTCTCTCTGAGGAAGACCTTGAACAGTATGAATGATATCTGCCGAGAAGAAGCATCTCTCGCGCCCATGTGGTTATCGAAAAGGGAAAGCACAATCTGTTATATTAATAAATGCTCGTAATCCCGGCGATAGACTTAAAGGACGGCCTTTGCGTAAGGCTTCTTCAGGGCAGGAAAGAGGACGCAACCGTCTATGCGGACAACCCTGCGGAGGTTGCCCTCAGGTGGGAGTCCCTCGGCGCAAAACTGATTCACATCGTGGACTTAGACGGCGCATTCACAGGCAGCCAGAGGAACCTTGAGAGCATAAAGGGCATCAGGCAGGCGGTAAAGGCAGAGCTTGAGCTTGGAGGCGGAATACGGGATTTAAAGACCGTTAGAGAACTCATCAGGCTCGGCATAAACAGGGTGATACTCGGCACCGCAGCGGTCAAAGACCCTGAACTCCTAAGAGAAGCATGCAGGAGCTTCCCCGGGCAGGTGCTTGTGGGAATAGATGCAAAAGGCGGCATGGCGGCTGTTAAGGGCTGGGTCGAGGTTACAGGGGTCAGGGCAAAAGGGCTTGCCGAAAAGATGGAGTCCTATGGCGCAGCAGGCATTATATATACGGACATATCAAGAGACGGGATGCTCACAGGCCCCAATATAGAGGCGACAAGAGAGATTGTGCAGTCCGTCAAAATCCCGGTCATAGCCTCAGGGGGAGTCTCCTCCCTTGACGACATAAAAAACCTCATGGGGATAAAGGGGCTATGGGGCGCAATCACTGGAAAGGCGCTTTATACCGGCTCGCTTGAGCTTAAAGAGGCCATAAGGCTTACGAAAGGTTAAAGGGAATGCTCGCAAAACGGATAATACCGTGTCTTGACGTAAAAGACGGAAGGGTCGTAAAAGGCGTAAGCTTCGTCAATCTGAGGGATGCCGGAGACCCGGTTGAGAACGCCAAGTTCTACGACGAGCAGGGCGCTGACGAGCTTGTGTTCCTCGACATAACCGCATCCCACGAAAAGCGCAATATCATCATAGACGTTGTTATGAAAACCGCCGAGGAGGTATTCATACCCCTTACCGTAGGCGGCGGGATACGGACGCTTGAAGACATAAGGGAGCTTCTTAAGGCCGGCTCGGACAAGGTCTCTATAAACACCCAGGCGGTAAACAACCCTGAATTCATAAGGGAGGCTGCGGCACGGTTCGGCAGCCAGTGCATTGTGGTCGCAATAGACGCAAAAAGATGCACCGGCACCTCTGGCGAGCCGCCTGAGTGGCTTATTAAATCCCACCCGGACCCAAAGTCCCTCGTCCCGGAACAGGGAAAACCCTCATGGGAGGTCTACACCCATGGCGGAAGAAGGCCCAAGGGGCTTGATGCCGTAAAGTGGGCGCTCTACATGGAGAAACTCGGCGCAGGCGAAATCCTCCTTACGAGCATGGACAGGGACGGCACAAAAGAGGGTTTTGACATAGGGCTTACGCGTGCGGTCTCAGAGGCGGTCTCCATACCCGTAATCGCATCAGGAGGCGTGGGCACTCTTGAGCATCTCTACGAGGGCCTGACAAAAGGCAAGGCGGATGCCGCACTTGCCGCTTCCATATTCCATTACAGGGAATACACTATAAAAGAGGCAAAGGACTATCTCAAATCAAAAGGCGTAATCGTAAGGCCGTAGCGCTTGGAAAATGAAACAGACGAACTTCAAATGAAACAGACGGACTTCATCGGAAAAATAACCTCCACGATAAAAAAACACTCTATGCTCTCAGGCAGAGAGACCGTCCTCATCGGCCTTTCAGGAGGCCCGGACTCCGTATGCCTCACCCGTATCCTGAAAAAACTAAGCAACAGGCTCAACCTCACCCTCCATGCCCTGTATGTAGACCACGGACTGAGGCCCGGAGAGACGGAAAAAGAGGCTGCCTTCTCAAAAAACCTCTGCGATTCCTTGGAGATTCAATTCCACATAAGACATGTAGATGTGAAGGCGTATGCCAAGGAGCATGGGCTTAACAGGCAGGAGGCCGGAAGGCTTCTGAGATACCAGGCGCTTGAGGAAAAGGCATTTGAGATAAAGGCAGGCAGGATTGCAGTAGGCCATAACCTTGACGACCAGACAGAGACGTTTCTTATGCGGATACTGAGGGGCTCAGGCACAAAGGGGCTTTCAGGCATACCTCCGGTAAGGGGCAAAATCATCAGGCCACTGATTGAGGCCGAAAGGGCCGGGATAGAGGGATTTCTTTACGCAGAAGGCGCAGGCTATATCGTAGACTCCTCGAATCTCAAAGAGGATTATCTCCGCAACAGGCTCAGGGCTTCCCTCATACCGGCGCTCAGAGACTTTAATCCTAATATAGCGGAGACCGTCTCTCACACCGCCGAAGTGTTCAGGGAAGAGGACAGGTATCTTGAACTCATAGTCACAAAGACTCTCATGAGGCTCATATCAAAAAAAACGGACAGGCTCATAGCGCTTTTCATCATCCCGCTTGAGATTACGGATAAGGTGATTTTAAGAAGGGTCATAAGGAGGGCCGTTGGAGAGACAAAAGGGCTAAGGGGGATAAGCTTCAACCACATAGAGGACATTATCGGACTCATAAAGCACGGCAAGGCCGGAGACAGGCTCCACCTCCCAAAAGGCATAAGGGTCGTAAAACATTACTCAACCCTTCTTATGACGTCTGAGCCTCCGCTCCTCCTCGGCACATATGAGCTTGAGCCCGGAGGCCAAGCCGTGATAAAAGAGGCGGGAATAACAATCACCGCATCCGTAGGGGCACGGCCCCACCGGGAAGGGGCACTGCCCCCAGAACAAAAGGGCAAGGACACCGCTTTATTTGATGCCGATAAACTGTCCTTCCCACTTATCATCAGGCCGCGGGCAAAGGGCGATTTCTTCTATCCGGCCGGATTCGGCAGGAAGAAAAAGCTTCAGGATTTCTTCGTTAACGAAAAAATCCCAAGAGACGAAAGGGACATTGTGCCTGTCGTCACGTCAGGCAGCGACATAATATGGGTTGCCGGCATGAGGGAAGACGAAAGGTTCAGGCCCACGGCAGACACAAAAAGGTTTCTGGTGATAGAGCTGAAACAGCCCTCTGCCGGAAAACCGGCCTGCTGAGAACCGAAAAACCTGAGGCCGCTCACCACCCCCGCGGGTTGCCGAAGCGTGTTTCCACGCAGATTTTCCCGTTTTCCCGCGCCTCAGGGAGTTAATTATGCCCAAAAACTGGCACTGATATTGCACTTATAGCAGTATAAGTGTCAGTGTGAGAGGGGGTGTCGTGAAACAGAATTGTTGGCAGTTTAAGGACTGCGGCAGAGAGCCCGGCGGCAGGTATTCAAACGACGGGATATGTCCTGCCTCCGTGGAAAACAGGCTCCACGGCTCCCACGGCGGCCAAAACGCAGGGAGGGCGTGCTGGGTGGTGCCCAAAACGCCATGCTCGGAAAACTCCCAGAATTTCGAGTTGAAGTACAGGGAATGTTCAAGATGCAATTTCTACAAAAAAGTGCGCTATGAGGAAAAACGCAATTTTGAACTATCCCTTCATCTGCTCCAGAGGCTGGCCTTTCCCGATTCCCCTGATTCGCCGCCCATGTCATAACTTTACATTCGCGCTTTAAGGCCATAAAATATCCTATGCCTTACAAGATAATGGCAGATGCCGTTGTCCTTATCCATTTCCTCTGGATAGTGTTCCTGATATTCGGAGCCGTTGCCGGAGCAAGGAACAAATCCTTAAAAATCTTTCACGTCTCAGGTCTCGGCTTCGCCCTCCTCACCCAGATGTTCGGCTTTTACTGCCCGCTTACATATCTTGAGGCATGGTTAAGGGCAAGACATAATCCCGCTCTGGCATACAGCGGCTCCTTCATAGTCCATTATATGGAGAAAATAATCTACATTGAAATCCCTCACAGCCTGATAATCTGGCTTACCGTCATGCTCTGCGCATTCAATGCATGGTTTTACCTTAGGAAGAGAAAACAGCCGTAGGCAAAAGCCGCCTCCTGTCATAAACTGCTGAAATCTGTTATATTTTAGACTAAAATCCTAAAAGGAGCTTTATATAATTTGCCCGGCACCGAGAAAATAAGGGTCCGCTTTGCACCAAGCCCCACCGGACACCTCCACATAGGCGGCGTGCGCACAGCCCTCTTCAACTGGCTATTTGCAAGGCACGGAGGCGGCGTCTTCATACTGAGAATCGAGGACACGGACAGAAGCCGCTCCACGGATGAGTACATAGAATCCATCCTTGAGGGCATGAGATGGCTTAACCTCGACTGGGACGAAGGGCCTTTCAGGCAGACCGAAAGGTTCGACATCTATAGAAGCCATATAGACAAGCTGCTTGAGTCCGGCCGCGCCTACCGCTGCTACTGCTCCCAAGAGGAGCTTGAAGAAAAAAGGAAAAAGGCCGCGGCAGAAGGCAGGCCACTAAGTTACGACGGCAGGTGCAGGGACATTGAGACCCCTCCTTCAGGCATAACCCCTTCAGTAAGATTCAGGATGCCCAAGGAGGGCCGGACCGTTGTGGATGACCTCATAAAAGGCACGGTTGTCTTTGAAAACGACCAATTGGATGACCTGATAATCATGCGCTCAGACGGCACGCCCACGTACAACTTCGTGGTCGTGGCCGATGACGTGGACATGGGCATAACCCATGTCATAAGGGGAGACGACCACCTGAACAACACCCCGAAGCAGATACACATATACAGCGCCCTCGGCCATGCCGCTCCCGCATTCGGGCATCTGCCCATGATATTAGGGGAGGACAAGGCAAGGCTCTCCAAAAGGCACGGGGCAACTTCTGTCATTGCATACAGGGACATGGGCTATCTCTCCGATGCCCTCGTAAACTATCTCGTGAGGTTAGGCTGGTCGTACGGAGACCAGGAGGTCTTCGGCAGGGAAGAACTCATAAGATATTTCTCGCTTGAAAACATCGGGAAATCCGCCGCGGTATTCAACCCGGAAAAACTCCTCTGGCTCAACGCCGAATATATGAAAACCACGCCTCCTGAGAGGCTCGCGGAGCTTGTCATGCCCTTTTTAAAGGCGGACGGCACCGTAGGGCCGGACGATGAGATAGACGATGAGATGGACAAAGTCTGGCTTTCAAAGGCGATACTGACCCTCACAGAGAGGGCTAAGACTCTCGTTGAGCTTTCAAAGTCCCTGAGGTATTATATCCTTGAGCATGTGGAGATAGATGAAAAGGCAGGGAAAAAATTCCTGAACGAAAAGACCCTGCCCTACCTGAAGGACATCAAGGAGGGGCTTTCGGGCCTTGAAGGATTTACAGGCGAAGGGATACAAAAGGTGTTTAATGACATAACCCAAAAGCACGGCATAAAATTAGGGGCCGTGGCCCAGCCTGTCCGCGTGGCGGTCATGGGCAAAACCGAAAGCCCCGGCATATTCGAAGTGCTTGAGGTCTTGGGCAGGGAAAAGGCCCTGAAGAGAATGGAAAAGGCAATACAGGCGGCAGGGACTTTTTGACTGCCATGACCTTCAGATAGGACATAGAGGACAGCGATTATGTCATTGGAAGAATATACTCCGTCTTCGAACTTCATCAGCGATATCATCGAAGAGGATTTAAAGGCCGGAAAATACCGGGGCGTCCATACCCGGTTCCCTCCGGAACCCAACGGCTACCTCCATATCGGGCATGCAAAGTCCATCTGCCTTAATTTCGGCCTTGCCGAAAAATACAGGGGACTTTGCAATCTCAGGTTTGACGACACCAATCCGATTAAAGAGGAGGCCGAATACGCTGAATCCATAATCGAGGACGTCCGGTGGCTCGGGTTCGACTGGGGCGACCGGTTGTTCTATGCCTCCGACTACTTTGAGAAGCTTTACGAATACGCCGTGCAGTTGATACGCAACGGCAAGGCGTACGTTGACGACCTAAGCGCGGAGGAAATCCGGCAATACCGCGGGACACTGACCGAACCCGGCAGGGAAAGCCCGCATAGGAGCCGGCCTGTGGAGGAAAACCTCGCGCTCTTTGGCCGCATGCGGGCCGGCGAGTTCGGAGACGGCTCCCGGACCCTGCGCGCCAAAATCGACATGGCCTCAGGAAACCTCAACATGCGCGACCCTGTCATGTACCGAATCCTCAAGTCGCCGCATCTGAGGACAGGGGACAAGTGGCGCATCTATCCGATGTATGACTGGGCGCACGGCCTTTCGGACTCCATAGAGGGGATTACCCATTCCATCTGCACTCTTGAGTTCGAAGACCACCGCCCGCTGTATGACTGGTTCCTTGATGCGCTCGGGGCCTACCGCCCCAAGCAGATGGAGTTTGCCCGGCTGAACATAAGCTATACAGTAATGAGCAAGCGGAAACTCCTCAGGCTTGTGCAGGAAGGGCATGTAAGCGGATGGAACGACCCCCGGATGCCTACGCTCTCAGGTCTCAGAAGAAGGGGCTACACCCCGGAGGCGATACGGAATTTCTGCGACCGAATCGGCGTGGCCAAGACTTACAGCGTGGTTGACATTGCACTGCTTGAGCATTGCCTCCGCGAGAACCTGAACAGAAGCGCCCCGCGCGTGATGGCGGTGCTGAGGCCGCTCCGGGTGGTGATAGACAACTATCCCGAAAACGTGGTCGAGGAACTGGAGGCATTAAACAATCCCGAAGACCCGGGCATGGGCACAAGGAGGATTCCGTTTTCACGCGTGCTTTATATCGAGCAGGAGGATTTCCGCGAGGAGCCGCCCAAGGACTTCTTCCGTCTGGCCCCGGGCCGGGAGGTAAGGCTCAAGCACGCCTATATCATTAAATGCGAGCGGGTTGTTAAAGACGAAAAAACCGGAGAGATAACCGGACTGCACTGCACCTATGACCCTGAAACCAAAAGCGGCTCGCCTAAGGGCGAACGCAAGGTCAAGGGGACCCTGCACTGGGTTTCAGCGGCGCACGCACACAAGGCCGAAGTCCGCCTCTACGACCACCTCTTCGTCAAGCCCGAGACTGAGGACGAAAACCAATGTCCGGATTTCAAGTCATGCCTTAACCCGAACTCATTGGAGGTATTAAAACCGTGTTATGTCGAACCGGGCATGGCCGGGGCCGCGGCAGGGAGCCGATATCAATTCCTCAGGTTGGGGTATTTCTGCGTAGATTCCGCCTCCTCCTCTGACGGGATGCCGGTATTCAACCGTACGGCGACCCTGCGGGATACATGGGCCAAAATCGAAAAAAAACAGAAAACAGCCGGAAAATGATGCATGACGAAAATAATTTATTGCTTTATAGTCCGATAAAACAAGATAGGGGTTAGACATGAGCTACATAGCCGTTATAGGCGCAGGAAGCTGGGGCACGACGCTTGCCAAACTGCTCGGGGACAAAGACTACGACACATCCCTCTGGGTCTACGAGCAAGACCTCGCAGAGGAGATTAAAAGGACGCGGGTAAACAGCGCATACATGCCTGAAGTCACCCTTCCGGACAGCGTTAATGTATCCTCCAGCCTGGCCGACGTGCTTGAGAACGCAAGATACATCATAAGCGTGATTCCTGTCCGGCACACCCGCGCGGTATTTAAAAACGCCCTGCCCCATATTCCGGGCGAGGCCATCATAATGAGCGCATCAAAGGGCATAGAGCAGGGCAGCAACCTGACGGTCTCTGCAATCCTTAAAGAGATGACCTCAAAAACCATATCAGTGCTTTCGGGCCCGAGCTTTGCAAAAGAGGTGGCATGCAAACTCCCCACTGCGGTGACCCTCGCATCGGAAGACTATACAGCCGCACTGCTCCTTCAGGAGACATTTACGACAAGTTATTTCAGGGTCTACACCCATCACGACGTGCTGGGCGTTGAGATTGCCGGGGCGTTAAAAAACGTCATGGCCATTGCCGCCGGTATCTCCGACGGCCTATGCCTCGGATACAATTCAAGGGCCGCACTCATCACAAGGGGGCTTGCGGAGATGACAAGGCTGGGGGTCGTAATAGGCGCAAAGGAGTACACGTTCTCAGGCCTGAGCGGCCTTGGAGACCTTGTGCTTACATGCACCGGGCCGCTTTCAAGAAACTATACCGTCGGCCTGAACCTCGGAAGGGGCATGAAGATAAAAGACATAGTTTCAGCCACAAGGAGCATCGCCGAAGGCGTGGATACCGCAAAATCGGCCCATGACCTTGCAAGGAAACACAACATAGAGATGCCGATAATCGAACAGGTCTACAGCGTAATTTATGAGGACAAAAACCCGCGCGAAGCGGTTCACGACCTCATGAACCGCACATTGAAATCCGAGTTCTATGGATAGTGAAAAAACCCTTAGGGACATGCTTGAGGCCGTCCAAAAGGGCGGGCTCGGCGTAGAGAAGGCCCTCCAGAGGCTAAGGCATCTGCCTTATGAGGACATCGGCACGGCAAAGATAGACCACCATAGGGCGCTGAGGCAGGGCATACCGGAGGTGGTACTTGCATCGGGCAAAAAGACCGGAGAGGTCATTGCCATTGCAAGGGCAATTTACAAGCGGCAGAAAAAGCTCTTCATCACGCGGGCAACAAAAGAGATATACGATAAATTGGGGTTGCGGGCCGCAAGGTTTCACCCCCTGTCGGGAATCATATCCGCAGGCGGGGAGAAGACTAAAAAAGGCAGCGTGCTTGTAATATCCGCAGGCACATCGGACATAGCCGTGGCAGAGGAGGCGGCGGAGACGGCCTCTTTCTTGGGCAACAGCGTAAAGACCGTCTATGATGCAGGGGTTGCCGGGATTCACAGGCTTATGGACAACAGAAACCTTATAGACTCCTCAAATGTGCTGATAGTGGTAGCGGGAATGGAAGGCGCCCTGCCCTCTGTTGTCGGCGGGATTACGGATAAGCCGGTCATAGCCGTGCCCACGTCCGTAGGCTACGGCACAAGCCTCGGAGGGCTTGCCGCTCTTTTTGCAATGCTCAACTCATGCGTGCCCGGCATAGCGGTGATGAACATAGACAACGGGTTTGGCGCGGGATGCCTTGCGCATAAGATAAATAAAGCAAGCCTACGGCTCAGTGAGGGTTCGTAACCCCGCCGGGGGCCGTGCCCCCTTTTGCCCAGTCGTATTTTCTTCTTTTCCTGTGGAAGATGAACTTCTCCGCCGAAAGCGCGGCAACGCAGCCGTTTGCAGCCGCAATTACAACCTGCCTTACCTCGGTGCAGATTACGTCTCCTGCTGCAAAGACCCCGGGGATTGAGGTCTCCATAAGCCTGTTCGTGGCAATGCACTCATCCTCGCTCGTATCGAGCATCTCGCCCAAAAAATCCACTACCGGCCTTGAGCCGTGCAGGTAGACGAATACTCCGGAAAGCTCAAGCCCGCTTTCCTTGCGTTCGGAATCCGCCATCTTTATCCTTTCCACTATCTCGCTTCCCTCGATGGAGGTCACGGTGCGGCCATAGATTATTTCCATGTTCGGCGTATGCAGCCCGGGGTGGTCTTTTTCAACCTTCAGGGCCTTTGAGGGGGATATGAGATATACCGTCTCTGCGAATTTCGCCAGATATGCGGACTCTTTGACCGCCTCCTCGGAGTCGCCCAATACGCAGACGGTCTTTCCCTTAAAGAATGGGGCATCGCATACAGCGCAGTAGCTCACCCCCCTGCCTAAGAACTCGGCCTCACCCTTAATGGCAGGCTTTCTTCCCATAGAGCCGGTGGCTATTATCACGGCCTTTCCGCTGTATGTCTTATCCATGGTAAAGACCTCTTTGACGTTGCCGCTTAGGTTTACGCTGATGACCTGCGCCTCCGCATACTCTGCTCCGAAGCCTAACGCCTGTTTCCTGAATATGCCGAGAAGCTCCCTGCCGGACATGGACTCCTTGATCCCGGGGTAGTTCTCTATGGCGCTTGCAAACGCAAGGGCGCCTGCAACGGATGATTTGTCAAGCACAACGGTCTTAAGCCCGGCCCTTGCTGAATACTGCGCGGCGGAAAGGCCCGCAGGCCCCCCGCCTATGATTATCACGTCATAGAGTTCTTCGGACATTATGCCTCCTGATATCTTTTAAGTAAGTTATAATACGTATCCCTCTGGGCGGGAATAAAGCCCGCACCCCTAATGGCCGATATTATATCCTCTTTTGAGACGATATGCCTTATCCCTGCCGCAGAGACGACGTTTTCCTCAAGCATTGTAGAGCCGAGGTCGTTTGCCCCGAACCTTAAGGCAACCTGCGCAAGCCTTATGCCCTGCGTAACCCATGATGCCTGAATATTCGGGATGTTATCAAGATACAGCCTTGAGATGGAAAGCACCCTCAGATACTCAACAGCAGTAGCCGGATGGACCTTGGAGGCATAAGCCGTATTTCCGGGCTGAAACGGCCACGGTATGAAGGCGGTAAACCCTCCGGTCTTGTCCTGAAGCGCCCTTACGCTTTCAAGGTGCTCGATTATGTCCTCGGGTCTCTCAATGCTTCCGAACATCATGGTCGCAGTTGTCCTCATGCCGAGCCTGTGGGCCTCATGCATTACTTTAAGCCAAAAAGAGGACATTATCTTTTTCGGGCTGAGAACCTTCCTTACCCTGTCCGAGAGTATCTCCGCGCCGCCGCCGGGTATGGAGTCAAGCCCTGCATCCTTAAGCAGCATTAGCGTTTCCCTTACGGTCAAACAGGACTTTTCAGCCATATAAATGATTTCAGGCGGGGAAAACCCATGGACGTTTATCCTGAATTTCCCTTTTATCGCCCTGAGGAGATTTAGATAATAGTCCATATCGAGTTCGGGATTAAGCCCGCCCTGAAGGAGTATCTGAGTGCCGCCCTGCCCGATTGTCTCTTGTATTTTTTTATAAAGCTCCTCCATGCCGATGACATAGGCATCAGGGGAAGACGCCTCCTTCCAAAAGGCGCAGAAATTGCAGCGGTTGATGCAGATGTTGGTGTAGTTTATGTTTCGGTCAACGACAAAAGTGGCAATGCCCTCATGATGAAGGCCCTTTCTTATGGAATCGGCCATCCGCCCGAGTTCAAGGAGTCCCGCGCTTTTAAGAAGTTCAAGACCCTCTTTTTTGCTTATCCTTTTTGTCATGCCTTCACCGGCCTGTAAAACGAATCCCTTTCAACAGGCACTTTGCCCGCCCGCCTTATAAGGTGCGTCAGTTCCTCGGCAGTCATCCCCCTCCTGCTTTCCTTGCCTGCGGCATAGGTTATCTTTTCGTCTATGACGGTGCCGTCCATGTCGTCCGCACCAAAAAGGAGGGCGAGCTGGGAGATTTTCTCCCCGAGCATCACCCAGTATGCCTTTATGTGGTCAAAATTATCGAGCACGAGCCTGCTGACTGCTATTGTCCTGAGGTCGTCTATGCCGGAGGAGTGATGCCCGCCGAGCAAGGTGTTCTTCGGATGATAAGAAAGGGGTATGAAGGCCTGAAAGCCTCCCTGTTTATTTTGAATCGCCCTGTCCTGAAGCTCCCTTAATCTTATGAGGTGGTCTACCCTTTCGGCATAGCCCTCTACATGGCCGTAGAGCATCGTGGCGTTAGTCCTTATGCCCGCCCTGTGGGCTGCCTCCATGACCTCAAGCCATCTTTGCCCTGAAATCTTCTCCGGACAGAGCCTCTGCCTTACCGCCTTATCGAATATCTCCGCGCCGCCTCCGGGCATAGAGTCAAGGCCGTGCCTTTTTAGAAGGTCAAATATATCGCCGAGCCGAAGCCTGCTTATCCTCTGGAAATAATCAACCTCGGTTGCTGTAAATGCCTTTATGTGAAGCCATGGGAATGCGCCCCTTATCGCAGAAAGCATCTCAAGGTAATGCTCAAACGGCCAATCGGGATGAAGCCCGCCCACTATGTGCGCCTCTTTTATCCGCCGCCCTCTGGAGGCCGTTGTTATCTTCCTGAGGATGTCTTTTATCGAAAGCTCAAATGCGCCTTTTTGCCCCTTTGAGCGGCTGAAGGCGCAGAACCCGCACCTGTTTACGCAGATGTTCGTGGGGTTTACATGAATGTTCCTGATGAAATACGCCCTCTCTCC
>JAUXOF010000037.1 GCA_030682405.1 Thermodesulfovibrionales bacterium
AGTTACCTGGAGATAACCGCCGTCCTGCTCCGGGTTAAGGCCGAGCCTATTTTAGCAGTCGAGCATTTCAGAGGCTGGCATATCCGTGCCGAGGATTCTGTTTACTTTTTCGGCGCTGACTTTTATCTCACAGGGGACAAACCGCCTGGGATAGACGTCTATCTTTTTTCCCACGCGGCCTCCGGCGAACCTGTTCATCAGAAAGGCCGCCCTCTCAAGCGCAATCTCGACCATCTCGATGTCAACGCCCCTTTCGAACCTGTATGAGGACTCGGAGCTGAGGCCGAGGGTCTTTGAGGTCCTCCTGACGGAGCCGGGGTAAAACCATGCGCTTTCAAGGAAGATGTTTTTTGTGGACTCCGTTACCTCGGTCTCCTTGCCCCCCATGACTCCGGCCACTGCCACGGGCCTCTCCTCATCCCATATGAGCAGGCTTCCCACGGTCGGTTTCCTCTCAGAGCCGTCAAGGGTTACGATGGAGATGCCGTGAGGGGCCTTGTCCACGATTATCTTTTTGCCTTTCAGGGCGTTAAGGTCAAAGGCGTGGAGGGGCTGACCGAGTTCAAAGAGGACATAGTTGGTTATGTCCACTATGTTGTTTGCAGGCCGCACGCCGCAGAGCTGCAGCCTCTTTCTAATGGATTCGGGGGATGCGGCTATGGTTATATCTTTAATGACCCTGCCTGCGTACCTTGAGCAGAGTTCTTCATCCTTAATCTCCACTTCAAACCCGAAGTCCTCTCCTCCGACGGTATGCTCCGGGAATTTTACAGGCCTGCCCGTAATGGCCGAGACCTCCCGTGCTATGCCCAGAATGCTCAGGCAGTCCGGCCTGTTGGGAGTGACATTGACCTCAAAGACGCAGTCTTCGCTTTCGCCGGGGCTCGTAGCCCTTTCGCCGGGGGCCGTGCCCCCTTCAATGGCCTCAACCTCAAGCCCGGCCATTGTGAGCCTGTGGGCAAGCTCTTTGACGGAAAGCCCTGAGTCTATGAATTCGTTGAGCCATTGGAGCGGAACGCGCATAACGGTTATTATATATTCGTGCGATGTAAATTGACAAGGGAAGGGCGCTTTAGAACTGTCTGAGGAACCTTAAGTCGTTTTCAAAGAAGAGCCTTATATCGTTTATTGAGTACTTGAGCATTGCTATCCTTTCGATGCCCATGCCGAAGGCAAACCCGGAATAAACTTCAGGGTCATACCCGACCATCTCAAACACCCTCGGGTTTACCATTCCGGCCCCGAGTATCTCTATCCACCCCGAGCCTTTGCAGACCCTGCAGCCCTTTCCCGCGCAAAATATGCACCCTATGTCCACCTCTGCAGAAGGTTCGGTAAAGGAAAAAAAACTCGGCCTGAACCTTACCGGCGTCTCCGGCGTAAAGCACCTGTGCAGGAACGCCTCCAGAGTGCCTTTCAGGTGGCTGAATGATATGTCCTTGTCCACCATCAGTCCCTCTATCTGGTGGAACATCGGGGTATGGGAGACGTCCGCATCGCATCTGTACACCTTGCCGGGCGCTACGATTCTCAGCGGCGGCCTTCTCTGCTGCATGACCCTCACCTGAACCGGCGAGGTATGGGTTCTTAAGAGCACATCGTCGGTTACGTAAAAAGTGTCCTGCATGTCCCTTGCAGGATGGTCTTTTGGGATGTTCAGGAGTTCGAAATTGTAGTAGTCGAGTTCGACCTCAGGGCCTTCTTCGACCCCGAAGCCCATGGCCGTGAATATTCCGATAATCTCGGCAAGTGTCCGGCTTACCGGGTGCTGCCTGCCCGGTGTGACGTGCCTGCCCGGAAGGGTGACGTCAATGCCCTCGGCGGCGAGTTTCCTTTTAAGTTCCGCATCTTTAAGCGCTGCATTTTTGAGGGCAATTGCCTCTGTTACCAGCGCTTTAAGGTCGTTGACCGCCTTTCCGAAGGAAGTCCTTTCCTCAGGCGGCAGTTTCGGGAGCTGTTTCAGTTTTTCGGGCAGGATGCCTTTTTTACCGAGATACCTGACCCTTAATTGTTCGAGTTCGGCGCTGCTTGAGACCGCCTCCAGTTTTTTTATAAAGGCTTCCTTTGCGAAAAGCAGGTCATCCATCCTGGTTAGGATGCAAGTCTTGCCTTTACGGTCTCGGCCAGTTCCCCGAACGCCCTGGGGTCGCTGTAGGCCAGTTCCGCAATGGACTTCCTGTTGAGGCCTATATCCGCCTTTTTCACTCCAGACATGAACTGGCTGTAAGTAAGCCCTGCGGCCCTTGCAGCGGCGTTAATCCTGACTATCCAGAGCGCCCTGAACTCCCTTTTCTTGTTCTTGCGGTCCCTGTAAGCATATTGAAGGGCCTTGTCAACAGACTCTGTTGCTGACCTGAAAAGACGGCTTTTGGCCCCGTAATAGCCCTTTGTCATACCGAGGATTTTTTTTCTCCTTCTCCTCGTTTTGAATCCACCTTTTGCTCTCGGCATCTATCTACCTCCTTGATTGTCTCTTAAATCCGAGCAATTAAATCCTGTCTTCGTTATACGTTAAGCAGCTTCTTTATGCTGCGCTCTAAACCTTTGGGGACAAGGGCCGATTTTCTGAGCCTCCGGGTCCTTTTTGCGGACTTCCCCGTAAGCATATGGCTCTTGTATGCCTTTCTTCTTTTAATCTTGCCGGTGCCGGTCAGCTTGAACCTCTTGGCAGCACCTCTGTGGGTCTTGATTTTCGGCATCCATTGTCTCCTTTTCTTATTTCGGTCTTATTTCGGCGCAATGACCATAGTAATGCTGTTTCCTTCATGCCGTGGCGCATGTTCGATGGTGAACTTGCCTGTAAGAAGCGATACAAGCCTATCGAACACCTTCATTCCCAGCTCAGGCCTGCCCCTCTCCCTCCCCCTGAAAAACATTGTGACCTTCGCCTTGTTGCCCTCATCAATGAACCTTTTTATGTTGCGCACCTTGAGTTCAAGGTCATGGTCGTCTATCTGCGGCCGTATCTTTACTTCCTTCAGCCCTCCGGTCTTTTTTGCGGTATGCCTTTTGCTCAACTGGTATTTATACTTGCCGAAGTCCATTATCCTGCATACCGGCGGCGCTGCGCCCGGGGCCACCTCAACGAGGTCAAGGTCCCTTGCGGCTGCCGTCTTCAGCGCCTCCTGTATCGGAAGCACTCCCAATTGTTTCCCGTCCGAATCCACAAGCCTGACCTCCCTGACCCGTATCTGTTCGTTTATCCTTGTGTCCTTACTGATACTTTCACCTCCTGTGCTGTATCTCCTCAATGAGGATGTTTAGAAATTCCTCAGCCGTGAAGGGCCCGATGTTTTCGCCCGTGCGCCTCCTGACGGTAAGGCGGTTGTCCTCAACTTCTTTATCGCCTATTATAACCAGATACGGGATTTTTCTGATAGTGGCCTGCCGTATCTTATACCCTATCTTTTCGTTTTCGGCGTCAAGCTCCGCCCGGATGCCCCTGGCCCTGAGTTTTCCGATGAGCAAGGAGGCGTAATCCGAATGTCTTTCCGCTATGGTAAGCACTGATGCCTGAACCGGGGACAGCCATAAGGGGAATGCGCCCCCATAGTGCTCAACGAGCACGCCGAAGAACCTCTCGAGCGAGCCCATCAGGGCGCGGTGCACCATTATCGGCCTGTGCTCCCTGCCGTCTGTGCCCCTGTAGCTTATGTCAAACCTTTCCGGGATATTGAAGTCCACCTGAATGGTGCTGCACTGCCACGGCCTCCCCAGAATGTCTTTGACCTTTATGTCAATTTTGGGGCCGTAGAACACGCCCTCCCCGGGGTCTACCTTAAAGGAAAGCCCCTTAGCCTCAAGGGCAAGCCTGAGGGCGTTTGTGGCCCTTTCCCAGTTCTCAGGCGCGCCCACATACTTTTCAGGTCTTGTGGAGAGGTAAATGTCGTAGCTTTCAAACCCGAATGTCTTCAGTATGAACAATGTGAAATCAAGCACCCGGAGGATTTCTTCTTCTATCTGCTCTTCCATGCAGAATATATGGGCATCGTCCTGCGTAAAGCCCCTTACCCTCAGGAGGCCGTGAAGCACTCCGGAGCGTTCGTACCTGTAGACCGTGCCCAGTTCTGCATACCTTATCGGAAGGTCGCGGTAGCTTCTGAGGGAGCTTTTGTAAATATAGATATGGAAGGGGCAGTTCATGGGCCTAAGCTCGTACTCCGTCTCCTCTATCTGCATGGGCGAGTACATGTTTTCCCTGTAGAAGTCCCAGTGTCCGCTTTTCTGCCAGAGGTTGAGCTTTGCTATGTGGGGTGTAAAAAGCAGTTTGTAGTCTGCCCTCTCGTGCTCCGCCCTCCAGAAGTCCTCTATGGTTTTCCTTATGATTGCGCCGTTTGGGTGCCAGAGTATCAGGCCGGGGCCTATGTCGTCGTTTATGCTGAAAAGGTCGAGCTCTTTGCCGAGCCTTCTATGGTCGCGCCTTTTGACCTCTTCGAGGAAGTCGAGATATTTCTTGAGGGCATCCTCATCGGGAAATGCGGTGCCGTATATCCGCTGGAGCATCTTGTTTTTCTCGTTCCCCCGCCAGTAGGCGCCTGCAACGCTCAGGAGCTTAAACGCGGAAACCGCGCCTGTGCTCTTGATATGAGGCCCCCGGCAGAGGTCTACGAAACCGGCCTCTTCATAGAGCGTGACGGTATCGTCCTCCATCTCGGAAAGAAGCTCCGCTTTGTAGTTCTCTCCGGCCTTCTTGAAAAACTCCACGGCCTCGGCCCTGTCAATTGTCTTCCGCACAAAGGGGTTGTTCTGCTTTATGAGCCTTGCCATCTTCTTTTCTATGGCATCGAGGTTTTGGGGCGTAAGCGGCCTTTCTATGTCAAAGTCGTAGTAGAAGCCTTCCTCAATTGCCGGGCCTATGGCGAGTTTGGCCTCAGGGAAAAGCTCTTTTACGGCATGCGCCATGATGTGGGATGTGCTGTGCCTCAGTATCTCAAGCCCCTCTTTGGAGTCCGGCGTAATCGGCTCCAATGCCGCATCAGGGTCCTGCTCCCCCATGTCGCTGATGTCCATGAGCTCTCCGTTTACCTTTATGGCAACGGCCTTGAGCCTTTTAAGTTCCTTTTCAGCCTCCTTTAAATCCTTTACCTCGGAAGCCTTGTCCCCTAAGACCAGTTTAATCTCAACCCTCCTGAATCAGAAAATTTAATAAGGCATCGGGGAGCGTCTCGCTCTCCGCATTAAGACTATATACTATATGATTTTTTAGTGAAATATCAATTAAAAATACATTGTGCGCCGGCGGCAGGATTCTTCTCTGGTTTGGGCTTAGACTTCTGTCAGGGTCTTTACAACCCTCGACCAACCGGACGGAAAGGAGCCTTTCGCCTCCTCAGCCGTTTTTTCGTCTCCGAACACCCCAAATACGGTCGGCCCGCTTCCGCTCATTGCTGAAAACAACGCCCCTGCCCCGGCCAATTTCCGCTTCATTTCATGGACTGCGGGGTATCGCCTTATTACCGGCCCCTCAAGGTCATTGCGCGCAAGTGATTTTAGGGACTTGAAGTCCCCGGCCCCGATGGCCCGGCATAAAGATTTCATATCTCCTTTTTCCCGTGCGCTGGTTTTTTTTAAATCCCTGCCGGCCTCGGAATATGCCCATTCCGTGGAGACGCCTTCGTCCTGCTTCAAAAGCAGGAGCGTGCAGGGGCTTTTTAAGGCAACCGGCATGACCTTTTCGCCCCGGCCCGCTATGAGGGCGGACGGGCCGTTGAGGAAGAACGGCACATCGGAGCCTAAAGAGTCGGCTGCCTCGGACATCTGTTTTCCGGTGAGGTTTAGACCCCAGAGCCTGTTCAGCCCTATAAGGGCGCATGCGGCGTCGCTGCTTCCTCCGGCCATCCCGGATGAAAGCGGTATCTCTTTTTTGAGGGTTATGCGTGCGCCTTTTTTTGCGGACGTGAGTTTTCTGAGCAGGAGCGCTGCCCTGTATATGAGGTTATCGTCCGTTAAAATGGGGCTGTCTGTTACTATCTCTATACCGCCGGATTCCTTGAATGTCAGAGTGTCATAAAGGCTTATGCACTGCATGAGGCTTTGTATCTCGTGATAGCCGTCGGCCCTCTTGCCCAAGATGAAGAGGAACCAGTTGATTTTTGCGGGGGCTTTTAATGTGAACATAAAGGGGCGCCTTATTCGGGGGACATCTGTTTAATCTTTTCCTCCACGCGCGGCTTTAGTCCCTCTTCCTTTTCGTGGAACTCAAGCGCCTTGTTCCAGTACCGAAGGGCCTCGGCCTTCATGCCCTTTGCTTTATAGACATCCCCGATGTGTTCGTATATGAGTGGGTCGTCGCCGACCTTCTCTACCGCCTGCTTTAGGGCCTCGACGGCCTCGTCGAGCCTTCCGAGCCTGAAATACACCCATCCGAGGCTGTCTATTACGTATCCGCTTTCGGGTTTAAGCTCAACGGCCTTTGTTATGAGTGCGAGGGCCTCGTCAAGGTTTATGCCTTTGTCCGCATAGCTGTAGCCCAGGTAATTAAGGGCGTCGGCGTGCTCAGGGTCAATGCCTATCGCACGCCTCAGGTGGAGGACCATATCGTCGAACCTCCCGGTCTTTTCGTAAAGGGCTGCTATGTTGAAATGCAGGTCGGCATTGTCGTCAAAACGGCTTAATCCCTCAACAAATGCCTTCTCCGCCGCTTCATAATTCTTAATCTGAATGTATATCGTTCCGAGATATATGTAGGCTTCGGGTTTGTCCTTGTGAAAGCCTATCAGTCGTTCATAGGTCTCGGCAGCCTCCCCATAGCGTTCGAGTTTCGTGTAGATATAGCCGAGGTGCATAAGGGCGTTTTCGTTTTTTGGGTCTATAGAGAGTATCTTGTTAAGCTCCTCTTCCGCCTCCTTCCGTCTGCCGATATCTTCAAGCACGGTGACGAAGAACAGCCGCACCTCCGTGTTCTCAGGCACGGCTTCAAGGTATATTCTGAACTCCTCAATGGCCTTGCCGTACTGCTTCTGCTCGGCGTAAAGAAGGGCAAGGCTCCTGTGGACATTGATATTGGAGGGATCAAGAATGCTGACCTCCTCAAACTGCCTGATGGCTTCCTCAAATGATTTTTCCCTTATGGAAATCTGCGCGAGCTTTTCCCTTGCGTCAATGTTATGCGGGTTGGCCGCAAGCGCGGCCTTGTAGTGCGACTTTGCCTCTTCGGGTTGGCCTTTTAGCTCGCTCAGGATTCCGAGGTTCAGGTATGCGGAATCGAAGTTCGGCTTGACCTTGAGGACCTCCTTGAAAAACCTTTCCGCCTCGGTGAAATTTCCCGCTTCCATCTCTACGGCTCCGAGATAATAAAGCGGCATGGCGTTGTCCGGAGATTTTTCAACGAGCATGTTCAATATCTTGCGCGCATCGCCGAATCTTTTCTCTCCCGCATAAAGGACGCCTAAAAGGATGTATGCGTTTTCCTTGTCAGGGGCAAGCCTGATAAGCCGTTCATAAACCTTTATGGCGTCATTCGGCCTTTTCTGTCCGTTATAAAGCTGTCCCAGAAGCAGGAGGGCGGGGGCGTGCGTTGGGTCCTTCCCGAGCGCCTCCTCAAGGGTTGATACCGCATCTTGAAGTTTCCCCATGCGGAGCAGAACATGGCTCATCTGTGTCTTGATGTGCGCTGAGCCGGGGTCGAATGTAAGGGCGGCCTTATAGTGCTCGACCGCCTTTTCCCACAGGCCGGATATTTCGGCATCGTAACCTAAGATGTAGTGATAATATGCCTCTTCAGCAGGAAATGCCTCTTCCTTTAGTGCCTGTCTATGGGTGCAGGACAGCAATAGCGCCGATATGAGAGACAGGAAGAATAAATTTTTAACCATCCGATAATTATGACATAAACACGGAAAGAAATACACGCCCGTGCGCCGCTTGTGAAGATTCAGTGGGCGCTTTGTCAGAGCCTTTTTCTGAACAGGGAGAAGAATCTCTCCTTGAGCTTGTCAGAAAAAGGTCTTCTCTTCCACGACTCCATATCCACAGGGTTTGAATGCTTCAGGTCGGCATCGAATATCTCTATCATCTGTTTTCCGAACCCCTCGTCGAGTATGCCCGCATTCCCCTCGTCGTTCCATCTGAGGGACTGAAAGTCCAGATTCGCCGAGCCCACTATGCTCCATAAGCCGTCAAAGACATAGGCCTTTGCGTGGAGTATCTGCCCCTGATAGCTGTAAATCTCAACCCCTGCCTTAAGCAGCCTTCCGAAAAACGCCCTTGCCGCATGATACGCAGCCGGCACGTCGCTTATTCCCGGCACGAGCAGCCTGACCCTTGCGCCTCTTTTGACGGCGGCCTCAAGGGTCTCTATCATCCTCCGGCCCGGAGTAAAGTATGCGGTGGTGAGGCAGATGTCCTTTTTTGCGTGGTTGATGCTGTAGTAAAGTAGCCTCCGCATCTTTCTTCTTCCTCTGTTTGAGTGCGCAAATATCGCCATCACGGGAAGCTCCCCATAGTGGCCGGGTTCCCTCAGTTCTTCGGTAAACGGCTTGCCCGCCCATGTCTGCCATGCCGCTTTGAATGTCTTAAGCAGGCCGAAGGCTGAAGGGCCTTTTATGATAATGCCCGTGTCCCTCCACGGCTCTTTTCTTCTTATATGAATCCCTCTGTACTCGTTTGCTATGTTAATGCCGCCTATGAACGCCGTGGAGCCGTCAACGATTATGAGCTTTCTGTGGTCCCTGTGCATGTAGCCTATAGGCGAAGTCAGCCTGAAGGGATGGGAGGCACTGACCTTTATGCCGCTTTTTTTAAGCTCCTCCCAGAAGCTTGATGGAGTGCCGAAAGAGCCGAGGTGGTCGTAAAGGAGATACACGCCGACCCCTTCTTTTGCCTTTTCCTTAAGAATTTCCGAAAGCTCGGCGCCTGTATCGTCGTTACGGAATATGTAAAACTCAAGGCAGATGAACTCCTTTGCATCTCTGATGACATTGAATATCCGCTCAAATGCTTCCCTGTCCCTCCAGAGGAGTTCAACGCTGTTGCCGCCTGCAAAGGGGCTGCCGTAGAGTTTCTCTATGCCCTCGCGCGTAAAAGTCATTTCCATAAATTATGATAGCATAGGCCGGCATCCGGCCCTCGCCCCAAAAGTTCACTTCGTATAAATTCCCCTCCCGCTCCTCCGCGTCATTCCGGCCCTATGGGTCGTGACCCACGGGTCATAGACTTGACCGGCTACCGGCTCGCAGGAGGGAATCCAGTCTTTTTTCTGCTGCACTTTTTCCAGCTTTCTTCGACCTTCTCGTTAACAGTGCCTGCTGGTCTGAATAAGTTCGTTCAGATACAGGTACTTCCCAAAAGGCACGGACTTCGGTAAAATAACCGGTGAGCAGGCCGAAGGCTCGTAGAGAGGTTAAATGTAGGACTTAATGAAAAAGACAAAAAAACAATTAGAAATAATCGCCCGCAATATAAAGCTCCTCATATTGGACGTAGACGGCGTGATGACGGACGGCGGCATAATATTAGATAACGAAGGAAACGAGCTTAAGACATTCCACGTCCGTGACGGCCACGGCATCAAGCTCCTGATGAATGCGGGGATTGGGGTGGCGATTATATCGGGCAGGGGCTCCAAGGCCCTCGAAAAAAGGGCGAAGGACTTGGGCATTAAAGAGCTTTATCAGAAACAGGAGAATAAAATCGAGGTCTACGAGAGGCTTCTTAAGAAGCTCGGCATCAGTGATTCCGAGACCGCTTTCATCGGGGATGAGATACTTGACATCCCGCTCCTCAGGCGGGCGGGGCTTCCGGTGGCAGTCTCCGATGCCGTAGAGGAGGCAAAGGGATGCGCCATGATGGTCACTGAAAAGGGCGGCGGAAAGGGTGCGGTCAGGGAGGTTGCAGAATTTATTCTTAAGGCTAAGGGGCTTTGGGATGGAATCATCGGCGAACACTCCAAGACTTAACCTGCCGACACTGCTCACCTTAAGCAGGATTGTCGTGATACCCATATTCATACTGGCCACTCCGGGCAACCCGATTATGGGGGCCGTAATATTCAGTCTCGCCTCTATCACGGACTTCCTTGACGGCTATCTGGCAAGGCGGTCAGGGCAGGTGACCAGATTCGGCATCATACTGGACCCCATTGCGGATAAGTTCCTCGTCATATCCGCACTCATACTGCTTGTGGACCTCGGGGCAGTCTCCATCTGGATAGCGATAATAATAATCGCAAGGGAGTTTCTCGTGACCGGGCTTAGGGTCGTCGCCCTCTCAAAGGACATGGTAATCAAGGCCGAGATGGGGGGGAAGTTGAAGACAACTGCCCAGATTGCGGCAATAATATGCCTCATACTCGGAAGGTCCATAACCCCTCTTACTGAGTTCGGCATAGACCTCTTTGACATTGGCACCGTCCTTATCTGGGCGGCGGTCGTCCTTGCAATCGTCTCCGGCGTGCAGTATACGCTGGCATTCTGGAGAAAATTTCTCACTACGGCTTTGTAAATGAAACTTGCCCTCCTGATAGCATACTCTTACATCATAGGCTCTGTACCATTCGGCATGATACTTGCCAAAATAAAAGGCGTTGACCTCAGGGGCGCAGGCAGCGGCAACATCGGGGCGACAAACGTCCTGAGGGCCATGGGCAGGATGCCGGCCATCCTGACCCTGATGGGGGATTTGCTAAAAGGCACGGCCGCGGTTGCCGTGGGCAGGATATTGGGGGTCGGCCCGCTTTATGAGGGCATCTTAGGGCTTTCCGCAATAGCAGGCCATAATTTCTCCATATTCCTTAAGTTCAGGGGGGGCAAGGGCGTTGCAACAAGCCTCGGCGTCATATTGATTTACCTGCCTGAAGCTGGTATCCTTACTGTGGGATTATGGCTATTTACAACGCTAATAACGAGATATTCCTCATTGGCAGCGGTCGTTTCCTTCGGATTTCTGCCTTTCGGCGCATTCATATTCGGAGGCTCAAAAGAGCAGGTGGCAGTATCCATAGTGATTGCCTTGCTGCTTATTATCAGGCACTCTGAGAACATAAAGAAGCTCCTAAAAGGGACCGAAAGGAGAATCGGTGAGAAAAAGGCTTAGGACCGCCTTATATTTCCTCTTAATCCCTCTTCTCATCCATTGCCTCTGGCGCTTCGGCTACGCCTTTGAGAATGCCGCCTCTGGAAGCGCCCTTGACAATGCGGCAGCCGTAAACACTGTTGACGGCGAGGCCGTTCCGGCCAACGTGGAAAAAAAAGACCTTTTTAACAGGCAGCTTGACAGGGGGGTCAAGAACACAGAGCCCTACTCCTATGTCCTTGACAAAAGGGCAGGCAAAAACCCTTCTGAGGCAAAACAGCTTCTGGCCGAGGCGGTGCGGCATTCCCCTGACACCCCGGCCTTTTATTTCCGGCTTGCCGCAGGGAGTTTCCCGGACATATTCAAAGGCACCACATATACGCTTGAGGGCATTAAGGCGTATAAGAGAAACCTCTGGTGGCTACTCAGCCTTACGGGCCTTTTGTACCTGAGCCTCCTTGCCTCGGCCATCGCATCCATAACCGTATTCACACTTATAAGCTTCCTAAAGGCATTGCCGCTCATCAAGCACGATATAGAGGAAGACTGGAGGAAACTCCTGATGCCCCTCCTCTTGATACCGCTTTCGCTGCTCGGCCCCCTGTTTTTCGGAGCCAGCCTCCTGTTTCTTGCTGGGCTTTACCTGAAAGGGGCGAACAAGGCGCCGGTATACGTTGCGCTCCTCTTGCTCATAGCCTCCCCATTGCTTCTGAGGCTTACGAACATACTGCTTTCAGCCTCCACGCCGGAGCTCAGGGCCATAGTCTCGGTAAACGAGCAGAGAGGCAACACGCCGGCAGTTCAGGCGCTTGCCGGGCATAAGGACTTTGCATCGAGGTTTTCGTATGCCCTTGCCATGAAGAGGGAGGGGAGGCTGGAGGAGGCAATAGCAGAGTATCAGGATATCATCAAGGCGGATAACGACACGAGGCTCTACACAAACCTCGGCAACGCCTATGCTGCCATAGGCAATGCGGCGCTTGCAAAGGAGTCCTATCAAAAGTCAGTCGAACTCCGGCCCTCGGCAACCGCATTTTATAACCTGAGCCAGATTTACAGGGACACCCTTGAGTTTGACAAGGGAGACAATTACTTCGCAAAGGCCAGAGAACTCGACAGGGAGGCCGTCTCCAAATTCATGGCCATAGCGGCAAGGACTCCGAGCCGCTTTGTCATAGACGAAACCCTGTCTCAGAGGGAACTCCGCACCCTTGCCCTTAAAAACCCTGCTGAGGCGTTTTTTCCGCCCTCCGCCCGCGGCGACGTCTTAATGTCTGCCGCCGCCTCCGCGCTCTGTATCCTGTTTTTGATTTCTGCCGGGCCCATGAGGCAGAGGGCGCGGCGGTGCAGCAGGTGCAATGAGATATTCTGCAAAAAATGCGCTGAAGGGCGGCCCCATAAGGAAGACATCTGTCCCAAGTGCTATATATCCATCATCAAACCCGCTGAGGAGGCGCCCAAGGAAAGGGTGGCAAAACTCCTCCGCATACATGAGAAAAAAAGCAGCTCAAGAAGCATAATAAGGCTCCTTTCGTTCACCCTGCCGGGCATCTCGCAGATGTATGCCGGAAGGGCGCTCGGCGGCCTGATATATTTATGGCTGTTCCTGTTCATGGCGGCGGCAGCCGCATTAAACCCGCTCATCGGCACCGGCCTTGGGACTTACTCCCACGTCTGGCTCAACCCGCCGTTAATCGCAGGGGCGTGCCTGCTGTACCTTGCTTCTTTCCTATCAATACGAAGGAGGCTCCAGAAGGGATGGCTTTAGAGGGCTCTCTAAAAGAGTTCGGGCTTGCAGACATACTGCAGCTGATTTACTACCAGCGCAAGACAGGAGTGCTTGCCCTTGAAAGCAGAATAGACAGGGTGAGGCTGCTCTTCCACGAAGGCAAGATAGTGTTCGCAGAATCCAGAAGGCGGGCCGAAGACAACAGGATGGGAAAGATACTTCTCAGAAAGGGCATTATCACCGAAGAGCAGTTGGCCGAGGTCTTGCATGAACAGAAACTAAAGGCCGTAAAACTCGGGCATGCCCTTCTTAAAAAAGGCTATGTCGAAAAAGAGCAGTTGCAGGAGATACTCACCTCACAGATAACCGAGATAATTACCCAGCTCTTTGCATGGAAAGAGGGGAGATATGAGTTTACCCCTCAGGGAGTTCCCGTTGACAAGGAAATACCCCTGAGCCTCGACACCCAGCACCTCCTCATGGACGGCCTCAGGATAGTGGACGAATGGTCCCTCCTTGAGGGCAAGATTACCCTCGAATCTATATTCCTAAAGACAAATAAGACGGATGCCGGCCTGAGCGCCGAGGAGCGCGAGCTGCTCGGGTTTGTTGACGGCAAAAGCGATGTTTCCACAATCGTTGACCTAAGCGGCAGGGACAATTTCGAAGTCTCTAAGACCCTCATTGCCCTGCTTGAAAAAGAGCTTATAGCGCCGGTTCAGCCTGCTACGGCTGTTAAGGAGAAGTCACAGGCCAAGCCAAAGGAGGCCCGGCTCCCCGGCGTGGGGATAATAATCGCAGCCTCCTTGCTGCTTGCCCTTGCCATAGCCGTAATCAGCACGCCAAAGCCTAACATTGTCCTCAAGTCGCCTGCTGCATCCGAAAAAATAGACAACCTCCGCTTCCTGATAGATGCCTATATGTATGAAAACGGCTCTTACCCCTCCTCCCTGAGCCTGATTACGCGGGAAAACGACCCGTGGGGACTGCCGTACTCGTATTCAGCCGAAGATAGCGGCTTCGTCCTCTTCAGTTCAGGCCCTGACAGGCAGGCCGGCACCCCAGACGATGTTTATTGATTCCGGAGGCAGCCGTAGCCGGATGAAAGAAAACGCTCCCCCGAAGGCCGTCCTCCTCCTAAGCGGGGGGGTAGACTCCTCCACTGCCATGGCTGTGGCGAAATCCGAAGGCTTTGAGATTTACGCCCTGAGCTTTGACTACTCCCAAAGGCACTGCATAGAGCTTGAGGCCGCAAAAAAAGTAGCCGCCTCTTTGGGGGCCAAAAAGCATCTTATTATTAAATTCGACCTCCGTGAGATAGGCGGCTCCGCACTCACCTCCGAAATCAAAGTCCCCAAAGGGGGCGCGGCCCTTCATGAAATCCCCATAACTTACGTGCCCGCAAGAAACACCATATTCCTCTCTTTCGGCCTTGCGTGGGCCGAAGTCCTTCGCGCGGAAAATATCTTCATCGGCGCAAACGTAACCGACTACAGCGGGTATCCCGACTGCCGTCCCGAATACATAGAGGCGTTTGAGCGGATGGCCGCCCTCGCCACGAAGGAATCCGTGGAGGGGAGGATGAGGTTTAAGATTATAGCCCCGCTCATCAACATGAGCAAGGCGGACATAATCAGAAAGGGACTCTCCTTAGGGCTTGACTACTCCCTTACATGGAGCTGCTACGACCCCATGCCCGGAGGGAGGCCGTGCGGGAGGTGCGACAGTTGTCTTTTCAGGGCAAAGGGGTTTAGAGAGGCCGGGATAAAAGACCCGCTTGCGTAACGCTTTAAATCCTCACATATTTGGTGTATAATAGTGGTGTATCATGGAGGTGTGCTATGAGGATGAGCGTGACATTGGACGAAAAACTCATGAAGGAGGCTCAGGTTCTTTCGGGGAAAAAAATCAAAAGAGAGGTCATAGACGAGGCCCTCACGGAGTATGTAAGGAAAAGGAGACGTGAAGGGGCGGTCAGGCACGCCGGGAAGATAAACATAGACCTTACGCTCAAAGGGCTTTATAAGCTGAGAGAGAGCAAGTGATATTGATAGACAGCTCCGTCTGGATATACTATTACCGGCCCTCCGGCTCGATACGCATACAGGAACTGATAACAACGGCCATACTCGAAGACCTCGCCGCCGTGAACGGGATTATAAAGGTGGAAATCCTTAGCGGAATCTCAAGGGAGACCGAATATAAAGCAGTGGAGTCCGATTTTGACGGATTTAATTGCTTTGAGATTACGGCGGATACGTTTAAAAAAGCGTCCGTGACCGGATTTAATTTAAGGAAAAACGGCATAACCGTTCCATCTACGGATTTGATAATCGCCGCTACGGCTGTGGAAAACAATGCGGTCCTCTACCATATAGACAAACACTTCGGCCTCATATCGAAACATTCAAGGCTCAGGCAAAAAAATCTTGAGGAACTAATCTCGTGAGGGGCTGAAACATGGGGGGCGCCAATAGGCGCCCCCATGATTTGTTAATTTTCGTTAATTAATGAAATGCCCTACCAGCCGATAGTAAGCGAGGCCATCTGCCGCTTGTCCATCTCCTGCCCCGCATACGCGCCTATCTCCTCGGCGTAGTAAGTGTAGGCGAGCTTTATCACCCATATGTCAAGCTCCGCTCCGAACGTGCCGTAGCCCTGGTTGACTCCGCCTCTTAAGAGAAGATGGCGCTTGAGGAGGCCGAGTTCTGCGCCGAGGTGCACCCTCTTCCATGTGCTTTTGTCCTCCGCAAACTCGTTCGTCACATCTTCGTAGTCCGCAGCGAGTATGACGTCGCCGAGAAAGGGGACCTTCGGGTTAACCGAGAGCCCTATGTTTGCCCTCATCGGAATCTTCCCGCCCTCTTTGAAGTCGAGGTCGGTGATGTCGAGAACCGAGACGCCTATCTTCGGCTTAAGGGATTCCATCACCGGCAGCTCGTAGAGCAGGCCAGCGTCCAAGCTGAAGTCGGAGTTCTCTGTAGTATAGTCGTTCATGTCGAAGTTCTCGCTCGCTATCTCCCTCACGGTGAAATTCCTCTTTACCCACGAGCGGGATATGAGCTTCGCTCCCAGCCCGGCCCTGAGACCGCCAATACCCGTAGGCAAGGAGAAGCCCGCAACAGGGCCGTACTCGTAGCCTCCGTCCATCTCGACCGCGCCCGCGCTACCGAGGGGGTTATGTAGCCTCGTGTCAAACTCCACCTGACCGAGGACGCCGAAGGCGTAGTTTTTTACCGCAAACCCCGGAAACAGCGCGGCCCTCACATGAAGCGGCTTTCCCATATTTTTCTGTATTATCTCCGTAATCTTGTTGAGCCTGTCTGTTTCGTTGTCCACGTCCATTGCATCGGCCGCGTCCTGATAGATGTCGAGGGCGTTTTCGTTCACATCTACGAGGGGGTTTATGAGGTTGAGCTGAAAGTCCATCTTATAGAGAGTTGCGGGGTTATAAAAGAGCGCCTCCACGTCCCCGCCTACGGCAGTGTATGCGCCGCCCATTGCAGCGGTCCTTGCGCCCCTGTAAAGCCTCGGATAGTTGAGGAGGGTATCCGTCTGTGCGGCCAAACCCTCGGAGGCAAAAAGCAGGGCCAAGGCCGAAACAACAAATACCTGTGCGATTCCCTTGATTTTCATTTTGGCCTCCTATTTGCCGAATATGTTTTTGAGATAGCTTGAGATGTCGCCTGCCGTCACGCCTGGCCCGTCGGAGACACCGTTGGGGGCGTCAAGGCTGCCCGTGACGGACGTGAGAACCTGGCTCATGTCCGAGCCCGAGCCCAACTGCGACTTGGGAAGGGCGGCATTGATGGCAGTTACATCGTTTGCGACAAGAACCACGAGCGTGTCGGCGCCGGTGATACTGCCGTCACCGTCTACATCTGCGTTGACCCCGGCATTGGGGTTTGCCGCCACGAAATTCCCGAGGGTCGCGGCCTCTGACTGGCTTATCCCGTCACGTGGGTTGAAGCCTGCGACATTGGCTATTCCCACCTGCGCAAGCGCTGTGAGCGAGCTTACCAATGAGGTCATGGTCAATTGGAAATTAAGCTCGGGGTCGTCGGGCTTTGAGGCGCGCTCCGCAATAAGTTTTTTCTTAGCTTCCACAAGGTAGCCTAAGGCGTCGGGGTTTATGGAAAGCGCCGCAACCGGAGAGAGGTCGTTCTTTATCCCTGTTGACATGTTGTTTAGGGACTTTATAAGCTCTGTGGGCTTGAGTCCGGCAAGCCCCATCGCGGCCGCCGAATAGTCCGTAGCGCTTACCTCGGACGGCCTGTCCAATAACCACTGGTAGTCGCCCGAATCGAGATGTTTAACCACCTCAAGCTGCCTTGCCTCCTTTGTGTCTTTGTCATCGAGTCCTTCATACATGTTGCTCCCGCACCCGCTTAAAGTCAGGAGGAGCGCCGGGATTATCACGGCAAGAAACGCAATTCGTCTTTCCATGGAAAACCTCCTCTGCTATGATATTGGTTCTATTATACACAAGCAGGCGCTCGATATGTAGGGGAAAAATACCACGGTCGCAGGTCAAAATAAGTCATAAACTTGCAAAAAACCGCCTGCATCTTATACTTTATAAGACAGTCTGCCTTAATGTTAAAATAATCCGGAGGAGATTATGGACATAAAATCTTTCGTCCTTAGCAAGGCCCTCGATGCAAGGGAGGGCGCAAGGTCATTGGGAAAGGCTTCGTCCGGGCAGAAGGACAAGGCCCTTCTGAGGATGGCCGAGGCCCTTAAGGACAGCGCATCCGTGCTTCAGGCCGAAAACGAAAAAGACATAGAGTACGCCAAGGGCAAGGGCCTTTCCGGCGCGCTCTTAGACAGGCTCGCCCTCAATGAAAAGCGCATAGACGAGATGGCTGCCGGGCTTATAGAGGTCATCCGGCTTCCTGACCCTGTGGGCGAGGTCATAAGGCTGCGGCAGAGGCCAAACGGCATGACCGTGGGCAGGATGCGCGTGCCCATAGGCGTGATAGGGATAATTTACGAGGCGCGGCCCAACGTCACCGCAGACGCCACAGGGCTTTGCCTTAAGGCGGGAAACGCAGTGCTCTTAAGGGGCGGCTCAGAGGCCATAAACTCAAACAGGGCTATTGTCAATATATTAAGGGAAGCGGCAAAACAGGAAGGGCTGCATGAAGGAGCGATAACCTTCATAGACATCCCGGAACGCGAGGCAGTGATGGAGATGCTCAAGCTTGAAGGCATCATAGACCTCATAATCCCGAGGGGCGGAGAGGGGCTTATAAGGACGGTCACTGAAAACTCCCGCATACCCGTGCTCAAGCACTATAAGGGCGTATGTCATGTCTATGTGGACAAGGACGCTGACCTCATCATGGCCGAGGAGATATGCTTTAACGCAAAAGTCCAGCGCCCGGGGACGTGTAACGCAATGGAGACGATGCTCGTGGACGAGGCGGTGGCCGCAGGCTTCCTCCCCAAGATGCTCAAGCGTTTTGAGGCCGCAGGGGTCCAACTCAGGGGATGCCCGAAAACACTCGCCGTGTATCCGGGCATAAACGATGTGAAGGAGGAAGACTTCTATAGGGAATATCTTGACCTGACGCTGAACGTGAAGGTCGTAGGGGACATGGAAGAGGCCATGGAACATATAGCAAAATACGGCTCCGCACACTCGGATGCAATCGTCACGACGAACCACGTTAAGGCGATGAGGTTCCTCCGCGAGGTGGACTCCTCAGCGGTTTTCGTAAACGCCTCAACGAGGCTCAACGACGGCTACCAGTTCGGGCTCGGCGCGGAAATCGGCATATCAACGGACAAAATACATGCGCGCGGCCCCATGGGTCTTGAGGAGCTTACCTGCACGAAGTTCATAGTGCTTGGAAACGGGCAGCTTAGGGAATAAAAAAAGAATAAGCATCCGGGGAGGTAATATGTTTTCAGAGGAGGAGCTAAAAAGATATAACCGGCAGATGCTCATGCAGGGATGGGGCAGGGAGACGCAGGAGAGGCTCAAGCGCTCCACCGTCTTCATAGCAGGCGCAGGGGGGCTCGGCTCTCCTGTCTCCATCTACCTTGCGGTCGCGGGCATAGGCAACATAAGGATTTGCGACTTCGACTCGCCTGACTGGAGCAACCTCAACAGGCAGATACTCCATAACCATAACCGCATCGGGACTAACAAGGCGGTCTCGGCAAAGCAGACCCTTACAGAAATGAACCCTGACATAAAGGTCACCGCATTTACTGAAAAGATTACAGCCGATAATGCGGACTCTATAGCCGGAGACGCCGACATAATCGTTGACTGCATGGACAACTTTCCCACAAGGTTTGTCCTGAATGAGACTGCGATAAGAAAAGGCATCCCCCTTGTATTCGGGAGCATATGGGGCATGGAAGGGAGACTGAGCTTCATAAAAGTCCCGGAAACCCCGTGCCTTAGATGCATATACCCCGAGGCCCCGCCCTCCGAGGTCTTCCCTGTGGTGGGCGCAACCCCCGGGGTCATAGGCTCTTTGCAGGCGCTTGAGGTGATAAAATACCTCACCGGAGTTGGAGAAAACCTTAAGGGCAGGCTCATGGTCTGGAACGGAGTGAAGACGGAGTTTAAAAACTACAAGGCATACAAAGACCCTGCATGTCCTGCATGCGGGGGGCATGGCCCCGGCGGAATAGGGGCACTGCCCCCGGTTTAAGGAATGGAACTATTTGAGGAAAAAGAGCGCTTAGAGGAGCTGGACAAAAAATACATCTGGCATCCCTTCACCCAGATGAAGGACTGGCTCGGCCAAAAGCCGCTGATTATCACAGAGGGAAGGGACTGCTTCTTAAAGGACATCTCAGGCAGGTGGTATCTTGACGGCGTCTCCTCCATGTGGGTCAATATCCACGGCCATAGGAAAAAAGAACTCGACGACGCAGTAAAGGAACAGATTGACCTCATAGCCCATTCCACAATGCTGGGGTTAAGCAATGTCCCTGCAATCAGGCTTGCCGGGAAGCTCATGAAGGCCGTAAACGCATCATTAGGCCCCTCTCTTAACAAGCTCTTCTACTCTGACAACGGCTCAACAGCAGTAGAGGTCGGCCTGAAAATGGCCTTCCAGTACTGGCAGCACAAAGGCGTCACAGGGAAAAACTCCTTCCTCTCGCTTAAAAATGCATACCACGGAGACACCATAGGAGCGGTAAGCGTGGGCGGGATAGATATCTTCCATAGGGCCTTCGGCCCGTTGCTCTTTAAGACTTACAGGGCTGCGAGCCCTTACTGCTACAGGTGCGAGTACGAAAAAACCCGCCCCGGCTGCGGCTTTGAATGCTTAAACGGAATGGAGGAGATACTGAAGGCCCATTCCGAAGAGATAGCGGCCCTGATTATAGAGCCTCTAATTCAGGCCGCAGGAGGCATGATAGTGTCGCCTGCCGGATACTTGAGGGGAGTGAGGGATTTATGCACGAAGTACGGGGTGCTGATGATAGCCGACGAGGTGGCAACCGGATTTGGAAGAACAGGGAGGATGTTTGCCTGCGAGCACGAGTCCGTTCTGCCGGACATACTCTGCCTTTCAAAGGGAATAACCGGCGGCTATCTGCCGATGGCCGTTACAGTGGCCAAAGAGGAGATATACGATGCCTTTTTGGGGGAGTTCGGGGAGCTTAAAACGTTTTTCCACGGGCATTCCTACACCGGTAACCCGCTTGCCTCAGCCGCTGCCTCGGCGTGCCTTGATGTGTTTGAGAGGGAAAAGACCATCGAAAACCTCGGCCCGAAAATAGAGATGCTCAAGGCATGGCTCCACGAGGTCTCAAGGCTTCCGCATGCCGGGGATGCAAGAAACATGGGGCTTATGGCAGGCGTTGAGCTTGTCAGGGACAAGGGGACTAAAGAGCCGTACGCATATGCGGAAAAGGCCGGATGGAAGGTCGCTCTCCGCGCAAGGGAAGACGGCGTGCTCATAAGGCCGCTTGGAAACGTCGTTGTCCTAATGCCCCCGCTTTCCATCTCCATGGAAAACATGAGGCGCATGCTCGATGTGATAGGCAATGCCATAGCCTCGGATACGGGATAACGGCATGAGCAGAAAAACCACCGTCTTTCTTTTCATCCTGCTCCTGCTTCCGGTAATCGTCTATCTCATCCGGCCCACGGACGAGGGCAGGATAAAAAAGCTGATAAAAGAGGGCGCAGAGGCGGTGGAAAAGGAGGATATCGCCGGGGTGATGTCCAAGATATCGTTTACTTATCAGGACAAGCACGGCTTAAGCTACATTCTCCTCAGGCAACTCTTTGAACAGGAGTTCAAGACCCTCTCCGGAATAAAGGTGGAATATGAAAACCTCGGCATTGCCGTTGACGGGGAAAAGGCCGGGGCGCGGATTGACGTAAGGGTCATTGCAACATCCGGCGGGCAAACCGGATATTACATAGGCGACATCAGAGAGCCTGCGCACCTTGTGCTTGAGCTTGAAAAAGGCCCGGTAGGCAGATGGCTTGTGGCCAATTCAGCGGGATTGGAGATTTATTGAAAGGGACTGACAAACACGGGTCAATAAATTTCTTGACAAACTTATCCCTTTTGTTGTATTTTTTTAGTTCATGGGAGGGCTTCAGGCCCTCAAATTTAATTTGGAGGGGGGTAGAAAATTGCATGCTTTAGGTACCCATCTTTTAATTGAATTGAGAGACTGTAACCCTGAGGTTTTAAAAAGTCTCGAAGAAGTCAGGGACGCATTGGTTTCCGCAGCAAAGGCTGCATCCGCAACAATCGTAGACATATCCTTTCACGAATTCAACCCGTTTGGAATCAGCGGCATGGTCGTAATCGCAGAATCGCACCTGAGCATACACACATGGCCGGAGTATTCTTATGCGGCAGTGGACATCTTCACCTGCGGCGACCTCATAAAGCCGGAGACCGCAGCCGCATATCTCATCGAGAGGTTTCAGAGCAAGAACCCTTCGGTGGTTGAGATGAAAAGGGGACTGCTGTCAATGGAAAACCGCAAGCTGCCGCATAAGGTCTGCGACGGGGAATTGCAAATGGTGCCCTGAGACGCTCTTAAGCCCTTTTCTTTAGGCGCCCTTGCCCTTGTCGGTAAGGGCGGCGATGCCCGGCAGTTCCTTGCCCTCAAGCAGTTGTAGCGACGCCCCGCCGCCGGTGGATATGAAAGATATCGCATCCGACACCCCTGCCCTGCTTACGGCAAGGTCCGTGTCTCCGCCGCCGACTATCGTCATGGCGTATGCATCGGCAACCGAATGGGCTATGGCAAACGTCCCCCTTGAGAAGGCGTCCATCTCAAAGACCCCCATCGGCCCGTTCCAGATAACGGTCTTTGCATCCTGAATGGCTTCGGTAAAAAGCTTTACCGAGGCCGGCCCGATATCAAGGGCGCGCCATCCCTTCGGTATCTCCTGAGTAGTGACTATCTTTGTCTCAGCGGCGGCCTCCATGCTCTGCGCAATTACGCAGTCAACAGGCAGGTAAAATTTCACCTTGCTCTTTCTGAGATCCATCCTTATCTTTTCAGCAAGTTCGAGCATCTCGGGCTCAACCAGCGAGTCCCCGACCTCATAGCCCATCGCCTTAATAAACGTAAAGGCCATGCCTCCGCCGATGATTACTTTGTCCACCTTGTCCATGAGGTGCTCAAGCACGCCGATTTTTCCTGAGACCTTTGCGCCTCCCAAAAGAGCGACAAACGGCCTAACCGGTCTGCTCACGACCCCCTTGAGGTACTCCACCTCTTTTTTAAGCAGGAACCCCGCCACCGAGGGCAGGAACTTCGGGATGCCGACTATCGAGGCGTGGTTTCTGTGGGCAGCGCCGAAGGCGTCGTTGACATAGTAATCGGCAAGTGCGGAGAGGCAACGGGCAAAACCCTCGTCGTTTTTCTCCTCGCCCTCGTGGAACCTCAGGTTCTCAAGGAGGACGACATCGCCGTTGCGCATCTTCCGGGTGACCGAATCGGTGTCCGGCCCCACGCAGTCGCTCACAAATGCGACCTCCTTGTTAAGCAGCCTCTGTAGCCTCTTGGCAACCGGCGCAAGGCTGTACCTCGGCTCCGGCTTTCCCTTGGGCCTTCCGAGATGGGAGCCCAATATCACCTTTGCCCCCTCGTCTATCGCATAGTTTATGGTGGGCAGCGTGGATCGTATCCTCCTGTCGTCGGTAATCATGAGTTTCTCGTCCAGAGGGACGTTGAAGTCGGCCCTTATGAAGACCCTCTTGCCCTTGATGTCTATGTCTTCTATGGTAAGTTTATCCAGCATATCTTTTGTCAGTAACAAATCAGCGCCTCTGATAGCCATCCGAGCTCACCCTTTCTTTATAAGGTAGATTATCAGGTCCCTGACCCTTGAGCTGTATCCCCATTCGTTGTCGTACCATGCAAGGACCTTTGCCATCCGCGAGTCTATGACCTTCGTGACCGTGGCGTCCACAACAGAGGAATGCGGGTCTCCGTTGAAGTCCATTGAGACCACAGGCTCCTCGGTGTACTTGAGGATTCCCTTCATCGGCCCTTCCGCCGCTTTTTTGAGCGCAGCGTTTATGTCCTCAACCGTGACATCCTTTTTGAGTTCGACCACGAGGTCCACTATAGAGACGTTGGGTGTGGGCACCCTTATGGCCATGCCGTCGAGCTTTCCCTTGAGGTCGGGAAGCACAAGGCCCACGGCCTTTGCAGCGCCCGTTGTGGTCGGTATCATGTTCATGGCAGCCGCCCTCGCCCTCCTCAAGTCCTTGTGCGGAAGGTCCAGTATCCTCTGGTCGTTGGTGTAGGAATGTATCGTAGTCATGAGCCCCCTCAGTATCCCGAACTCGTTGTTGAGGACCTTTGCAACCGGCGCAAGGCAGTTGGTGGTGCAGGAGGCGTTGGAGATTATCCTGTGCTTTCCGGGGTCAAGCGTTTCCTCGTTGACGCCCATGCAAACGGTGATGTCCGGCTCTTTTGCAGGGGCCGATATTATCACCCACTTCGCCCCGGCGGCAAGGTGCTTCTCAGCGCCCGCCCTGTCCGTAAACATTCCGGTGGACTCAAGCACAACGTCCACCCCGAGTTCCTTCCACGGCAGCTTCTCAGGCTCTGTGACAGCCGTGACCTTAATCTTCCTGCCGTCAACTGAAATGCCGCCGTCTGCGGCCTTCACATCGGCCTTGAAGATGCCGTGCACCGAGTCGTACTTAAGAAGATGTGCAAGGGTTTTTGCGTCCGTAAGGTCGTTTAAAGCTACTATCTCTATATCACCGTAACCCTGCGATGCCCTCAGAAAGTTCCTTCCTATCCTGCCGAAACCGTTAATCGCAACCTTTATAGCCATAAAACCTCCTTATTATGATTAATTCTTCAAGCTGTTTATGACAAAGCCCGTTAAGAGCTTGGGATAGAAGTAAGTTGACTTCGGAGGCATGCGGAGAGAGGAGCTTGCAACCTCTTTAACGTCGTTTATGCCCGTGGGGTTAAGGAAAAAGGCCGCATCGTAATTGCCGTTTGCAACCTCACGCCCCGCCTTTTCGGCGTCCATCTCATAGGAGATGTGCGAGACGCCCAGAAGCCGCCTGAGGAGCACCTCATCAAGTATTACGACATCAAGCCTTCTCAGCGCCCGATGGATGTCCTTGTGGCCGGCGTTCCCCGTTGGCCTCAGGACATACCTGCCTTCACGGGTAACGAGGCCGAATGTGCGCTTATGCCCGGCTATAGCTCCGGTTATATCCGCATCCGGGGATATTTTTTCGGCCTTGAACTCCTTTGAAATCCTCTCCATAATATCGCCGCCGTTTATCCTGACAAGCCTGTGGGCAGGCAGAACGGTCAGGCCGCCGTCTGAGATGTTGGCAAGGAACATCAGGACGTAGTTGAAGGGCTCATCGCCCTTTGCGCGCTTTTTGGCCTTCTGCATCCTCTGGTAGTCAAGGGCGGTCTCATACCTGTGGTGGCCGTCGGCAATGAACACGGCCTTATCCCCGAGGTCAGCCTTTATGGCCTCTATGGAGGGGCCGTCCTCTATCACCCAGAGGCTGTGCACCGCGCCGTCCGAGTCCTTCGCCTTCATATGCGGTTCCCTGCGCCTGACGCCCTCTAACACTCCTGAGGCCCCTTTGCCCTCGCTGTCGTATAGGGAGAATATCGGGCTTGTGTTTGCCTTGCAGACGCTAAGAAGAGAGAGCCTGTCGTGCTTGGGCTTTGAGTAGGTGGCCTCATGGGGATAGATGCCCCTTCCGAACTCCTCAAGCCGCACGAGGCCGAAAAAACCTAAGAGGCTCTTTTCCTCCCCGCCTGCGCGGTAGTCCATCTCATAGGCATAAAAACACGGATTGGGGCTCCTCATCAATACCCCCTCCTTAAGCCATTCCTTCATATAACCCGCTGCCCTCGTATATCTGTTTGAGGTCTCATCGTCATCCCTCATGTCCTTGCCGAAGTCTATTCTCACTACATTATAGGGGCTTTTGCCGTAAAGCGCATCTTTCATCTCAGGCGTAATGATATCGTAAGGAGGCGCCACGACCTCATCAGCCGTGACCACATCTTTATTGTAAAAAATCCCTCTAAAAGGAATAACTTCAGCCATTTACCAAAACCTGTAGGATAATATCTTAGCACGGTTTACCGAAGGGGTCAATGAGTATCGGAAAGCATGTCAAGCCAATTTAGAAATGTCCTATTTGGTTAATAAGGACATTATCATTTTGGCGGGACATCTCGTTACGGATTATGGGAACCCGCGCTCAGGCTGAAAATAAGTTATAATTTTCCTCATGAAACCCACATTTCACCACAGACCCGTAAACGGCCCTTTTGAAGACCCCTGCCTTTACGTAAGGCTGCTCAGGGAAAAACGGGCGCTCATGTTCGATAGCGGAGAAATCTCAAGGCTTTCGGCCGGCGACATCCTGAAGGTAACGGATGTTTTTGTCTCCCATACCCACATAGACCATTTTATCGGTTTCGACAGCCTCCTCAGGATGCTCCTGAGAAGAGAGCAGCCCCTGAGGGTATACGGCCCGTCAAATATCATAGACTGCGTGGAGGGCAAACTCAGGGGCTACACATGGAACCTCATAGAGGAGTGTCCCCTTCGGATTGAGGTCTTCGGCATAGACGGCGATGCAATAAGACATTCCAGCTTTTATGCGGAAAACTCATTCAAAAAGGTCAGGAGGCAAGACAGGCCGTTTCACGGCATAGTGCTTGAGGCCGACTCATTCAAGGTCAAGGCGGCATCTTTGAGGCACGATATACAGTGCCTCGGGTATTCGCTGGAAGAGGACATGCACATAAACATTGACAAGGCCGCACTTTCCGGCATGGGGCTTCCTGTGGGGCCGTGGATTGGCGACCTTAAGCGGGCCATAAGGGAAGAGGCGCCTGAGGACAAGGAGTTTCAGGCAGGACAAAAGACCCTGAAACTCAGAGAGCTTAAAAGGGCCGTAATCATAACAAAAGGCCAGAAGCTCTCATACGTCATGGATGCATCTCCTGATGAGGAGAACATAAAAAAGATAATCGAACTCGTAAGGGGCTCGGATACCTTATACTCGGAGGCGTATTTTTTAGAGGCGGACAGGCAAAGGGCTGTCCAAAGAAACCACCTTACGGCAAAGATTTCAGGGAGGATTGCCAAAGAGGCGGGAGTAAAAGACCTTGTGGTAATGCACTTCTCCCCTAAATATAGAGATACGCCGGATGCTCCGGTCATTGAGGCTATGGAGGAGTTCCGGAGGTTTTGACAAATGTCTTTATTATGAGGTATCATTTAGTCTAAATCCTTTATTTATCAAGGATTTCGAGCAGACATAGGAGAGATGTCCGAGCGGCTGAAGGAGCACGACTGGAAATCGTGTGTGGGGGTTAAAAACTCCACCGTGGGTTCAAATCCCACTCTCTCCGCCATCTCCCTATTTTGAGACTTTAGCTTAATCAGATTGTTACATTAACCTTTTGAAAATTAAGGTTTTGTATTAAAATACCGCATGGCCTTAAGGTTTCTGAACAAGACCCCTTTTCACCTCGCCCTCATAGCCCTCCTCGGACTTCTTGCATATTCAAATACTTTCGATGTGCCTTTTCAGTGGGATGATAAATATACTTTTATAGAGGGGAACCCCATAATAAAAGACCTCGGCTATTTTCTTGAGCCTTCAAAGGCAGAGGGGCTTGAACTCTACGACACCTTAAAAACCAGATACGTAGGCTATCTCACATTCGCATTAAACTACAAACTCCATGGCCTTGATGTAAGGGGTTATCACATCGTCAATATTGCAATACATATCATAAACAGCCTGCTTGTTTATTTTCTTGTGGTTCTCACGTTCAGGACTCCTTTTTTAAGTAACCCCCTGTTTTTAAATAATCCCCCCTCGCCCCCCTTTGCCAAAGGGGGGTTGTCCGAAGGCAATCTCATTGCCCTATTTTCAGCCCTTCTCTTCGTCTCCCATCCCGTGCAGACAGAGGCTGTCACATACATATTCCAGAGGCTTGCGTCCCTATGTGCGTTTTTCTATATGCTTTCGCTTCTGCTTTATATAAAATCACGGCTTACTGAGAAAAAAACAAAGTACGCTTTTTATGCCATGTCCCTTTTTTCAGCAGTCCTTGCCGCAAAGACAAAGGAAAACGCCTTCACCCTTCCTTTAGTCATAGCCCTTTATGAATTTTTCTTTTTTAAGGGTTCGATAAACCGAAGGATGCTCGGCCTTGTCCCGCTTCTTCTTACCATGCTCATAATCCCGCTTTCGCTTACTGGGATAGACAAACCTGCCGGTGAAATCATAAGCGGAATAGGGCCTATAACAGAAGGCTATCAGGACATATTGAGGTGGGATTATCTATTCACCCAGTTCAGGGTCATTCCCACATACATAAGGCTTTTGTTTTTGCCCATAAACCAGAACATAGATTACGACTATCCGGTATATAATTCGTTTTTTGACTTAGAGGTGCTTTTGTCATTCTTTTTTCTTCTGTCCATTTTCGGCTCTGCCCTGTATCTTTTTTATCGCTCAAAATTTAAACCGGATTTAAGGCTTATCTCATTCGGTATATTCTGGTTTTTTATAACCCTCTCTGTTGAATCCTCGATAATCCCCATCCCGATGGTGATAAACGAGTACAGGCTCTATCTGCCTTCTTTCGGGGCATTTGCAGCAGCAGCCGGAGGGGCACTAATTTTGCTTAAAGGCTTG
>JAUXOF010000065.1 GCA_030682405.1 Thermodesulfovibrionales bacterium
TTAAATAGACAAGAAAAAGAACGACTCGGTTATCCTACTCAGAAGCCTGAAGCCTTAATTGAAAGGATTATAAAGGCATCTTCGCAGGAAAATGATTTGATTCTTGATCCTTTTTGTGGGTGTGGGTCAACTATAGCCGTAGCACAAAGACTTAGAAGAAAATGGATAGGCATTGATATTACCCATCTTGCCGTAAATTTAATTAAATGGCGGATGAAGCACATGTTTGAACTCAATCCGAAGAAAGACTATAAAGTTATAGGCGAACCCGAGGATTTAACGGGCGCTATGGAGCTTGCCTCGCAGAACCGTTTCCAGTTCCAGTGGTGGGTGTTGTCTTTGATAGACGCCCGGCCGTACGGCGACAAGAAAAAAGGCAAGGACACGGGCATTGACGGCTTTATATACTTTACGGAGGACAGGGGTAAGATAGGGAAAGCAATCGTCTCGGTTAAAAGCGGAAAAACCGGCGTTAAAGACATAAGGGACTTGGGGCATGTTTTAGAGCGTGAAAAAGCAGCGATGGGGCTTTTTGTAACATTGCAACCCCCTACGAGGGATATGGCTAAGGAAGCCGCGGCCACGGGTTTTTATCATTCCGTGATATTAAACAAAGATTTCCCTAAAATGCAGATAATGACCATCGAAGAACTTTTAAACGGCAGGAAGCCTAAAATACCGTATCAGTTTGTTTCGTACAAGCAGGCCGAGCGGGTTGACACGCCTGAACCTCGGTTGCTATAACATTTTCGCTCTAAGGACGGATTTCGGGAGAGAGATTTTTGCTGTCCATAAGTTCCCCTGATTTTTTGGGTTTTTTGTCCGTCATGCCCGAAGTCCTTAATCATCCAAAAATGTTGTAATCGCGCATCGGATATTCGGTGATTTGGGGAATTTTTAAGGCGGGGCGAAAGCCCCGCCTTTTTTGACAGCAGGCCAGCGGGCTTTGTTGAATTCTTAAGCCGTTTCTGGTAATTTTAATTGTTTATGGAAAACGGCATTGGATTCAAGGAGGGTTCAAGGGGTTTCGGCGTAAGGGCGGCGTCTGTCGCCTTTGCCCTTGCGTTTTTTCTTGCGGCCGGGGTTTGCGACTCCTTTGCGGATTTGACCTATACGGTTAAAAAAGGCGACACGCTTTTTAAAATTGCAAGAAATTTCAAGCTCACAGTCGGAGAGCTTAAGGCCATGAACGGGCTTGGCTCAAGCAGGATTAAAAAGGGGCAGAGGCTTTATCTAAAGCGCGCGGAGGAGACTCAAAAGGCAGGACAAGAGGCGGTTTTGCCGGCGGAGGAAAAACTTGCCGAGGACTTAAAATCCCTTTCTGAACAGCCGGCCTCCTCCCCGTCCGTCCGTCTGGCTCTCATTGCCGGCATGATGCTGGACATGCCTTATAAGTTCGGCGGAAGCACCTTGAAGGGGCTTGACTGCTCCGCCTTCGTACAGAAGGTCTTCGGGTTTGAAGACGTAATCCTTCCGAGGGTCGCGAGGGAGCAGTTTAAGCTCGGCATCCATGTAGAGAGGGGGGAACTCAATATCGGAGACCTCGTGTTTTTCAGGACTTATGCGCGTTTCCCCTCGCACGTGGGAATTTATCTCGGCAATAACCTCTTCATACACGCATCCTCCAAGGTAAGAAAAGTGACTATAGACAGCCTTGACGCGCCTTATTACTTCAGGCGGTTTATCGGGGCCAAAAGGATACTGGACGACCGGCCTGATTTGCCGGGCGGACTGCCCTTTCTCAAATAGCCTTGCCCGCCGGTTTGGCGTATAATATATCAGGCAGGAGATGTCCATGAGAAGAGAAACGCTCTGCGCGAAAAGATACTGCGAGGCCACCGGGAAGCTCCATGTTCCATGCCCCCACAGGGTAAAAAGCGGCGTTTATGTCCATGTGGTCATAAAGGGCGGGTACTGCTACAGGTCCAAGGACTGCCTTGTCTTTGAATGCAAGTTCAACGGGATGCAGAGCGACCTTGACAGCGTCGTCTCGGTTGTGTGGTGATTTTATGTCCCGCACCGATAAGCCCGATGCTGTTAAGAGGCTTTATCAATATTTCAAGGAGGCTCTATGAAATATCAGTCTGGAGGCATGGGAAGGGTAGTCATCGCAAGGTTTGATGACGGCGACGATGTGCTTCGTGGCCTTGAATCTTTGGCGGAAAAAGAGGGCATAAAGGCGGGGGTGCTTTACCTGATAGGCGGCATGCGCCGCGGCAATGTGGTGGCAGGCCCGAAAAATGACGAGCTTCCGCCGGTGCCGGTATGGAAGGAGCTTAAAGGCCCGCATGAGGTTGTCGCAATAGGAACGCTCTTCCATGACGAGGAAGGGCCGAAGGTCCATCTTCACGGCGCATTCGGAAGGGCTGATGATGTGAGGGTCGGGTGCCTGCGGGAGCTCTCTGAAACCTTCCTCTTGCTTGAGGCCGTTGTCATGGAGATAACCGGCATTGAGGCAAGGCGGGAGCTTGACCCTGCCTCCGGCCTGAAGCTCCTCAGGCTTTAAAAACAGTATAATACGGCGAACCTTGAAGCAGGAGATTTTTAAGGAGGCAAGTGATGGATGAAACAGCGCTTTTAAAAAAGCTGGACTTCTTCAGCAGCCTGACCACTGAGGAACTATTTAGGATGAGCGAAATCACCGAACCCGCTGTCTTTAAAAAGGACGAGGAGGTCGTCAGGGAGGGCACGCCGTGCGATTCCCTGTTTGTCATCAAAAAAGGCTCTGCGAGGGTTTTGAAGGAAGGAAAACTCTTAATAACCCTTGAGGAGGGGAGCCCGATAGGAGAGGTCTCGTTCGTTGACAGGGGAAAAAGGTCTGCAACGGTAATAGCCGATTCGGATATGGAAGCCGTAAAAATACCGCTCCATGCCTTTGAGAGGTTCCTTGAAACGGAAAAAGGCATTGGTTTAAAAGTCTACAGCTCTATTGCCGTCATCCTGAGCCAGAGGCTCAGGGACACAAACGACACCCTTATGCTCTATGCCGCGGAAAAGGGCTGAGGGCTTAATTTAACATCGTTTGTAATTCCCTGTGGAGAGGACTCTGAATAAAAAAATGCTTGCATTATGAAAAATAATCGTATATGATTAAAAAATCGTGAGGAGGCAATATGTTAAGGGAAAAAGTTGAAGCAGTCCTTGATAAAATAAGGATAGGTTTAAAATCAGAGGGCGGGGACATAGAGCTTGTTGACATAAAAGACAGTGTTGTTTATGTGAGGCTTAAGGGCGCTTGCGGGACGTGTCCCATGTCAACCCTTACGATGAAGAACTGGGTGGAGGCCAGCATCAAGCGCGAGATACCAGAGGTAACTTCGGTTCAGGCCGTATGAGATTCGGGATACGGGCATATATTATCTTCTGCTTTGCTCTAATTCTTAGTGCGGTTCCATGCCGTCTTCAGGCAGAAGCAGGCGTTACTGTAGATGACATCCGCTATATTTCAGGGGAAGGCCGCACAAGGATTTCCATTGAGCTTTCAGGCCCTGTAGAGCACAAGGAGTTGAGGCTTTCAAAACCCGAAAGGCTCTGCATAGACCTTCCGGGCGGGGTGCTGGGCAAGGGCATTACGAGAACAATCAATGTCAAAGACGGCGTGCTTAAGTCTCTGAGGGCAGGGCAGTTCAATCCGGAGACGGCAAGGGTTGTGCTTGATTTTGAGGGTGAGGGGAAAGTGGAGAAATTCGAGGTCTCTATAACGTCCTCTCCTTACAGGTTGCTTATAGATGTATTCCACAAGGGGCACAGTCCGCGTTCCAGCGTTCAGAAGATAGTTATAGATGCCGGGCACGGAGGGCATGACCCCGGGGCCGTCGGAAAAAGAGGGCTTAAGGAAAAAGACGTTACGCTTGCCATAGCATTAAACCTTAAAAAGATGCTCGAGGAGAGCAAAAAGTGCGAGGTGTTCCTTACGAGGAGCAGCGACGTTTACATAAGCCTTGACAAAAGGACGGAAATCGCAAACAAAAGGGATGCCGACCTTTTTATTTCCATACACGCAAACGCAAACCCGAACAGGGATGTAAGCGGCATAGAGACATATCTTCTTAACTGGACCGACAATGAGGAGGCGATGAAGGTTGCGGCAAGGGAAAACGCCATATCCGTAAGAAAGATGAAGGAGGCCCGCAACGAAGTCGGGCTGATACTTGCATCCTTAGAGCTTCAGAGCAAAAGGGACGAGTCCCTGAAACTTGCCCACTCTGTGCAGGGTTCGGTTGTCACGGGACTTGACAGCTATTACAATGCCGTGGTTGACCTTGGGGTAAAACAGGCGCTCTTTTATGTCCTTGTGGGCGCAAAGATGCCCTCTGTGTTGGTTGAGGTCTCTTTCATAAGCAATTCCTCTGAAGAAAAACTCCTCGGGAAGAACAGCTACAGGGAGAAGCTGGCTGAGGGTATAGCCGCGGGCATAGAGAAGTATATCGCACAGACCCCTCCGGTTCAGAAATTCGCAAGCAAGTAAGAGCAATGCCCCCCGGAACATTAGACCTCCTGATAAAAGACGGCAGGGTTTTTGACGGAACCGGCTCTGAGCCTTTCACAGCCGATATCGGCATAAGAGGCGGCGTAATTGCCCTTGTCGACCGGAAAAGAAATAGCAAAAAAACCCCTTCAAACCGGGTCGTAGAGGCTGCGGGACTTATAGTCTCACCCGGTTTTATAGACACCCACGGACATTCGGAGTTCAGCATGCTTGCCGACCCACGGGCAGAGGGAAAAGTCTCTCAGGGAGTGACCACGGAGATAAACGGAAACTGCGGGCTTTCTGCAGATCCCCTTCTCAGGGACGCCCTCAGGCAGAGGGAGGAAGACCTCAGGGAGTACGGCATAAAGGACAGGTGGGGCACGCTCGGGGAGTACCTTGGGATTTTGGAGCAAAAAGGTCTCGTAATCAACTACGCCACGCTTGCGGGACACGGAAACGTCCGCGCCTCGGTCATGGGGTATGAGGACAGGCATCAGACACCGGCAGAGATGGAGGCGATGAAGGGACTCCTTTTGGAGGCCCTCAGGCAGGGCGCGATAGGCCTTTCAACAGGGCTTATTTATCCTCCGGGCGTTTTTACGGAAACAGAGGAGCTGATAGAGCTGTCCAAATGCGGAGCAAAGGGTGCGAGCCCCATAACCGGAGGGGGCCGTGCCCCCTTTATTTATGCATCTCATATGAGGAGCGAGGGCAGCGGGCTTCTTGAGGCCATAGGAGAGGCCATAAGGATAGGTGAGGAGGCGGGAGTCCATGTTCACATATCCCATATTAAGACTTCAGGCAGGGACAACTGGCACAAGATAGATGAGGCCGTAGGCATGATAGAGGAGGCGCAAGCAAGGGGGATAAAAATCACATGCGACCGCTATCCCTACACAGCCGCGTCCACGGACCTCGATTCCGTCCTGCCCCGATGGGCGCTTGAGGGCGGAAACGATGCGGTCTTAAAAAGACTCAAAGACAAAACCGCGGGTGAAAAGATAAAAGCCGGGCTTCTGGCCGAGCATCCTGACGAGGGATACTGGGAGTCTGTTAAGGTCTCATCCGTGGCCTCTGATAAGAACACGTGGATGGAAGGAAAGGGCATAAAAGAAATATCCGTGGAACTTGGACTGAACCCTGTTGATGCGCTCTTTCAAATACTTTTAGAGGAAAGGCTGAGGGCAGGGGGAATTTTCTATTCAATGGACGAGGGCAACTTAAGAAGGTTCCTGAAGCTGCCTTATTGTATGGTAGGCTCGGACAGCACGGCGCGCTCGACCGACGGCCCTACAAGAAAGGGCAAGGTTCATCCGAGGGGTTTTGGCAGTTTCACCCGTTTTTTGGGAAGATACGTAAGGGACGGGGGGCTTATTGCAATGGCGGAGGCGGTTTACAGGATAACGGCCCTTCCGGCAGAGACATTCGGCCTCGGCAGGAGAGGACGCATTAAGGAGGGTTTTGCAGCCGATGTCGTGGTATTTGACGAAAGTGAGATTATAGACAGGGCGACTTTTGATGAGCCTTTTTTGCCCTCAGCAGGCATCCGGCATGTAATTGTAAACGGCGTAACCGTGCTGTCTCACGGGGTTATGACAGGCAGGAGGCCGGGCATGGTTCTAAGGCATGGGATTTAAAGACAGGCCGGTAATAGGCATAACCATAGATATAGATGGCGGGCAGCTTAAGCTCAGGCAGGAGTACATGTCTGCTGTTGAGGGGGCAGGTGGGCTTCCGCTTCTCATATCCCCTTTAAGCGGGCTTGATTATGCTGCTTTCATAGACGGGCTTTTAATTCCCGGGGGAGATGACATCGCCCCTAAGTATTATAATGAAACCCCGGAGTTTGAGATAAAACCGGTTGACCCCCGGAGGGCAGGGTTTGAAATTAATCTGTTTCATGAGATAATAAAGTCAGGCAGGCCTGTTCTTGGGATATGCTACGGCATGCAGCTTATTAATGTTGCGCTTGGAGGGACACTGTATCAGGACATAGAGTCGCAGTTAGGCGGGGCGGTAAACCATAAAGAGGCCCATGACATTGAGATTTCCGGCGGGCCTTTCAGTCATGGAAAGCGGAGGGTGGGGAGCACGCATCATCAGGCCCCCAAGGCCCTCGGCAGGGGGCTTGAGGTCATCGCACGCTCGGATGACGGCATAGTAGAGGCTTTTTACATGGAAGGCCATCCGTTTATAGTAGGCGTTCAGTGGCATCCGGAGCGCATGGCGGACTCCTTTTCGGATGAGATATTCGGCATGTTTATAAAGGCGGCTCATGCAGGCAAATAGGTTTTACATGTTCAGCCTGATAATCCTCGTCCTTCTGATGGGTTTTCTGAGTTTTCAGGTGATGAGGCCTTTTCTTCAGCCCATAGCATGGGCGGTGGTGCTTTCGATAATCTTCTATCCGCTTTATGCCGCACTGAGGAAATCCGTGAGGTTTAAGTCAGTGGCCTCCATAATTACGCTCGGCATAATCCTGATAATCATTCTGGGGCCTTTCTCATATCTCTCGTTCCTTCTCGTTTCGGAACTCAGGGCCGTTGCAGGCTATATAGAAAGCGGAGAGATAGAAAGCCTTAAAGATGTTCTTGAATATCCCAAGGTTGCATGGCTCGCCGAATGGATGGGCTCCGTGCTCAATATCACCCATGAGAATATGCAGGAACTCCTTGTGCAGAACCTCTCAAAAGTGGGCACGCAGCTTATAGGGAAGGTCACAACAGGCGTCGGCAACGTCCTCTCGGCGTTGCTCAATTTCATACTCATGTCCCTTTCCCTATTCTTTCTTTTGAGGGACGGCCCGGATTTCATAAAAAGGCTCAGAAACTATATGCCGTTTTCCGAGGAGCAGAAAAGCAGGCTTGAGAATCAGGTAAAGGACATGGTCGTCTCCACGATATTCGGCGGCGTGGTGGTTGCCGTCGTTCAGGGCTTAATCGGAGGCACGGCATTTTATTTCTTGGGTATAAAGTCTCCGGTCATCTGGGGCATCGCCATTGCGATAATGTCGTTCGTGCCGATAATGGGGACATTTTCCATATGGGGCCCGGCAGTGGTATATCTCTTCATAGAGGGGTTTACAGGCAAGGGGCTGATTCTGCTTTTAATCGGCACCTTCGGCATAAGCCTCGTTGATAATATATTGAAGCCGATAATCATCGGGGGCAGGACGAAAATGCCTACGCTTCTGATATTCTTCAGCGTTCTGGGGGGCATGAAGCTCTTCGGGCTGATAGGGCTTATTATGGGGCCGTTGGTTTTAGCTCTTTTCATATCTTTTTTGGAGATTTTCAGGAACATTGAAGGAGGCGACAATGCTTAGCAGGGAAGAACTCAAAGAGATTGCAAGGCTTGAGGGTAACGGCACGTATTATGTGTCCCTTTATCTGAACGTAAACCCGGTGACGAACCCGGGCGGCGAGCATATCATAAGGTTAAAAAACATGCTCAAGGACTCTGCCGAGTCGCTGGACAAGGCAGTGCTCAAAAAGGTAAAGGACGACCTTTCGGCCATAGAGGCCCACGTGCTCGGCAACAAGAGGGAATTCAAGAAGGGACTTTCGATTCTAAGTTCAAGCGGCAACTCCTTCTGGCGCGAGTATAACGTCTCCGTGCCCCTGAGGAGCGAGCTTATAGTGGACAAGACGCCCCACATAAAGCCCCTCTTGGACATACTGGACAACTACAAGCGCTATGCCGCGCTTCTTCTTGACAAGGAGTCCGCGAGGATATTCATCGTCCACCTTGGCGAGATAACCGAGTACGGCGAGGTGCACACCCCGGATGTGCCCGGCAGGCACAAGAAGGGCGGATGGTTTGCCCTTTCCCAGAACCACTATGCAAGGCACGTCAACTACCATGTGGGGCTTCATCTTAAGGATGTCGTGGAGAAGTTAGACTCTTTTCTCAAGGGCGAAGTTGTAAGCCGGGTTATAGTCGGGGGCTCGGAGGCGGCGGTAGTCATGATAAAGGGGCTTTTGCCGAAGACCGTCTCCGACAGGATTATAGGGTTTTTTCAGGCCGGGATGTTTGAAAGCAATACGGACATACTGAAGAAGGTCGAGCCTGTGCTTGCATCGTTTGAGAAAAAAAGCGAGCAGGAGACCGTAGGGGAGCTTATAACGAGGGCTGAGAAGAACGAGAGGGCGGTGCTCGGCATAGGCAATGTCCTTAATGCGGTGCAGGGGGGCAAGGTGATGAAGCTGCTTTTTGTGCGGGACTTCGGGCTTCAGGGCTATTCGTGCAAATCCTGCGGCACGGTCTCTACAACAAGGCTCAAAGAGTGTCCTTACTGCAAGGGCCGGATGGAGGACGTAAACTATCTCGTTGACCTCGTTGCCCAGAAGGCAGTGGAGCAGGGAGCCGTAATAGAGGTCGTTGACGAGGCCTCTGAACTTTCAAAGGCCGGGGGCATAGGGGCGATACTGAGGTTTTAGCTTTAGACGGGTTTCTCATGCTATCTTTGAGTAAAAAAGCAAAGGAGTTTTAAATGCCGTTTGAATTTCTTCTTCCGGACTTGGGAGAGGGCATCACAGAGGCAGAGGTAAGGAAATGGCTCGTTAAAGCGGGAGATTCCGTGAACGAGCACCAGAGCGTCCTTGAGATAGAGACGGACAAGGCGGTTGTTGAGGTCCCTTCGCCTAAAAAAGGAAGGGTGCTTAAAATCAATAAAGAGGCCGGAGATGTAGTGAAGGTGGGCGAGTCCCTTATGACGATTGCCGAAGAGACCGAGGAAGCCGCGCGCGGCCGTGCCCCCTCGGTCTCAGTAGTCGGCGTCCTGCCTGAAGAGGAAGAGGTGCTTGCCGCGCCTTCCGTGCGGGCATACGCAAAGGAACTCGGGGTTGACCTTGCAAAGATAAAGGGCTTGGGGCCGGGCGGAGGCATCAGCATGGAGGACGTAAAAGAGGCCTCTAAAAAGGGCATTGCGGCCAATGACCGGTACGGCCCGGTCGAGTTCGTTGAGATAAAAGGGCTTCGTAAGACCATAGCAAAGAACCTCCTTGCCGCTCAGCGGACAACAGCATTTGTAACAGGCATGGACGAGGCAGACGTCACGGATTTATGGGGACTGAGGGAGAGGGAGAAAAAACCCCTGCTTCAAAAGGGGATTCATCTTACGTTCCTGCCGTTTTTCATAAAGGCCGCACAGCATGCCCTCAGGGAGCACCCCATGCTCAACGCATCAATGGATGAAGAAAAGGGGGCGGTCATAGTCAAGAAATACTATAATATCGGGGTCGCGGTGGACACGCCTGAGGGGCTGATGGTGCCTGTGATAAAGGATGCGGATAGAAAAACCCTGCTTGAGATTGCCGCCGAAATACAGGGCATGAGCGAAAGGGCAAGGCAGAGGAAGATACGGCTTGATGAGATGAAAGGAAGCAGCTTTACGATAACCAATTTCGGGCACTTCGGCGGGACATTCGCAACGCCCATAATCAACTACCCGGATGTCGCAATACTTGGCACTGGAAAGATTGCCGAAAAACCGTGGGTCAGGGACGGACGGGTTGCCGTAAGAAAGATACTGCACCTTTCGCTGACATTCGACCACAGGGCGACCGACGGCGCGGATGCCGCGCAGTTTCTTACGAAGGTAATCCGATATCTCGAGGACCCTGCGATGCTCTTTATAGAGAGCGCATGAGCTCTCTGGACTTCCTTTTCAGGCCCAAAACAGTCGCCCTCATAGGCGCCTCGCACGACGAACGGAAATTAGGCGGCGTGATACTGAAAAACCTGCTTAAATTCAAAGGCAGGCTCTATCCCGTAAACCCCAAATACGACAGCCTCATGGGGATTAAGTCATATCCTTCGGTGGATGAGGTGCCTGAATTCATAGACCTGTCCTTAATCATGAGGCCCGCAGAGGAGATACCGGCGCTGCTTAAAAGCCATAAGGGCAAGGCACGGTGCGCAGTGGTGATGAGCTCCGGTTTTTCAGAGACCGGCAGGGGGGACATTCAGGACGAGATAAAAAAGATAGGCATCGAAACCGGGGTGAGGATTTTAGGGCCAAATTGCATGGGCGTTTACAACCCCGGAGAGAGGCTTGATACCCTTCTTTTGCCTGCCGAAAAAATAGGAAGGCCGAAAAAAGGCAACGTCGGAGTCGTAACACAAAGCGGGGCGATACTTCACTGCTTCTTCGGGATAATGAAGGCGTCAAACATAGGGATATCAAAGGCGGCCACTTACGGAAACGCCGTAGACATTGACGAATGCGACCTGTACGAATATTTCAGCAGGGACAGGCGCACCGATGTCGTAATCTCGTATATCGAATCCGTGGGTGACGGAAGGCGGTTTTTGGAGGCGGCAAAGGGGCTTTCCGGGGAAAAAACCCTGCTGATACTCAAGGCAGGCAAGGGCTCAAGCGGAGAGGCGGCCGCATACTCCCACACCGGAAGGCTTGCCGGCAGGTACGAGGTCTTCACCTCCCTCCTTAAGCAGTTCGGGATAAAAGAGGTGCGGGACTTCGACGAGATGGCCGATGCGGTCAAGGCCCTTTCCTACCAGAGGCCCTCAAAAGGCAACCGCGTGCTTATCATCACAAACGGCGGAGGCTCCGGAGTCCTTGCCGCGGACGAGTGCATGAGGCAGGGGCTTGAAGCGCCGCCGCTTCCTCCTGAGAAGACGGCAAGACTCAAAGAGACATTCCCGCCCTTTTACGCCATCCATAACCCCCTTGACCTCACGGCACAGGTAGAGGACGGGGATTACCTTACCGCTTTAAGCGAGTTGAAGGACGACTTTGACGGCTTTGTGGTCATCGCCCTTGCCGGGGTTCCCGGGATTACGGAGGGGCTTTCCGCAATGATTGCGGATTTCAAAAAGAAGACGGACAGGCCGATTGTTTTTCATACGACATGCGGCTGCGGCGAGGGAAAACTAATCAGCGCCTTTGAGCGCTCCGGGATTCCGGTCTATCCCTCTCCCGAGAGGGCCGTAAGGGCAATGAAGGCGCTTCTGGGCGAAAGATGATAACGGAATTCTTAGAAAGGCATAAAGGCAAAACATCATTCCTTGAGCACGAGGTTAAAGGGCTTCTTAAAGACATGGGGCTTTCCGTTCCAAATGGCGTATTCACAGCCAAAGGGGAAACGCTAAGACTGCCTGCCGGCCTTTCATATCCGCTTGTCGCAAAGGTATCATCCTCAAAAATCGCCTCAAAGAGCGATGTCCGCGGGGTGAGGCTCGGGATACGAAATGAAAATGAGCTCGAAACGGCTGTGAGGGAACTTTTTGAGATAGAGGATGCCGAAGGGGCGCTTATTGAGGAGACTGCGCCCGCGGGGGTGGAGGTGATTATAGGCGGGATAATTGACAGGCAGTTCGGCCCTGTTGTGATGTTCGGCCTCGGCGGGGTGTTCGTCGAACTCTCTAAGGATGTTGCCTTTGCACTTGCGCCTTTAACCAGAGAGGACAGCCATTGGATAGTCCGTCAGGTCAAAAGCTACAGGCTGCTTGAGGGCGTGAGGGGAAGGCCGCCTTCCGACCTGAATGCCCTATCGGATATAATCGTCGCCGTGGGGGAGATTATCTCAACCGGCCTTATCAGGGAGATAGACCTCAACCCCGTGGCCGTTTATCCGAGGGGGGCGTTAATACTTGATGCCAAGGCCTCTCCCCTGCCTCCGGGATGATTTAGGCGAGCCTGCCGCCCTCGATAGAGAGCACCCTTCCTGCAAGCCTCCGTGCCTGAGCCTCATCGTGGGTTGCGATAATAACGGTCTCTTTTTTCATGTTTGATATCATTTCCTCTATAAGCTCCGAATTCCTCCTGTCTATATACGCCGTAGGCTCATCGAGAAAAAGCACCTCCGGCTCCACGGCAACGGCCCTTGCGATGCCGAGCCTGCGGGCCTCTCCGCTTGAAAGGGTAAGCGCACTGTGGTCTTTTTTATGGATAAGTCCGGCAAACTCAAGCGCACTCTCCGCCCTCTGCCGTAGCTCGTTTTTATCCATCCCCCTGATTCTCAGGCCGTAAGATGCGTTTTTTAAAACCGTTAGATTGAAAACCCCTACATCTGCAAGCAGGAGGGTTATCCTCCGCCTGAGCTTGATGTCCTTTTCGAGCAAGAGGGCGCCGGAGTAGTAGTTGACCTCGCCCATGTCAGGGTCTTCTATCAGGGCGCATATCCTGAGAAAAGTGGACTTGCCGCAGCCGTTTGTCCCCATCAACGCATAAACACCGCTTTCAAAGGAAAAAGAGCAGCCCCCAAGCACCGCATTCCCGTTATACGCCTTGTGTATTCCAGATGCCTCAAGCCTCAGGCCCATGACCGTCCCCTTTTCATGCCTCCGCTCCTTTGAAGCAGATACAGGACTGCATTGACGGCAAGAGATATCATAAGGAGTATTATCCCCAAGGCGAGGGCAAGCTCGAAATTCCCCTTGTCCGACTCAAGGGCAATGGTTGTGGTCATGACACGCGTAAGCCCGGCGATGTTCCCTCCCACTATGAGAATAGCGCCGACCTCTGCCATCAGCCTTCCGAAGGCCGCAATCACAGCGGACATCACCCCGTATCTTGCCTCATTAAGCACTGCGATTGCGGCCTGAAACGGAGTTGCGCCGAGAGTAAGGGCCGCCTGCCTTATAACCGGGTCTACGCCCATGACAGCAGAATGGGAAAGGGATGCCACTATGGGGAATGCAAGCACGCTCTGGGCAATGACCATTGCAGAGGGCGTATAAAGAAGCCCCATAAAGCCCAGAGGCCCGCTCCTTGAAAGCAGGATATAAAGGAAAAGCCCGACTACAACCGGCGGAAGCCCCATCATGGTGTTCATGAGGCTGACGGCAGCCCCCCTCAGGGGAAACCTCCTAAGCCCGACCACTGCCCCAAGCGGAACCCCAAAGACGGCTGCAATGAAAAGGGCGGCTGCTGAGACCTTCAGAGAAAGCAGTATTATCCTTAGAAGCTCCCTGTCAAGGCGTATTATCAGCAGAAACGCCTGCTTGAATCCGCTTAAAACCAAGTCCATTTGATTATCATACACAAAAAGCGCTTAAAAGCCCCTGCCTATTTCAAAACTGCATTCGGAATAAAGAGCCGGTTTCCGTTTTTATCCTTAAACGATGCTATAGCCTCCTGCCCTTCTTTTGATACGAGCCATTCCGTAAACATCACCGCTTCTTTGTGCTTCACATGCGGATGCCTTTGGGGGTTTACCGACATGACGCCGTACTGGTTAAACAGCGCAGGGTCTCCCTCAAGCACGATAATCATGTCAAGCCTGCCGCGGTCTTTTGTGCCAAGCCACGTGCCTCTGTCCGTAAGCGTGTAGGCGCGCTTTTCATTGGCAATCCTCTGGGTCTTCTCCATGCCCTGCCCTGCCTCAAGATACCATGCCGCACCTTTTGGGTTTACCGCAGCCTCCAGCCATACTGAAAGCTCTTTGATGTGCGTGCCTGAGCCGTCCCCTCTTGAAACAAAAGGATGCCCTGCCTTTGCAATCAGCCGGAATGCCTCAGCCGCGGACCTTACGGCCTTTACCTTCACAGGCTCCTCCACCGGCCCGATAATCACAAAGTCGTTGTACATGACGTCATGCCGGTTGACGAAGTATCCTTGCTCCACTGCCTTAAGCTCAAGCCCTTTTGCATGCACCAAGACCGCATCCGCATCTCCCCTTTTTCCTATCTCTATTGCTGCGCCTGTGCCGACGGCCAACACATCCACCTTAATCCCGGTCTTTTTCTCGAATATGGGAAGTATATGGTCAAATAGCCCTGAATTCAGTGTGCTCGTTGTAGAGGCGCAGCGCAGCCTTGTTTCCGCAGAGGCTGAATAGATAACGAACAAAGATAGAATCAGAATTGAAAAAATAAGTAATTTGGGCTTCATGTCTCCTCCTTAAAAATACTCAATGATATATTTGACCGATAGAAAGACTATGATTAAACCGAGCATGAGTTTGATGAACCTCTGGGGGACGAACTTCTGGAACCTTGCGCCGAGGTACATGCCTGCAAACCCTCCGGCCCCAAAGAGCAGGCCCAAGAGCCAGTCAGGAGATGTGTTCAGACTCGATGGGACAAGGCTGTAAAAAGCCGCGCCTGCAATGGAAGTGATGAAAGTGCCCATTAGCGCGGCGCCTGCCACCGTATAGACAGGCAGGTGGAAGACTGCCACGCAAAAAGGCGCTATGATTGCGCCCCCGCCGATTCCGTAAGTGCCGCCTATTATCCCGACGAAAAACGCAAGGACCAACATGCCTCCAGTGCTGAAGGAAAACCTCTCCCCCCAGAACTCATACTCGACCCTTGATATGCTGAATGAAACCGTCCTGACGACCGCCTCAGGCGGAAGCCCGGCGGCAAACCGCGCGCTCTGTTTTTGTTTCATCTCTGCCGCCCTCTGCCTGAACCTCTCCTCAAGCGCCTTCGTCTTCTCCTTGCCTGCCGCGGCCTTGCCCGTCATCTCATAAAGCAGGCGGACTCCGATATAGAGGAGGACGCAGCCTACGAAGAGCTTAAACGCCTTCGGGTCAGGCAGATAGGCCACCCTCAGGTAATATCCGATGAACACCCCCGGAAGTGTGCCTGCGGCAACAACCCATGTCATGGGCCATGCCATCCGCTTCTCCCTGATATAGCGGTAGACGCCGCTTGGGATGGCCACGATATTAAATACAAAATTGGTCCCGCTCACAGAAGGGCTTGTGTAGTTAAGCACACTCATCTGAAACGGTAAGAGAAGGAACGCGCCTGAAATCCCGCCCATGGAGGTGAAAAACGAAACGACCAGCGCAACGAGCGGAGGGATGAAGACATGCGTTTTTACGCCTGATACAGGAAACAGAATCTCAAAGAAGTCCATGCGGAAGTATACCCACGGGGAGCAAAAAATTCAACGCACCTGATTCCCTCTGTCTTTGCGCCGAAAGGCAATGATTTATCAGTATTTCATTGCCTCTTCTATTGCCCTTCGTATCCTGTCTGCGGACGGCACATAATAGTCCTCAAGCTTTGGAAGCGGCATGACCGTGTCATAGCCTGTAACCCTGAATATCGGGGACTTAAGGTGGAGCATCGCATATTCTGCAATGGAGGCCGAAAGCTCCGCCCCGAACCCGCAGGTCTTCGGGGCCTCATGCACGATTACGACCCTGCCGGTCTTTTTGACCGACCTGTATATCGCCTCCTCGTCAATCGGGGTGAGCGTCATCATGTCTATCACCTCGGCATCAAAGCCCTCGGATGCCTCAATGGCCTTACGGAGCATGCCTCCCCATGCAATCAGTGTCACCTCTGTGCCCTCTCTTACAATCCTTGCCTGCCCCAGAGGTATCTCATATTCTCCTTCCGGGACTTCCTCTTTTACCGAGCGGTAAAGCCGGGTTGACTCAAGGAATATCACAGGGTCCGGGTCTCTTATGGCTGAGATGAGAAGCCCCTTTGCATTATAAGGCCCCGAAGGGACAACGACCTTTATGCCCTGCATGTGGCAAAACATGGCCTCTGTGCTTTCCGAATGAAGCTCCGGGGCCTTTATCCCCGCGCCGTAAGGCGTTCTTATGACGAGCGGGCAGGTAAAGCGTCCCCTTGAGCGCGAGCGTATCCTTGCGGCATGTGAGAATATCTGGTCTACCGCCGGATAGATAAACCCCATGAATTGTATCTCGGCCACGGGCTTCAGTCCGTATGCAGCCATGCCCACGGCAGCGCCTGCAATGCCGGATTCCGCAAGCGGTGTGTCCATGACGCGCTCAGCCCCGAACTCATGAAGCAGCCCCTCTGTGGCCCTGAACACGCCTCCGTCTGCGCCAACGTCCTCTCCGATTACGATGACGTCTCCATCCCGCCTCATCTCCTCCCTGAGCGCCGAGTTTATCGCCTGAACCATATTCAGGTTGGCCATTAGAAATCCTCCATCTCTTTTGCCTGCCGGGGCGTGGGGCTTTTGAGGGCATACCTGAACATATCGGCGGGCTCGGGCGGACTTAGGGATTCGGCCTTCCTTATAGCCTGCTCGACGGCTGTCTTTGATTTTTCTTCAACCCCTTTTTGGTACTGTTCGTTCCAGAGGCCTTTTTTTTCCATGAAGAGCTTAAGCCTCAGCAGTGGGTCTTTTGGCTTCCATGACTCGACCTCCTCATTGGATCTGTACTTTGAGGAGTCATCCGCTGTGGTATGGTCGGACATCCTGTAGGTGAAGCACTCTATGAGTGTCGGGCCTCCTCCGCCCCTTGCCTTCCGGACGGCCTCGCTTGTCGCCTTGTAAACGGCGAATACGTCGTTGCCGTCCACCTGTATGCCTTCAAACCCGTAGGAATATGCCTTCTGGCTCAGGGTCTTTGATGCGCTCTGCCTCCTGCGCGGCACTGAGATTGCCCACTGGTTGTTCTGGCATATGAAGACAACAGGCAGCTTAAATACGCCGGCCATGTTCAGGCCCTCGTGAAAATCACCCTTCGACGTCCCGCCGTCTCCGAAATAGCAGCAGGCAACGGCCTTATCCCCCTTGTATTTGGCTGCCATGGAAGCGCCGACCGCATGGGGTATCTGCGTTCCGACCGGCACGCACACTGGGAATATGTTGAGGCCTGCGGGCGCCCTTGCCCCCCTTTCATCGCCTGACCAGTACTGAAGCAGCATATACATGGGATAGCCCATTGTTATGTATACGGCCATCTCCCTGAAGGAGGGGAAAATCCAATCGGACTTTTCAAAGGCAAGCGCAGAGCCTATCTGTGAGGCTTCCTGCCCGAGCATCGAGGCGTATGTGCCTATCCTGCCCTCTCTCTGAAGGCTGAGGGCGGCCTCGTCGAATGTCCTTGAAAGCACCATAAGCTCGAAGATGCGCTTTATGTCGTCGTCAGGGAGGGAGGGCATGAGGGTCTCGTCGGCTTCACCCTTTTCATTGAGAATGCTTAGGGACTTTACCTCAAAAGAGGCGGTCACTGCTTTCTGCTGGCCGATATGAGTCTTCTTGCGGCTGCCCTTATGACCTCGGGTACGTTTTTGTTCTTTTCCAAAAGGGAAAGGTCTTTTTTCTTAAGGCTGCTTATGAAACCCACGGCTATGCCTGCCGGTGTCTTGGGGTTGGTGATGAGGGCCAGAAGTATGGAGTAGTTTTTCATCCATTCCCTGTTCCTTGCGACGATCCGCAGGGCTTCGTCCGGGACGTTGCGGGAGCGGGCTATCATTTCCACTTCGGTCTCGGTGAGTTTGGGGTTATCGAGGACCGTCAGGACGACTTCCTTGTTCGTGTCCTTAAGGAGCAGGGATCTGATTTCTCGTCCGCCCCTAATGGCCAGCCGTATCCTATCGGAAACGCCGAGCTTCTGCACCTTTTGGGCGACGCTCTGGCCGCGCACCTCCTTCGACTTTGCAAGCTCCCTCTTTTTTATCTCTTCAAGCTCCCTTGAGACTATTACGGGGAGATGGAGAAACTTGGCCACGGATTCCCTTACATTATCCGGAGTGCGCGGGTGTTCATAGAGCAGTCTGAGTATCTCTGAGCGGTCTTTATTTACCCTCTCAACCTCTTCAAAGACCGAAGGGTCGTCGGCCTCGTCAAGGAGGACATCAATGACATCCTTTGATGCAGTGGAAAGGTCTAATCCTATCCGCCGTTGTTCTTCCTGCCGTTGTTCTTCCATCAATACCTCTTTAGATGTATCAAGTATTCTATGTTGCCTTTTTGTCCTTTGAGAGGCGACTCGATTAAGCCGGCTGCCTCCATCCCCAGTTCCTCCATTGCCTGTTTTACGTCCTCCACTGCCTTAAGCCGCTTTTGCCCGTCCCTTACGATACCCCCTTTGCCGACATCCGCCCTTCCCGCCTCAAACTGGGGCTTTATCAGGGCGACTATCTCTCCGCCGGGACTGAGGAACTCCATCACCTTCGGTATCACCTTCCTCAGCGAAATGAACGAGACATCTACGGCAGCGATGTCTATCTCATCCGGGATAGCCTGCCTTTGAAGGTATCTGATGTTTGTCCTTTCAAGCAAAAACACGCGCGCATCCTGCCTCAGTCTCCAGTCGAACTGGCCGTAGCCGACGTCTATGCTGTAGACCTTTTTTGCGCCCATCTGGAGCAAACAGTCGGTAAACCCGCCGGTCGATGCCCCGACATCCATTGCAATCCTGCCCTGAAGGTCTATGCCGAAGGCCCGGACGGCGGCCTCAAGCTTCAGCCCGCCCCTGCTGACATACGGAATGTCCGGGGACTTAAGGCTTATGAGGGAGGCATCGTTTATCATGGCGCCGGCCTTCGTGACCGGGCTTCCGTCGACGAGGACATTGCCCCCTATTATCAATGCCTTTGCCCTTTCGCGGCTGCCGGCAAGCGCTTTTTTAAAAAGAACAATGTCAAGCCTCTCCTTCACGCCTTGATATTTTTTCACAAAAGGACGAAAGAATCAATAGGCCCCCCAAAATTTGCCGATAGAAATCTCCTCTATAATCTCCCCTACGCCCCTCTTTTCCAAAGAGGGGTAATTTCATCTTTTGCCTTTCACCTCTACGAGCCTTCGGCCATCAGGTGATGCCTCATGCTGCCTTAAGGCATTAAAACTTAAGAACTTTTCCGTTCTAAGAAAACTCTATCTCTATTTCAGGGGCGGGATTTGTGCCTTGACTTTTCATGGATGCTATGATATGTTCTGTTATATATATTATATATATCTGTTATAGGATTATATATAAGTTAAGCTCAAGCATGAAATAATGGCTTATTATGAAATCTGCCGGGGGGCGACGATGAGGAAAACGGTTTTAGTCTTGGTGGCAGCGCTCTTCATTCTCTGGCCGGCAGGGGAGCAGGTCTCTTACACTGAAGCTTCTGATGTCGGCATAATCATCCCTCTTACAGGCCTGAAGGGGTTGGACAGAAACCTTCAGGGACATACAGGGGATGTCCTTTCACTTTCTTTCAGCCCGGACGGAAGTACCCTTGCCTCAGGAAGCGAGGACAAGACCGTAATACTCTGGAACGTAAATACCGGGGACAGGCTCTTGACCCTCAAGGGCCATTCCGGGGACGTGCTTTCGGTCTCATTCGGTCCGGACGGAAAGACCATGGCCTCGGCCTCAAGCAGCGAAATAATACTCTGGAACATCCTGACCGGGGCCAAGACGAACACGCTTAAGGCGCAGCGCTTCTCCAACCTCGGCCCTATTGCAATCAGTCCGGACGGGAAAACCCTTGCTGGAAGCGAGGACAAGACCGTAATACTCTGGAACATAAATACCGGGGACAGGCTCTTGACCCTCAAGGGCCATTCCGGGGACGTGCTTTCGGTCTCATTCAGCCCTGACGGAAAGACCGTGGCCTCAGGAAGCGACGACAAGACAGTAATGCTCTGGAAAACCGATAGCGGGGAGAGGATAACGACCTTAAAAGGCCATAACGGGGATGTGTTTTCAGTGGCCTTCGGCCCAAATGGCGGAACTTTGGCCTCGGCAGGCGAGGATAAGACGATAATCATCTGGGGCACCACCACGGGGAATAAGCTCTTTGCCCTCAAGGGGGCCGGGGCCGGCGGGGACGTCAGTTCGCTCTCCTACAGCCCCCAGCACGGCAGGATGCTCGCCTCAGGCGGGAAGGACAAGACCGTGCTCTTCTGGGACCCGCTCGTGGGCGACAAGATTAAGCTCTTCAGCACCCAGAAATCCGATGCCTGTCCGGTTGCCTTCAGCCCTGACGGCAGGGTTCTCGCGTACGGCAATAACTATAGGGCAGTCGTGATGGACGTGTACGAGCTTTACCTTTCGAGGTATTTAGAGAAAGGGGAATTCGAGACGAAAAAGGCTTACGAGGACAGGCTTAAAGAGGAGTTCCCTTACTTCTCAACCGCGCTCTCCCTTACGAACTATGATGCAGACAGCAAGAACTACGAGGCCGAGATAGAGGGCAACAGGGTTTTGGTACGCATGCCGGTGGATGCGGCAAAGGAGATAAAGAGGCGGAAGGGTGATGTCTATGTGGAGGGAAAGCTCAAGTATCTCGATTCCAAAAGCCTTGAGCTCCTTAACCCGATGCTTGTTGATAAGGCCACGGGTTCTAAGTACTACGTTCAAAGGGAGTCGTCCCCTGCCGTCTCCGAAGCGCCCCCTGTTCCTCCTGCACCCGCCGTGTCTCCCCTTTTACCTCCCGTTGTGCCTGTGCCTCTTCCGTCCACCCCGGCTAAGGATGAACAATCCCCTTCTGCCGAAAAGTTCCCCCCCCTGCGCACTGACGCATACGCAATCGTCATAGGGATAGACTACACGGGCAGGGCCGACATCCCCAGGCTCCGGTACCCCTCTCAGGACGCAAAAAAGGTTTACGACATACTCACCGACCCGAAATACGGCGGGATACCCAAAGAGAACTCAATACTTCTTTTGAACGAGCAGGCCACAAGGAGCGACATCATAGCCTCCCTGCGGAAACTTAAGACTTGGGAGGGCTACGTCTATGTCTATTATTCAGGGCACGGCGCCCCGAAAACAAAGGACAGGGAGTTTACGGACGCTTACCTGATACCCAACGACGTCGTAATATCCGACGCCCAGTCCCTCGACGAGACGAGCGTCAAGTTGTCTCTGCTTCAGAACCTCGTTGATTCTTCTCTGGCAAAGGGGGTCTTTGTGGCCCTTGATGCGTGTTTTACAGGAGGGGGGAAATCCATAGTGGCGATGGGCGGAAAACCCATAGTGGGCATTTTAGCTTCCCCTGATATTTTGAAGCCACAGACCGAGGGCAGGGTCGTGATAACCTCCTCTTCTTTCAATCAGGAATCATGGGAGGACGAAAGCGAACTCAGGGGAGGCATCTTCAGCCACTACCTCCTTGAGGGCCTGAAGGGGCAGGCGGGAAAGGGTTCACTCGTGAAGGCCGACGACCTTGGGGAGTACGTCAAGGACCGCGTGGCTAAAGCGGCTTGGAGACTGAAAGGGGCCGAGCAGACGCCAAACGTATTAGGGAAGGGCGATTTTTTGGTCACAAGGAACCTTGAAAAGGCGCGGGCTGAAGACACGGAAAAGACAAATGAAAAACTAAAGGCCGCTTTTGAAAACGGCAACATTACGGTAAAGCAACTGAACAGGGCCCTCGGCGAGCTTCAGAGCGGGACATTCTCCAAAACCCTCGACGCCTTCCTCAAGGAGAAGATAGACGAAAAGAACTTCGGCGCGCTTTATTGAAACAAAGCCAGTGACTCCTTTGAGCCGGTTGAGATTCGCCTTACCTGAAAAGACTATACTCTTATTGTCCTGCTTTCGCCTGCGTCTCTCAGCGGCGTTTGTCTTTCGCTTGGCAATCTCAGTCTCGCTCTCTCTGATGTTTTCATCCTTCTCCATTGCCTCCGATGCCCCGCTCTGGGTGGAGGCCGGGGGCGAGGCTTATCTTGGGGAGATAGACACCCCGAAGGAAGTAAAGGAGAGGGCAAAGAGGGACGCCGATGGAAGGGCAGTCGAGCAGGCAGTCGGGACTTTCATAAGGTCCCACACCCTCGTCTCAAACAGCCAGCTTGCCGAGGACCTCGTGTATGCCTCTGTGAGAGGGAAGATAGAGAAGGTCGAGGTGCTTGAAGAGGGCTGGGACAAGGAGGACAAGCATCTCTACAGGGTCCGCATAAGGGCACTTATCGAGCCCGTATATCCGGAGAAAGGCGGGGGGATTTCAGTTAAGCTCTCCCTTTCAAAAACTGATTTGAGGGAGGGCGAGGAGGTAAGGGTTTTTTATCAGGCAAGCAGGGACTGCCATGTTTACGTTTTCTCCGTGGCCGCGGACGGCTCCGTGACGCTTCTTCTGCCTAACTCCCTTAGCAGGGATAATGCCGTCAAGGCAGAACAGGCTTACGAGTTTCCGCCTGCCGGAAGCAGGGTCAGGCTTAAGGCACAGTTCCTGCCGGGTTATAAGGAAAGACAGGCAGAGGAGAAGATCAAGCTCATTGCCACAACCAAGAAAGAGGATATAATCCCCCTGGGGTTTCAGGAGGGGTTTTTAAGGGTCTACGACGCCAAATCCACGGGCCTCATAAGCGACCTCGTGAAGAGATTAAATCAGCTTGAGCCTTCCGAATGGGCCGAGGCGACTGCGGTGTATACGATTAGCAGGTAGGAGGGCTGGAGGAGGCGAGCGGACTTGGGTCTTATCGGCTTGCTTGACAACAAAAACCCAAATGCGTAATCTTATAGTTTGAGGGCAGTTAGCTCAGTCGGTAGAGCAGAGGCCTGAAAAGCCTCGTGTCCGCAGTTCGATTCTGCGACTGCCCACCATCATTTTCCCTGATATTTTCTTATCCCCTGATTCTGTGAAGCTTAAGCAGGTTGGTCTTGCCCGCGCCCAGTATGGGCGCGCTTGCCGTGATTACGATGCTGTCTCCGGGCCTTGCCATCTTCTCCTTTAGGAGAACCGCCTCCACTTCCCGGAAAAGGGCATCCGTGCTTTTAAGAGGACGCATCGTCTTTGGCGTCACACCCCAGTAAAGGGACATGCGCCTTCTTACCTCCTCGCCCGGGGTGAACGCCACTATGGGGACGGACGGCCTGAATTTAGACACGAGCCTTGCAGTGAAGCCGGACTGGGTAAACGCGATTATGTATCTGGCCTCTATGTCCTCGGCAGCCCTTGCAGCCGCCTCTGAAACCGCCTCTGAAAAAGACCTTCCCTGCACATACAAAGACTTTATTTCCCTCTGCCCTTCGGTCTTCCTTATTATGCGGTCCATCATTGAGACCGCCTTAAGCGGGTATTTCCCGCTTGAGGTCTCTGCCGAGAGCATCAGGGCGTCGGTGCCGTCAAGCACTGCGTTTGCAACGTCCGCGGCCTCTGCCCTTGTAGGCCGCGTATGCTCTGTCATGGACTCAAGCATCTGCGTTGCCGTGATGACCAGTTTGCCCGCGGAATTGGCCTTCTCTATGAGCATCTTCTGGAGTATCGGAACCTCCTCTGTGGAGACCTCCACTCCGAGGTCTCCCCTTGCCACCATTATGCCATCGGCCTCTTCGAGTATCCTGTCTATGTTTTCAATGGCCTCGGGCTTTTCTATCTTTGCTATGAGGGGGATGAGACGGCCGTGCCTTTTAAGCCGGTCTTTGACCTTTCTTATGTCCTGCGCCTCCCTGACAAACGATATGGCAACGTAGTCAACGCCCAGCTTAAGGCCGAAGGCAAGGTCCTCAGCGTCCTTTTCCGTAAAAGACGGGGTCCTTATCCTCATGCCCGGAAGGTTAACCCCCTTTTTGTCTTTTAATATCCCGCCCTCAATAACCCTTGCCCTGATGCCGGCCGTTGTCTTCCCTATGACCCTCAGCTCCATCATCCCGTCATCGAGCAAAATCTTGTTGCCGAGCCGGGCATCTTTTATGAGGCTGTGGTAGGAGATGTAAATGCGCTCATTGTTCCCCGTGCCTTTTCCCGGCAGGATTAAAACATCCTGCCCCCTTTTAAGGGCGGCGGAGCCGCCTTGAAACGTCCCTGCCCGTATCTTTATGCCCTGAAGGTCCTGAAGAATCGCAACCGGACGGTCATGCCGCTTTGAACCCTCTCTTATGAGTTCTACGGCCCGCCTGTGGAATGCGTAATCGCCGTGCGAGAAATTAAGCCGGGCCACGTCCATCCCCGCCTTTATGAGAGAGAATAGGACTTCTTTAGATATAGAGGCGGGGCCTATTGTGCAGACTATTTTTGCGCGGCGTTCCATTAGGGGTAATTATAGCAGACAAAGGGAGTCCGTGCCCCATCCATAGGGGACTGCGCCCTTATTGGGTTTTTTCGTCCCCTATCCCTACGAGCTTCATCTCGAAGTTAAGGTCTTTTCCTGCAAACGGGTGATTGGCGTCTATGATTACATAGTCGTCCGTAATCTCGGTTACCTGCACGTTCAGTATCGAGCCGTCGGGCTGCCTGAGCTGAAGATGAAGCCCGAGTTCAGGCGTTATGCTCGGGGGGAATTTCGCCCTGTCCACCCTTATGGCAAGGTCTTCGTTGCGCGGGCCGTAGGCGTCGTTCATCGGCACCCTCACCGTCTTTGTCTCGCCTATGGACATGCTCTCCACCGCCTTTTCAAACCCCCGGATTACGTGGCGGCTGCCGAGCGTGAACTCAAGCGGCTCTCCCTCGCGTGAACTGTCAAAGACTGTCCCGTCATCAAGCCTGCCGGTATAGTGAACCTTTACAGTATCGGTCTTTTTTACTGACATAAAACCCTCCTTTAAATCTTTTCGATCCGCATCTAAGTGTAACACGGAACAGCGCTATGCGGGAAGGGGGTGTATGGGTTCAGGACATATGAGACTGAAAGAGGGCGAATACTCTGCGGCTTGACATCCTGCCTAATATCTCTTTTCCTTTTTCACCACTCTGCCTATTATCGTAAAGTCCCCGCGCCTGACTTCGAGGTCCGGGTATCTGGAGTTAAGGGGGTGCAGTACCCACTTTGTGCCGTACTTTTTAAGCTGCTTGAATGTGGCCTCGCCGTCTTTGTTTTTGACCACGATGAAATCGTTGGGGTTTACGTCCACATGCGGGGTTACGATGATTATCTCGCCTTCTTTGAACTCCGGCTCCATGGAGTCCCCTGTGACCCTGAGGGCGAATACGCTTTTCCCTTTTACATCGGAATCTATCCATTCGTCAGCATCCCCTGGCTCAAAGGCATCGCATACCTCTTTCCACCTGCCTGCCGTAACCCATGAGACAACAGGTATCTTAAAGAGCCTGCCTGCCGCGCCGATGGCCTCCACGTTTGCCTCCATGTAGCCTGTCTCCTTCAGGAACTCCTCCATCGAGACGCCGAGGGCGTTCAGAATCCTCACAAGGACATCGAATGTCGGCTTCCTCTTTTCCTTCTCTATATAAAGGATGTGCGCATCCGAGACCCCGGCCCTTTTTGCGGCCTCCTTTGCAGAAAGCCCAGCCTTAAGCCTCCGCTCTTTTATGAAGTCTCCAACTCTCATGCTTTAACTATAGTTTAATTTTTTTATAATGTCAATGATATTTTCTAACTATCGTTATTTTTCTTGACAAAGGGAGAGCGCCGGAATATACTAACTAAAGTTAGGAGGGCATTATGGATGAATTCATTCCGGAGAGGGTCGGGGCAAGGAGAAAGGAGCTTTGTATGACGCAGAAGGAGCTTGCCGAAAAATCAGGGCTGAGCGCTGTTACAGTATCCCTCATGGAAAAGGGAAAGAAGGAGCCGCGGGCAGGCACTATTTCTAAGATTGCAGCGGCGCTCGGTGCGGATATCGGATATTTTTTTGGCAGAAGAACTAACAATAGTTAATATAAGGGGGTTTCTATGACAATAGCTGAGAAGTTAGAAAAACTGAATGGGAAAAATGTGGTTGTAAGAAGGGGCAGAAGAAAGCATGTCATAAAGGACAGGCGGCTTGAAGAGGCGATATCAAAATGCATAAGGCTTGCAGGCGAGATTAAAGAGGCAGAGGCCGGACTTAAAGGGCATAAGGAAATCATCATCAATAAGGCGCGGATGCTCTTGGGCGAAGGAGGCACGCTTACATTCGATGCGGACGGCGCATCCGTCAGGATTACCCTGAGGCGCGAGGCCCTAATACCGCCTGAGAACATCCTGAAGTTAAAGGCTATCCTCGGCAGAAGGTTTAATGACCTCGTAAGGGTTCAGACGAAATACTCCTGCTCGCAGGCCCTCGTAGAGGGCGCCTCTGGGCTGGGCGTCTCAGGGCTTATCGAGATTAAGGAACTAAGCCCCCAGCTTAGGTGGGAGAGCGTCCCCGGCGAGAGGAACGGCAGATGAGTCCTCAGGATAAAGAGGCCGAGATAATCTCCATGCTTCCGGGCGACCTCAAGCGCATAGCAGAAGTTGTAGGCATAGAGGCCACAGTAAAGATAGGCAGGTTTTTCAGGGGCACGCGCCTTTACATAGGGGACATCGGGTTTCTTGCAAGGGAACTGAGGGACTTAAAGATACGGCAGGACTTCGACTCAGGGCTTAACTCAAGGAGGCTTTCAATAAAATACAGCCTCTCGGAAAGATACATACGCAAGATACTTGGAAGGCCTGAACAGGCACTTCCCGAGGTGCTGAGCGTTCTTGACGTGGCTTCGAAGGCGGAGGAAAGCGGGTGACCGGAACCTACCTTAACCTCTTGTACCGTACCCCGATTTCATATTCGACGCTTGCATGTTCGGCAGGGTCGAGGACATCGCCATGGCCGAGGCATGAGAGCTTTCCCTTGGCCGCACCCTTGCGGGACATGACCATCTTTGAAACCACGGAGGTCAGGTCAAAGCCGCCATCGGAGCAGCCCTTTATCATGCAGTTCATATTAAAACAGGCCTCGTCCACCGGAAGGATATTCACTGTGCGCAGCATGAGGATGGGGTTTGCCCTTTTCCGATAATACGTCATCTTAATCACAATGCCCGCAACCGTGGGAAAACACTCGGACAATGGAGGGGACGGGGGCTTTTTCAGCATGCCCTGTTCCGCCTTTGATGCATAATTTTGTTTCTGCGGCATCCTTGTCCTTCAGTTGAAATTTTAAGATATAAGCCCCCCGCTTGTCAGCGGGGGGCTTACTTCGGCGGTAAACTACGCTTTTACCACGTTGACTGCCTTGGGGCCCTTAGGGCCGCTTTCGACATCAAAGCTTACTGAATCACCCTCGGCAAGGGACTTAAATCCGTTGCCTGCAATGGATGAGTAGTGGACAAACACATCTGTGCCGTCTTCGCTTGTGATAAAGCCGAAACCCTTGGACTCGTTGAACCACTTCACTGTTCCGTTCGACATTCTTGCTTCCTCCTTCTTATAAACTAAGCCCCAGAATGACATGCTCCTAATAAAAAAGGCCACAAAGCTAAAAGTCTTTGTGGTCTTTTCAGTTACAAAAACTTCTGAAACTCAAGTTAATTTAACACGGCCAATACCAAAAAGTCAATAGTATTTTCACCACTGGACATTTCCATTTTGGACAGGACATTCTCAGCTTATGTGTTGTGTCTGCCGTGCCCCTGATGAAAAAGCCCGCCCCTGCCCTTTACGCCGACGGCAGCGTCTCCTTACTGCCGGCAATAATTTCCAGAGCCCCTCGGACCTCGCTGAAGATATCCTCCCTTGCATGAATCTCAAAACCGTCCTTAAAAAACCTGACCCTGTTTTTGAAACCCCTGAGAATGCCATGAGGAGACGCCTCCGCACCGGGCAGGAACACAAACCTCACCCTGTCTCCGGTCTGGCTGATGGCTGCGATTGAAAGCCTCAAGGCAAGGAGCTTCATCTCCATTACCTTCAGCAGGCAGTGGAACTCCGCTGGAGGGGGGCCGAACCTGTCCCTCATCTCGGCCTCTATAGCGCCCAGCGCATTTGCGCTTTCCGCCGAAGCTATCCTCCTATAGGCCGTAAGCCGCAGCATCATGTCCTCTATGTAATCCTCAGGTATAAAGGCGTTTGTCGTAAGGCTTATCCGGGCTTCCGCCTTTTCCTTAACCTCCATGCCCTTTAATTCGGACACCGCCTCTTCAAGCATCTCAATATACATGTCAAAACCGACCGCATGGATATAGCCGGACTGTTCAGGGCCAAGGAGGTTGCCCGCACCCCTTATCTCAAGGTCCTTCATGGCAAGCCTGAGGCCGGCGCCGAGGTAGCTCAGTTCCTGTATCGCCTGAAGCCTTTTCCTCGCCTCCTCTGTAACCGCGCCTCCTCCTGAGATGAGGAAATAGGCATAGGCCTTAACATTGCCCCTGCCCACCCGGCCCCTCAACTGATAGAGGTCCGCAAGCCCCATCCTGTCGGCCATGTCTACGATTATGGTGTTTGCATTTGATATATCGAGGCCCGAACCTATGATAGCCGTTGACACGAGCACGTCCACCTCCGCGCCGAGGAAACGGAGCATTATCCTCTCAAGCTCGCGTTCCGGCATCCGGCCGTGCGCAACCGCTATCCTCAGATGCGGCATGAGCCTTCTTATGTAGTCCGCAACCTTCATTATGTCCCCTATCCTGTTATGGACGAAAAAGACCTGCCCTCCCCTTTCCGTCTCGCGGCTCAGGGCCTCCACTATCACATCGTCGTTGAAGGCGGATACCATGGTTTTCACCGCAAGCCTTTCCTCAGGCGGCGTCTCGATTATGCTCATCTGCCTTATGCCTGAAAGGGACATCTGAAGGGTCCTCGGAATGGGCGTTGCGCTTAAGCTTAGGACGTCTACCCCTTTTTTCAGTTCCTTAAGCCTCTCCTTCTGGGCGACGCCGAACCGGTGCTCCTCGTCTATTATGAGAAGGCCGAGGTCCGGAAACAGGATATCCTTTTTAAAGAGGGCCTGCGTGCCTATGATTATATCTATCCCGCCCTGATTGACGGCCTTTACAGTCATAAGCTGTTCCTTTTTCGGCTTAAACCTGCTTATATAATCTATCTTTATGGGAAATGCCGAAAACCTGCTTTTGAAAGTCCTCAGGTGCTGGTCGCAAAGAAGCGTGGTCGGCACTATCACAGCCGCCTGCCTTCCGTCATACACTGCCCTGAACGCGGCCCTCATCGCAACCTCGGTCTTTCCGTACCCGACGTCCCCGCAAAGAAGCCTGTCCATGGGCGCATCCGAGGTCATGTCCTTCTTTATCTCCTCTATGGCCCTCGCCTGGTCAGGGGTCTCCTCGTAGAGAAAGAAGCTGTCAAACTCCCTGTGAAGCTCGGTATCCCCGCTGAATATAAAGCCCTTTGAGACCTCCCTTTCGGCATAAAGCTTAATGAGCCTGCCGGCCATCTCCTTAATCCTCTTTCTGGCCTTCTCCTTTGTCCTGTGCCACGACGACCTGCTCCCAAGCCTGTCTACCTTCGGCAGCACCCCCTCCTCGGAGTGATACTTGCTGACCTTGCCTATGCCCTGAAGCGAAAGATAGAGCCTGTCGCCGCCGGCGTATTCGATGACCATAAGGTCGCATTCATAGCCCTCCATGGACTGCCTGACAAGCCCCATAAACCTTCCGATGCCGTAGTCCTTATGGACGACATAGTCTTCTATCGAAAGGTCGTCAAGGGATGCAATAAGCTCCGAAACACGGGATTTCTTCATCGCCCTGTAAGGCGGCTTCCTGAATATCTCGCCCTCGGTAAGTATCAAAAGCCCGGGCAGGAAAATCCCGGATGAGAGGTCTCCGACGGATATTGAAACGCGGCCTTCGTAGAGAAAAGCCTCTTTTATATCAACAAGCGGAGCGATTACCCCGCTGTCTCTTAATATCTCTTTCAGCCTCTCGGCCTGCCCTGCCGAGGACGAGATTAATATCACCCTGTTTGCGGCGCTGAGTTTCCCGATTGCAGCGGCAAGCCCGTAGACATCCTCCCTTTCTTCCGGCAGGATGCCGTGCCCGCTTATAGGCATAAGCCCGGCATCAACCCCCTCGCCTCCTATGGCAAAGCCCGACAATGCGCGCGTGCCGTCCGGCATCCCCTCAATAACCGTTTCCGAACAGAAAAACTCGAATCCCCTGAAAAGCCCTGTCAGGCTTCTGCCCTCTTGAGGGTCTTTTGCAGGCATTATGAGACACTCGCGTATCTCCGATACCGACCTCTGACCCGAGGTATCAAAAGTCCGGATGCTCTCGGCAACATCCCCGAAAAATTCGACCCTTACGGGGTTTTCATAAGTGGAGGGGAATACGTCCAGAATCCACCGCCTCATGCTGTATTGGCCCTTTTCAGTGACAAGGGGAACAGGCATGTACCCTGCCCTGATGAGACTCTCCTCTATGTAAGGCCTGTCCGTCTCCTCCGAGGCCTTTAAATGTACGATATTGTCCCTCAGTTCCTCAGGCGGCCATAAGCCGTCATGAAGCGCCTCCCTGTAAGTGATAACCGATTCTCGGCCTCCCTCAAGAAAAAGCCTGCGGACTACCTCCGCCCTCTGGCCGGAGGCGGAAGGGGAATCAGGGGCGGGAAGAAAAAGGGGCACGGCCCCACCGGGCAGGGGCGCGGCCCCCTCTGATTGGGCAACAACCCCCTTATAGAACCGCACATCCCTCAAAAGCCTCTGCGCAGACTCCTCGTCAGAGTCCACCATAAGAAAAGGCCCCTCCTTGAGGGCAAGAAAAAGGGCGGTGGCAGAGCCTCCCAGATTGTAAATCCTCGGCGGATGCGGGGTCAGGCGGGATATAAAGTTTTCGATAGGCTCAGGAAGGGTCATGGACCCTCCGGCTAAACGTACAAAAGACGGTTTTTAATGCTGTCTTTCGTATAACCTGAAAGCACGCGCGATACTCTTCTGGCAAGCTCGTATACATTCCTTCTTGTAGCTATAATAACGCCGGCATTGTCTCCGCCCTGCGCCGTGAGTTCCGAATAAAGTTGTTCATAATGCACACGGTTATGGGTCAGGAAAACACGCCCCTTGCTTAAAGCATACATTATTTGCTTAGTATCGGAAACGCCGAGCATCTTTTCATCGAGTGCGGTCAAGACCTTAAAGCCCTTTGCCTCAAGGAGCGGCTTTATCAGGACATCCACGTCTTCATCGCAATATATAGAAATCACTTTAAGGAGGGATGAACCTTGCTTGCGGGTATCTTGTTCTTTTCTATGTATCCGTTGATTTCCTTCTGATAGTCGCTGTAATAGCTCAGGGCCTCGAATACCTGAGCGAGCGTGAGGTGAGGCATGTGGATGACTATCTCCTCGGGCGATAGGCCGAGACGCCAGTTTTCCACAACCGCCCTTACAGGAGTCCGCGTCCCTTTGATTACAGGTTCTCCGCCGAGTATCTTCTTGTCTTTAACAACATATTTATATTCAGCTACCGTTCCCATATTTGGATTTTAATTTATAGGGTATAGTTTTGTAAAGCGTGAATGCCATGCTACAGAGGCGGTTATGCCGGCACGTCTCATAAGGTCATGGCAGCTTTACTGATACTGAAAAGACCGCATAAAAGCAGGTGCTATCGTCATTCCCGCGAAGGTCTATGACCCGTGGGTCACGACCCATAGGGCGGGAATCCAGAAAGGAGACAAATGACTGGATTCCGCATCAAGGCCCCCCCTCACCCCCATGCACCCCCTTAATCTTCTCGATTATCCCTGTTGTTGATGCCCCTTCTATATAAGGCAGGCTCAGTGTCACATAGTCAACCATCTCAATGGCCGAGTGTCAAGCCAATTTGAGACTTTTTCAGGGGTCTCAATTTAGAAATATCCTATTTGGAGAACTTAAAGAGGAGATAGTCGAGCTTTTAAAAGTGCCGGTGGTGGGAGTCGAACCCACACGGAGTTGCCCCCACCGGATTTTGAGTCCGGCGCGTCTGCCAATTCCACCACACCGGCTGAAACTGCTTTAAGGCTACCCTGCCACCGCGTACTCGACCGAGCGGGGGTTCTCCATACGGCGCGAGGCGTCAAGTATTTCCAGCCCGACAATGTTCCCGCTTTTGTCGAAATCGAGGATTATGCCCGGTTTCTCTTCGTCGCTTTCCTCGATGGGCAAGTCGGTAAAAATGATGCGAAGGACATCCACATCGGGGTCATAAGTTATTTTCATTGCTGCCTCCAATACTTGTTAATTTTACTTGTCTTATAAGCAGTCACCACTACTTTTGGGTTAACGGCTTCATTCACTATCACCCGTAATAGATATATTTTACCCTTACCGAAATCAATTTGCGACTGGTACGCCTTTTTATCGCCATACTCCTCGACAATCTGCCGAGGGTCATTCAGGACGGATTCTACAAATTTTCTCGAAATCCGTCTCCGCTTCATTTCCTCTTCGGCATGAAGGGAAAATTTAAAATTCACTTCTTCTCCTCGCTAAAATATAGAAATCCGGCGCGTCTGCCAATTCCACCACACCGGCATGGAGGCCACGGGCCTCGGCGAAATATGCTATTGAAGCCTGTTTATCCCTTGTGCATCTTTATAAAGCTCCCTATGCTCCTGTTGTATGTCCTTTCCGCCTCAGCGGTGAAAAAACAGGCCGGAAGCTCGCCGCTTTTCCTATGGTAATGAAGGCACTCGCAGCACTTATGCTTCCTCGGGCAAGGCTCATATGTGCAGTTGCAGTACTTTTTGTTTTTCTCACTCATGCATTCCATAGCAGCCTCCGATACGAAAACGGCAATATTTTAAAATATCACAGAAAAACAATTATGTCCAAGTTATAACGGTGACATAACGGTGGGGTCTGCGACATAAAAGTGGGTTTTGTAAATTTACCGGATATTGCTTTATTTGTCATACCCCGACTTGATCGGGGTATCCAGAGGCATAACTATGTAAAAAACAAGAAAATTACTGGATTCTCTCCTGCGAGCCAGTGGCCGGTCAAGTCTATGACCCGTGGGTCACGACCCATAGGGCCGGAGAATGACGAGAACTCTTGTCAATACTGCGATATTTTGCCTGCCCCACTTTTATGTCGCAGAC